>SHXX01000039.1 GCA_009693165.1 Chloroflexota bacterium
CCGCCAGGCCGGGCAGTCCCTCGGTGGTGAACCGCTGCCTCCAGCGGGAGTACGTCGTCCGCGAGACGCCGGCATCGGCGCACGCATCGGTCACCGGCGTCCCCGACGCGACCGCGTGCAGCAGTCGTGCGCGCCCGTGCGTGGTCAACTTGGCGTGCGGGTGATAGTGTTGCATCCCAAGGCCTCCCTGGCGGGTGTGGTGTCAGTACCCAGCACCGTACCGGGCGAGGCCTTCATCCCATTCTCCCCAGCCCCTGTACCCAATGTCGTGAGAGACGACACCTAGGGCCCGTCTGCGGCTGATCCTGCACCTGCGCGCGGTCGCGCACCTACTTGGACTGAAACTTCCCGGTCAATTGCCTGACCGGGAAGCCACCACGACTGGAGACAGGACGCTACGCCTCCCGGTGCCACGCGGAACTCACCCGCGCCTTCGGCTCAGATGCCACCTGGCACGGCATGCAGTGAGTGGTGTCAGCAACAGCTTCAAGCCTCTCCGGATCAATATCGTCACCGCACGTGTCACAGACACCGTAGGATCCGTCCCGAAGCCTCGCCTCAACCTTCTGCACTTCGACAAGACGATGTTCACTGCGTGAGCGCAGGATGTCGTCGGTTTCGGACCGCATTGATGACTGAGCTGCCGTCACCATGCTATCGAAATCTGCCCCCGTTGGATCCTTGTCAGTAGCTGTCGCAGTCAGTTGCTCGAGGTCGGCGACGAGGCGCGTGCGCAACGAATCAATGACCTCGAGTTCGTCCGGGAGTGGCGTAGGTCGGATGCGCCGGTCCAAAGCCACCGACGTTGCGGGGCCTCGCCGGGTGGTCACGGTGCGCCGTGGGGTCTTTGTCGTGGTTCGCACGGACATGGTCTACCTACCCTTCCGTGGCCCCTTTGCCACGTCCCGGTAATCGGCATTGGAGCGAAATCCTCCGCCGTCACCATGGTCATCGTGGCGTCCGGTACCCCCTCGCACCGCGCCACCGGCGGATACTCTTCCCCTCGAGTGCCGCTTGTCGTGTACACGCAGAAGCATGGCACTTGGATGCACGCCTTCCATCGGGGTTTTTCCCCCGACTCCTCCGGCCCGGTTGCATCAGTGGCAGAACACGTAGAATCGGTCATATCAAGGGTCGTGGCACGGCAGTCAGTTCCCAGAGGCTTGTGGGAACTTCGAAAAGAAGCCTGCACCCATGCACCGCGAAGGGGAGAACGTTTTCGTCGATGGCAGAGAAGTTCTACCGCGATGTCCTGCTCAAGCCTCGTGCACGTGTTGCCCTCGCCCGGGGGGTTGACATCATGGCAAGCGTGCTGCGCGTCACCCTTGGACCAATGGCCCGTGCCGTGGTCATGGCACCTGTGATCTCTACCCGTACGCCGGAACTACTGACGGATGCCGGCACGATCGCCCGCCGGATTATCGAGTTGCCGGACCCTTACGAAAACATGGGCGCGATGCTCATCCGTCAGATGGCTTGGCAGGTCCGCGAGAAAGTCGGCAACGGGGCGGCAACGGCGGCAACGATTGCCCAGGCGCTCCTTCACGGTGCCAACAAGCAAGCTGCATCCGGCACCAACGTAATGATGATCCGGCGCGGCATTGAGAAGGGCCTTGCCGTGGCGGTCGCTTCGCTGAAGGATCAGGCGGTTCCCATGGAGTCGCCTGAGCAAATCGAAGCGCTATCCATCGCGGCGGCAGGCGGGGACCGCGAAATTGGCCGCTACGTGGCCGAAATGCTCGAGATCATCGGGACTGACGGTGTGCTCCTCGTCGAGGAGAGCACGACCATGAGGACCGACCGCGAGTACATCGAGGGATTGCAATGGGATAGCGGGTATGTCTCGGCCCACTTCTGCACCGACCTCGATCGTATGGAAGCGATCATCGAGAACCCGCTTGTCGTTGCAACCGATCTGAACATCGACCGCGCCGAACAGCTTCTCCCCCTGCTTGAGACCATCATCGCGCGAAAGCAGTCCGGTGAATCGTTTGGCGGTCTTGTCCTGTTCGCCAACGAAATCTCCGGTTCAGCCCTCGGGCTTCTGGCTACAAACCACGAGCGCGACGTTCTCCGGTGCATTGGTATCAAGGCACCCGGTGCCGGTGACCGCCGTGTGCGCATCCTGGAAGACATTTCCATTCTGTCCGGCGGCCGCCTCATTGCCGAGGACGCCGGCGACCAGATGGAAAGCGCCACGTCGGTCAACATTGGCCGGGCACGTCGTGTCTGGTGCAACCGGGACTTCTTCAGCATCATCGGAGGGTCCGGGGCGCCGAACGCCATCCGCGAGCGTATCGCCGAGATCAAGAAGCTCCTACCAACTGCCGAGGGTGACTTTGAACGTGACAAGATGCGCGAACGCATGGGTAAGCTATCCGGCGGTGTCGGCGTCCTGAAGGTCGGCGCGCCAAGCGAAAGGGAGCGTGAAACCCGCAAGCAGCGAGGCGAGGAGGCGATTGTTGCCGCCCGTGCCGCCGCCGAAGAGGGTGTTGTCCCCGGTGGAGGCGCCGCCTACCTGGCATGTGTCCTGAAACTGCGGGAATTCGCGGATACCCTGAGCCGGGATGAGGCAATCGGGGTGAAGGTTCTCATCGGTGCCATGGAAGCACCGACAGAATGGATCATCCGGAACTCGGCCCGCGACCACCGCGCCATCCTTGCGCGCCTCCGGATGTCTCCTCCGGGGCACGGATATGATGCGGTAGGTGACCGGATCATCGACATGACCGAGGCGGGGATCCTCGATCCTCTGAAGGTTGTACGCGGTGCCCTCGAGTTCGCCGTGAGCGCCGGATGCATGGCCCTCACGACCGAAGCCCTTATCTTGACCGACAAGTCCAATCCCGCTGTCAACCCATGATCCGCGGTGATGGGCACGCGTGCCGGTCACGGGTGTCACCAACCCAATCGATCACCTAGAAACGCCCGTACACTAGCGCAAGAATTGACTTACATCCCAACTCAGGGATCGCAAACTTGCTCCCTGAGACACATCAATGAGCATTGATCCAATGAGTGCATCAGATTCGGACAAGATCATCGCCTTTCCATTCTCGCGGGTGACCGGCGGGAACCCGACGTCGTCAGTTACGGCATCTCCAAAGTGGGAATTGATCGGCCCTGTCTGCGGTTGGGGTGGCACCGTCCTCGCCCTCATTGCCGTGCAAACACCGGCAGGGGAGCACTTCTACGCCGGAACAACGGCCGGCTGCTTTCTTTCCACGGATCACGGAGCTACGTGGGAGGCACGCAACTTTGGCCTGACCAGTCCGTACATCCAGACCTTGGTTGCCTCACCCCAGTTCGCCCGGGACCACACACTTTTTGCCGGAACCCTTGGCAGTGGCGTGATGCGCAGCACCAACGGAGGCATGACCTGGCAACCGATTGACTTTTGGCAGGGCCCCACCGCCGTCACCGCAATCACCCTCTCTACCGAAATTTCCGGGGAGACGATCGTCCTTGCGGGAACGGCAACCGGAGGCATCTTCCGCTCATCCAATGGTGGGCGTACCTTCTCGAGTTCCAACTTTGGTCTTGGAGACCTTGGTGTTCTCGCCATTGCCACCTCACCATCGTTCGACGGTGACGACATTGCGTTCGCGCTGACGAGCACCGGCCTTCATCGGTCGACGAACGGTGGCCGTGCATGGCGGGTCGTCGACCGCGGCCTCGAAACCGAGGCGGTCCAAGCAATCGCGCTTTCACCGGCGTTTGGTGAGGACGGAATTGCACTACTCGCCACCGAAGATGCCGGCATCTTCCGATCAACCGACCGCGGTGTCTCGTGGAAGGCCGCATCGGAAGGCCTGACCAACCAGTCAATCAATGCAATCTGGATAAGCCCATCGTTTGCCACCGACAAGATGGTCTACGCAGGTTCCGCCGGAGACGGTCTTTTCCGCTCGACCGACTCCGGGCGCACCTGGTCGGCAATCGAAGGTGGCCCACTGAACAATCAGGCCATCATGGCCATCTGCACCGACCATTCGGCAATGTCCGTTGTTGTCGGGCTTCACCAGTCGGGCATCTTCCGCTCAACCGATGCCGGCACTGTGTGGGAACCATCTTCAACCGGGCTGATTGCACGGTCAATGTCGGGTGTGCTCGTTTCGCCTGCCTTCAGTGACGACCACACCCTCTTCGCCTCAGGCATCGAGGATGGCATCGTCAAGTCAACCGACGAGGGTGAAACCTGGGAACCGGCCAACAACGGTCTCCCGGGCACCCAAATCCTTTCACTCGCGATTTCACCTGATTACGCGTCGGACGGCACATTGCTTGCCGTCCTCGCTGAAGGAATGTTCCGAACAAGTGACCGCGGCACGTCGTGGGAGCCTTCCGGGCCCGATGGGCTTGAGGACCCACGGATGGTCACGTACTCCCGCAATATTGTCGGCGGCGTTGCAGTGATCCTTGGTTCGGCGCGCGCGATGTATATCTCCAAGGACGGTGGCGGGACCTGGGGTGACGTTGCCTCGCCTGCCGATGACGACGAGATCGTGGCAGTCAGCATTTCCCCGAACTTCCTTCAGGACAACACCCTATTGGTCGCGACGTACTCGGCAACCGGGGCAACTCGCCGCGACCGGGATCGTGCACCGGGTGCACGCCAGCAGTTCCGCGCCGATACTCCACAGTCGACAATCACGGTCTGGCGAAGCACCGATGGCGGGGCACGATGGAATCCAGTCATCGATCAGATCACCAGCGCCCGGTGGGTGACCACGGCATTCCCGCATGACTACCGTGGTGACCGGGAAACGGTTCGCAACGGGTTCTTCGTCGGGGTGGGAACGTTGGTCCAACGGCCGATGTGGGGGGGGCGCCAGTTGTGGATTGCCGAACGTGTCGGCAAACCGAACTCGGGTGTCCTTTCGCTTACGGTCTCGCCGGGAACCGTCTGGAACCGTTCCGTCTACGCCTCGACTACGGACGGCATCTACCGGTCGGACGATGAAGGTCTCACGTGGCATGGCATGTCTGAGGGGTTGCACACCCCGACGGTTGTTTCTATCGCATTGGCTCCTTCCTTTGACGATGATGGAGATGCGTTCGCGTTGACCCTCGGTGGCGCCCTGCATCGCCTTACTCACGGCGACGACTGACCGACGCCGACAACACCGATGGTATCCGCATGACGACGACCACCTCATCCGTACTCGGCGATCACACGCATGGGATCTCCGTGGCCATGCCATCGCTGGGTGAACAGGCAACCGAGGGCACACTCGTCAAATGGTTGAAGTCTCCGGGTGACAACGTCACCTTGAGTGAGCCGATTGCGGAAGTTGTCACCGACAAGGTGAGCGCTGAGGTGGCGTCACCAGTCTCCGGGCGGCTTGGACCGTTGCTTGTGCCAGCGGGCGTGACAGTGGCGACAGGTACGACGATTGTCACGGTGATCCCGTCAGTCGGAACCACCGTCGTGGTGTCGACAGACGTGCCTATCCACACGTCGGCTTCATCTGATCCGGTCGCTGACGAACCCCCCGATGCACTCACCCGGACGTCTCCCCTTGTGCGTCGTCTTGCCCAGGAAAACGGCATTGACTTGCGCCGGGTGCCCGCCACTGGTCAGGGTGGGCGGGTTACGAAAGAAGATATCCTGGCGTTCATTGGTTCAAGTTCGCAACCGGCCACGTCGCTAGAAGCAGACGACCGCACGGGCTGGCGCATACACGAATCATCTCCATTCGCCCAGTCGTCACACGTGCCAAACGCCACGCCGGACACACCTGATGATCACGAAATCCTGCCACCATCTGCGCTGCGCCAAGCAATTGCAGCGCATCTCGTGCGTTCGGTACGGACAATTCCCCAAGCCTGGACACTCGTCGAAGTGGACGTGTCTGGGCTTCTTTCCTGGCGCCAAGCACACCGGGAAGGGTTTCGTAGCCGGCACGGGATCGACTTGTCCATGTTCGCTCTATTCGCCCACGCGGTCGTCGGTGTCCTGTCACGCCACCTGCTCCTGAATGCAATGTGGAACGACGGGCCGGACGGCCCCGAAGCACGCGGCGCCGGTGGCGGCCTCGTCACCGTGCATCGGCGAATTAACTTGGGTGTCGCCGTTGCCCGTCCCGGAGGTGGCTTGCTCGTCCCATGCGTGCCGGACGCTGGACGCCTCTCGGTCAGCGGTCTGGTGGGTGAGATGCGCCGCATCATCGACGGCGCGCGAGGCAATACCCTTGGTTCATCGGCCTACGCCGGGACGACCATGACGATCAACAACACTGGTGCCCTTGGCTCGGTTACATCGCAGCCAATCCTTCCCGAGGGGACGTCAGCAATGCTGACCCTTGAGGCAATCACGCGCCGCCCAGTGGTCGTCGGAACCGACGCCATAGCAATCCGGCCGATTGCAAACGTCTGCCTGACGTTTGATCACCGAGTGCTTGACGGGCAGGAAGCGTGCGCATTCCTTCAGGAACTCAAGTCAGAACTTGAGCGCTTGTCGGCGACTACCGCGATACACTGACCGCGGCAAAGTAGCAGCGGAGACCGTGTCGCATAGGCGTATTGGCACCTACCGGTAGGCACTGCCATCGCACCGACAATGGATGGTCACTCGACCGGTTCCCGACCCCAATGATCTGTCCGACCAAGGAGAAGGAATGAGCAGCGGATCCTCACATGGTGGCGTTGCCGGCGGAGCCTATGCGCACGGGGCCCGCCCGAAGGTCGTGGTTCTGTCCCCGTGGGGACAGTTCGGCGAGGTTGGCGAACGTGACATCCTCGAACGCGCCGGATGCGACGTGATCGTGTCAAAAGCACGGACAGACGAGGAAGTCATCGCCGCCGTGCATGACGCCGACGCAATCATCCCATCGTGGGGCCTGAGTGCCACGGTCATGGCGTCTCTGACGAAGTGCCGGGTCATTGCCCGCAGTTCCATCGGCATGGACACGATCCACGGCATCGACATCGCCACCGAAAGGGGCATCGTTGTTTGCAATGTTCCCGACGTGTTCGTGAATGAAGTCGCCGACCACACGTACGCACTTCTCCTCGCCTGCGTCCGCCACATCGTGCCATTGCACAACTATGTCGTCGATGGCGGGTGGAGCGACCCAAATCGCCAGCATCCAATGGGACCAATCAGTCACCACGTGTACGGTCAGACGCTTGGCCTCGTCGGGTTTGGGAACATCGGGCGCGCCGTCGCCAAGCGGGCGCACGGCTTTGACCTGAAGGTCATCGCCTATGACCCATTCACTCCAAAGGAAGTCTTTCTGGAAGCCGGTGTCAGACAGGCAACCCTCGGCCAAGTCCTTCAGGACAGCGACTTCGTTTCATTGCATGTTCCGTTGATGGATTCGACCCATCACCTGATCGGCGCGCCCCAGTTCCGCCTCATGAAGCCGTCGGCGCTGCTCATCAACACCTGTCGAGGGCCGGTCGTTGAGGAGGCTGCCCTGATCGAGGCGCTCGATCACGGCATGATCCTCGGCGCAGGTCTGGACGTCACCGAAGTGGAACCGACACCATCGGATAATCCACTTCTCAAGATGAGTAACGTGGTCATCACGCCTCACACCGCATCAGCGAGCGACCTCGCCGGTGCCGAGAGGCGCCGACGCCCGTCCCATGAGGTCGTGGCGGTCCTTACCGGACACCGTCCGCGTGCTGTCTGGAACCCACCGGTTCTTGCCAAACTGAACCTCAAGTAGAGGCCACCGGGGAATACCCCTTCCGGATCATCCCGCGACTGGGATGATCCGGATCCCGCAGGACCGAACGGTGCCGATACCTGACCGCATCACTGAGATCAAGACCTCACTGGCAAAGCCGGGGCGCACGCAGTCATTTGCGTGCGACGTCGCATTGCGAACTGAAGACTGTCTGGTCGTCTACTACCGGATGACGCAGGACTACATCCTTCACGGGATACCGCTTAAGGCCGGCAACCTCACGGTTGGATACTTCTGGTTCGACCGTCCATACAACCTCTATCACTGGATAGATAGTGATGGAGCAACGTCTGCGTGGTACTTCAACATCGGGGACGTGACCTCATTCGACGGATCAACCCTTGAATGGCACGATCTGGCAGTGGATGTCCTGGCCACCCCGTCTGGACGCATCGACGTCCTAGATGAGGATGAACTCCCCGGCGACCTTGACCCGGCACTCCGTTCGCGCATTATGCACGCTTGCGATGCGGTCCTGGCATCACTCGCCGAACTGACCAGCGACGCCGACATCACCACCGCACGTCTCTTGGCGACGGTCCCGGCATCCCCGCCAGTCGCATGATGCCGGTGCGCACTCGTCCGGTATGGTCAGGACCACTCACCCTGCACGAATGAACGCATGACCTCGTAATAGACGTCGGTGCACTGACGGACATCATTCAGGTCGACCCATTCGTCAATCGTATGCGCCTGGGCGATGTCCCCAGGGCCGATGACCACCGTCGGAATGCCCGCAAGACCCCATAGGTGCGTCGCATCCGTGCCATACGGCACACCGTCGGGAGTGGAATCGACTGCACCGCCGGTCACCTTTGCCACGGCCGCTTGCACGGCGACCACCAGTGAACCATCCACCGGGCCGTCCAGTCCCCGTTCCGAAATGTACGGGTCTTCGCGGGTCGCCTTCACTTCCGGGCGGGCGCGCATCAGGTCTGCCAGCCAACCGTCGATTTCCGCGAGGACTTCAACCGGGTCCTCGGTCGGCAAGGTCCGACGGTCGATATCAATCACGCACCGGTCCGGCACGATATTGACGCCAACTCCACCGGAAATCGTGCCAATCGTGAAAGTCGGAGGTGTCAACCTCGGATGGCCACGCATGGACAGGGCCGGTTCGCCACGTTCCCGCAACCAATCGATTACTTCCACCATCTGGTGGATTGCGTTGTCACCGTTCTCCGGCTTTGAGGTATGCGCCGCACGCCCGTGGGTAACAATCCGGAAACGCACCGCCCCCTTGTGCGCAACGATCGGACGCAAGGACGTGGGTTCGCCAACGATCGCGGCCGTCGCGGTCAATCCGCCCGCTACCGCATGCGCAACCCCGCGCTTGAGATATTCCTCATCGACCGTGAACAGCAACATCACCTCGCCGTCACGATCCGGCACCTCACGCGCCAATCGTCTGACCGCCACAAGGGCCGCAGCCAAAGCACCTTTTGTGTCGCACGTGCCACGTCCCCACATGCGATCACCCTCAATGCGGGGTGCCGTCGCATTCGGGATGCCAATATGCGGGACCGTGTCGAGGTGAAGATCGAACAGGAGACGTCTGCCCGGCTGCGTCCCCGTACTTCCGGGCAATGTCAGGGCCACGTTTGATCGTCCAGGAAGGACCTCGTCCGTCGCGACGACAAGACCATGGGAATGCCCAAACGACGCGATTTCTGATGCGAGGTCAGCCTCTCCCGGACCACCCATCGACGAGTTCGCACTGTCGATGGAGACAAGCCGAGCAAGCAAATCCACAGTCTGGTCAGTCACGTATCCTGTCCTTCGGGGAGTGTGCGTTTCCCGACGCCCCCGCGGCGCACGGTACACGCACCCGCACCCACCACGCCAATGACGGTACACCTCCTTTGCGGCCCCGACGAAATTTCCCGCGAGGACGCCGTGCGCGATCTCGTTTCAGGGGCACGCCTTCCATCGGACTTTGCCGACGTCAACACGTCCCGGTTCGACGCGACGTCGTATACCCCTGATTCCTTTCGCTTCGCGTGTGAAGCGATGCCGTTCCTCGCCGAGTGCCGTGTCGTCATATGCCGCGGTGTCGTCGCATCCCTTAGCGCCCGGGAAGCCCGAGCCGCGACCCGACGTTCGGCCAAGAGCGCGGCCGATGAGGATTCATCGGCTGACCAGGTGGTGACCCGGCCGACAAAAGGGAAACGGGGAGCGGCCGCGGCCGCCTCTCCCCCCAAGTCCCCGGAACAAGCACTCGCCGATTACCTCCCAGACATCCCTGTCTCGACCATGGTGATCTTTGTCGAGGACGAGGCACCGGTTTCGGCCACGGCTTTGGGAACAGCGTTCACCCGCCCCGGAATGGTCACTTGTAACTATCCGATTCCTGAGGGAGCCGGGCTCGAACGATGGATGCGCACCCGTGCGCAGGAATACGCCGGTCCGGGTGCACCGCCATCCGGTGCCATCACTGCTGAGGCTACGAGATTGCTTGCGAGTTATGTCGGCACCGACATGCGTCTTGCAAGCAACGAAATCCGGAAACTCGTCACGTACGCGGGGCCGGGGCGCGCAGTCGAAGCGCGCGACGTAGAACTTCTGAGCCCGCAGACGACCGCCACCGCCAAAATTTGGGAACTGTCCCAGGCAATCCTCGATGGTCAGCGATCCCGAGCGGCCACGCGGCTAGCGCAGCTTCTCGACGCATCAGAGATGCGCCCGGAACAAGTGATCTCGTCGCTGCGGTCAGCCATCACCCAGCACCTGTCCGTCCATGAACTTGAGCAGCAGGGACAGCCTGACGCAACAATTGCCCGCGACCTGCGAATGCAGCCATTCGCGGTCAAAATGGTCCGGGTGCGGGCGTCACGACTTGGGGAACGTGCTCTGGTCTACTTGCATCGGCGCACCCTCGAAGCCGACCTCTCACTCAAGACGGGGAGACAGTCACCCCGCCTAGCCATCGAGCTCTTGGTGGTTGAACTCTCGGCACGAGCCGTGCAGGCTATGCAGTTGCAGGCACAGCGTCGGGGGTAACGTACTGAAGTCGGTAAAACGACAACGGCCCACCAACACTGGCGGGCCATTTCCTCATCCTCGGAAAATCGGCTTGTCAGGCAGGAGTGAGGGCGTTCAGTCGGCGCATCAGCCGGCTCTTTCGACGTGCCGCATTGTTCTTGTGGATCACACCCTTGCGGGCGGCGATGTCGAGTTGGCGCACCGCATGAAGGACTGCCTCGGCAGTCTCAGCGACGGGCGTCTCGGCCACAATCGACTGACGCGCCCTCGTGACATAGGTCTTCACTATTGAACGGACGGCACGATTGCGAATGCGGCGCTTCTCCTGACGTTCGAAGCGCTTGCGATCGGTCTTTCTGGCTTTCGGCATGACGCCCCTTAATCTGGCAACTGAACCACCAGTATACCGTTACTCTTGAAGCCACTGTACCAGCGCGAGACTGAGGTTTCCCTCGATTGCCGCCGCGATCACTAGCAGTCCGGCCGCGAGGACGAGGATGTACGCCGCTTCCGACGCTGTCTCCCGCCACTCGAGCATGCGCCGCCCGCTTGCACCAGGCAGTAGCCACGACACCCCAAGCTTCATGCCCCACGCCGAAGCAAGCCACAGCGCCGGCAACTCGAAGACCGCGTGCGGCGCGATACCCGCCACCATCACACCCGGACTAACTCGACCACCGCCAAGGTTTCCACCGATGGCCGCTACGACGCCGATCATTGCGCCATTCGCGAAGGTGTTTATTGCCGGCACAAGCCCGCCTGCGACACCCAATGCAACAAACTGGGTGACTGCGGCGGCGTTCATCCGGAAGATTACCCAGGTTCGTGTGAGCGGATCAGTCGCAGCTACGACTTGGGCGCCGACCTGCGCGACCGCCTGGATCAGGGGCGTCATCGCCTCGATCACCATCTGGGGTTGCGAAATTGCCGCGCTGTACCCGGAAACTGTTCCGCCAATAAACAGGGCAACCGCGGCGATCACCCACCGTCGACCATCCCACAGCAGTTCTCGATAGTGATTCCAAAGGGAAATCGCGTCGGTTCCTGCCATGAAGCGCCCAGTGCCCTCTCCTGATAACCGAGGCCAGTGTACCTGAGGGGCGCCTGTGAACGGCCCGGATGAACGCTCATCAAACTAACAGCGATCGTAGGTGGTAGGCGATCGGTTGGCGATCAACGGCGACTGAGTTGGCCAGTGGTGTGCCTAACCCCGCCACGTGCCTCCGGAAGTCATCGCGGAACCTCGGCCACCCGAACGACGCTCCACCCGCAGCCCCCCTGCAACCGCATCGATGCCGACGGTATCACCGTCCACAATCAGTCCTTCCAGGATCCGACGCGCAAGCACATTCTCCACCTCGCGCTGAATGACGCGCCTGAGCGGTCTCGCCCCATAGGCCCGGTCATCTCCCGCTCCCGCGAGATATTCAATCGCTTCCTCGGTGACACCCAGGACGATCTGGCGAGGGTCCAACCGTTCCTGCACACGGCGAATTTCAAGGGACACGATGCGACGCAGCGTCGCCTTCGTCAATGGGCGAAAGACGACGACATCGTCAATGCGGTTGATGAACTCGGGCCGGAAGAATTCGCGAAGGTGATCTCGGACCAGGCTCTCAACAGCCTCCCAATCCAGCGCGAACTCCGATTCCGGACCGTCCTGGTCGCCAATGCCGGATGCAGTGACCGCTTCGGCGCCAATGTTCGAGGTCAACACAATCAAGGATTGCCTGGCATCGACAGTTCGGCCCTGACTGTCGGTAAGGCGTCCGTCCTCGATAAGCTGAAGCAGGACGTTGACCACCTCGGGATGGGCCTTCTCCAGTTCATCAAAGAGGATCACCTGATACGGCCGCCGACGCAGCGACTCGGTCAGTTGCCCACCCTGGTCATGTCCGATGTATCCGGGTGGCGCGCCTACGAGGCGCGATACCGCCGACTTCTCCGTATATTCGGACATGTCGATCCGGGTCAGCGCATCCTCGTTGTCGAACAATGCCTCTGCGAGCGCCCGCGCAAGCAGGGTCTTGCCTACGCCTGTCGGTCCAAGGAAAAGGAAAGAACCCATTGGCCGGCGCGGATCGGCCAGGCCGGCCCGGCTTCGTCTCACCGCGTCGGCGACCACTGCAATCGCACGTTCCTGCCCAACCACTCTCCGGCGCAACGTGTCCTCAAGCGTCAGCAGCTTCTCGATTTCAGTTTGAACCAAGCGGGTGACCGGGATACCCGTCCACGCCGCCACAACTGCTGCGATATCCGATGCCTCAAGGATCTCGCGGAACAGGCGCGTGCCGGCACCCCCCGCCAGAGAGGCGTCGACCCGCGCAAGTTCTTTTTCTCGCTCGGGTATCACGCCATTCTCGTACTTGGCTGCCTCTTCCCAGTTCTGGTCACGCTTCGCGCGTTCAAGGGCCAGCCTCGCCTCGTCAATCCGTTGGCGCAGTTGCCCGCGCCGGGCGACTGCGTCTCGCTCTTCAGACCATTGTTCGTCCAATGCGCCAGCCTCAAGACGGATCTGGGCGAGTTCATCCTCGATCCGCACCAGTCTCGCACGCGAATCCGGGTCATCTTCCTTGACGAGGGAGACCCGCTCGATCTCAAGCTGCTGGATGCGCCGCCTGCGTGCATCAAGTTCGGCCGGAAGCGATTCGGCCTCCATCCGGAGACGCGACGACGCCTCATCGACAAGGTCAATCGCCTTGTCCGGGAGAAAACGGTCAGGAATGTACCTCTGCGCCATCGTCGCCGCCGCCACGAGTGCAGCATCGCGGATCCGGATCCGGTGGTGGGTCTCGAACCGCTCCCGAAGCCCACGAAGGACGCTTACCGTGTCCGGAACCGTGGGTTCCTGCACAGTGATCGGTTGGAACCGCCGCTCAAGAGCCGCATCCTTCTCGACATGTTTCCGGTACTCGTCCAGGGTCGTCGCGCCAATGCAATGCAGCGCACCCCGCGCGAGGAGCGGCTTAAGGAGGTTCGCCGCATCGATCGCCCCGTCCGCACCACCGGCACCCACAATCATATGTAATTCATCAATGAATGGGATAACCTCGCCGGCCGAACCTTGGATGTCCGACAGAACCGCCTTCAAGCGTTCCTCGAATTCGCCCCGAAACTTGGTCCCGGCAACGAGACGACCAAGGTCAATCGCGATGACCTTCCGGTTCCGCAGGGTTTCCGGCACATCACCGCGAACAATCCGTTGGGCTAGCCCCTCGACGATAGCCGTCTTCCCTACGCCCGGTTCACCGATCAGGACAGGGTTGTTCTTGGTTCTTCGTGCCAGGACCTGGATCACCCGCCGGATCTCTTCATCCCGTCCGATCACCGGGTCAAGCCTTCCGAGTGACGCCTCGGCGGTCAGATCGGTTCCATACAGGAGCAGGGCCTCGTACTTGGTCTCCGGGCTTTCATCAATGACACGCCTGCCACCACGCAAAGCGGTCAGCACCTCAAGAACCCGGTCGAGCGTGACCCCGCACCGCACCAGCACCGTCGGCGCAATCCCGGAACGGTCTTCCCTGAGGATTGCCAATAGGAAGTGTTCGGTACTGACGTACTGGTCAGAAAGTCGGTTCGCCTCAAGGTACCCATTCTGGATGGCACGGTAGAGGCGTGGACCCGTGCCTATCTGCGCCGAACCCGTGACCCGTGGCGCACTAAACAGAGCCTCATCCAGACCTTCGGCGACGGTCACCGGGTTCACGTCGAGACGCGCAAGCAAGCGGGGAACGATGCCTTCCCTCTGGTCAAGCATCGCCATCAGCAGATCCTCGACCTCCACCTCAGGAGCTTGCCGGAGGCGGGCGTACTGATCAGCCTCTAGGAGGGCCTCCCGCGCCTTCTGCGTGTACCTTTGCGTGTTCATCGTCGGCCTTTGACGCGGTCCTCAACACGGCCGGTTCCGCATGGCTGCCATGTGCCGTCAGAAGCCATTGTATGGCGTTCCATAGCGGGTTCCACGCTTTCCCGTCGCAACCTGTACCAGGAAGGACGTTGGGGAAATCCGCCGCAACAGGTTTGGCCCGCTAGCTGCACAACGGGCTTGTGTGGGTTCCCTCACCAGTCGCAACATGGGAGGGGCAGGTGGTTGGGGCCGTTCGCCCTACCGTCGCTCAGCCTGAACGCGCAGCAACATGTCCTTCAGACGACGTGTCTCGGTTTCGTACTGGTCGACCAGAGCCTGCCGTTCCCGGGCAGACTGCTCGGCAAGTTGCTCGATCTGTTCATGCATTCGGAGCATGATCTCGACCCCTGCGAGGTTTACCCCGAGTTCATCCATCCACCGCTTGATGAGTGAGATCCGTTCAAGGTCCTTCGCCGAGAACATGCGCACCCGGGTTCCGTTCTGGACGCGGTGCGGTCGCACCAAGCCCAGTTTCTCCCAGTGTCGGATCGTCTGCGGATGCAGGCCCAGTTTCGAGTGGACCACGCCGATGGTCAGACACGGTTCATCATCAAGGATTGGCATGACGCGTCGCCTCCTTAGCCTACCTTACCGTCCGGTCCGGAGCGGCCTCGCCGGAGATCTTCGATCAGTTCCTTCTCCCGGGGTGTAAGGTCCTGTGGCAGGACGACCTTGACCTTTGCGTACAGGTCACCCTTGCCCCCCTCGACGCGTGGCATCCCCTGCCCAGTCAGGCGAAAAGTGCGTCCATTCTGCGTCTCGGCGGGCAAGCGAAACGTTCCCGAACCACCCAAGGTCCGCAACTGGACTTCGCCCCCTAGCATTGCATCCCAGAACGCCACGGGAACTTCGGTGTGAAGGTCGTCACCGCGCCTCTCGATCATGGTATGCGGCGCAATAACCACCTTGAACAGCAGGTCGCCTCGAGGCCCGCCGCCCGGCCCGAAATAGCCCTTGCCGGCGACACGCAGTTTCACACCCTCCCGCACCCCAATCGGGATCTTGAGTTCGATGCGTTCGCGAACCGCCGTGCCGGCCTCATCGGGAACCTCTACTTGAAACTCCCGCACAGCCCCACGAAACGCATCCTCGAGAGACACAGAGAGTTCCTGTTCAAGGTTCTCGCCAACCCGCGGACGGCCCGCCCCACCGCCTGCACGGCCCGCCCCGGCACGACCAAACAGGTCCTTGAGAAGGTCGGACATGTCCGGTTCCGCCTCTGGAACCCTTCGCCGGCCACCACGTTGCTGCCCTTGGGACTGACGCAACACGTCCGCCCAATTGACCGCACTACCCCTTCCGGGACCTGCGCCAGCCCGCGGGCCGCCAGATCCGAATTGGTCATAGCGACGACGCTTTTCCGGATCCGACAAGACATCGTGCGCCTCGGCAATCTCCTTGAACCGTTCCTCAGCCTGGGCGTTACCCGGATTCACATCCGGGTGGTACTGACGCGCCAGTTTCCGATAAGCCGACTTGATGTCGCGTTCGGTCGCTGTGCGCGCGACCCCGAGAACCTTGTAATAGTCCTTGTTCATCTGGCCTCAAGGCGCCTTCCCCGCCAGGCGTGCGTCGAACATGTCGCACACACCAGTACCGTTGCCCAAAGCAAATCGCATGTGAATCATGTGCTAGAAGCGGGCCAAGCGACGCGAATTGAAATCCCGGGGCGAGGTAGCGTCATTCCCGTGTCGCAACTCGCACAAGCGACGGGCGGAGCAGTTCATCGCCGAACCTGTATCCCCGTTGGAGTTCCGCAATGATCTGACCGTCTGGACGGTCAGGTGCAACTTCGCTTGCGATTGCCTCATGGACCGCCGGATCAAATATCTCGCCAGTGGCCGCAATCTCCTTGACACCCTCGGCAACCAGGGCATCACGCAGTAACGAGTGGGTCAGGCGGACCCCCTGCATCATGCGTTCGGCGTCCACTGCCGAACTCTCGCCGTATGCAACGGCGCGGTCGAGGTTGTCAAGGACGGCCAACATCTTGCCGAGCAAGCCCTTCTGCTGCCGGCGCGCCTGATCGGCATAGGACTGCTGAAGCCGCTTCCGGCTGTTCTCAAAGTCCGCGCGGACGTACAGGACGTCCTTCTCGGCCTTCGCCGCCGAATCCCGGGCCGCCGCGAGTTCGGCTTCCAAATGCGAGATGCGTTCCTCTAGCGTCGCAGGCACGACGACCTCAGCCCCATCTCCACCATTTCCGTCGATTGTTGTTTCCATCGGTCACGCTCCCATGGCCGGCACGCACCCGATCAATGTCATCCGCACCATGGCTTTGCAGCCGAGCGGGGACACGTCCCACCGCCGACCGTCGCCACGCGTGTGACGAGTCGACAAGGTCTCGGTGGAACGCTCGGGCGACGCACGGGACTGCCTACTTGCGCTTGTCGTCAGAGGCCTTGAACTCGGCATCCACGATGTCGTCATCCGGTCCAGGCTTCGCGGCATTTGGCCCACCTGGTTCACCGCCGGCATCATCGGCGCCACCGGGGCCGGTCTGCTTGTACATCGCCTCAGCCAACTTGAACGAGACCCTCTCGACCTCCTCAGTCTGCGACTTGATGCGGTCTGCATCCTGACCCTTCAGGGCTTCCTTGAGGCTCGTCACTGACGTCTCAATCTCGGTACGCTCGGCCTCGCTGACCTTGTCGCCATAGTCCTTGAGGGTCTTCTCAGTCTGGTAGACAAGGCTGTCCGCACGGTTCCGCGTCTCGATCTCCTCGCGACGCTTGGCGTCCTCCGCCGCGTACTGCTCCGACTCGCGCACCATGCGATCCACCTGCGACTTGTCGAGGTGGGTGCTCGCGGTGATGGTGACCCGCTGTTCGCGCCCGGTGCCCAGGTCCTTCGCCGACACATTCAGGATCCCGTTCGCATCGATGTCAAACGTGACCTCAACTTGAGGCACCCCGCGCGGCGCCGCCGGAATCCCCTCCAGGCGGAACCGCCCAAGGGTCATGTTGTCGCGCGCCAACGGGCGTTCGCCCTGCAGGACGTGGATATCCACTGCGGTCTGGCTGTCCTCGGCCGTTGAGAATGTCTCGGCCTTGCGCGTCGGGATGGTCGTGTTCCGCTCGATCATCCGCTGCATCACGCCACCAAGTGTCTCGACGCCTAGCGACAGAGGCGTGACATCGAGAAGGACGACATCCTTGACCTCACCGGTCAGCACCGCCGCCTGGATGGCAGCACCCACGGCCACAACCTCATCAGGATTGACCCCTAGGTTCGGCTCCTTGCCCGTCAGGCGCTTCACCAGTTGCTGGATGACCGGCATACGGGTCGATCCGCCCACCAGGACAATCTCGTCGATCTTGCTGGCATCGAGGCGCGCATCGTTGAGCGCCTGCCGGAATGGTGCAACACACCGTTCGGTGATCTCGGAAGTGATCTCCTCCATTTTCGCCCGGGAAAGCGTGACAGCGAGGTGCTTCGGACCATTCTGGTCGGCGGTGATGAAGGGAAGGTTGATCTCGGTCTGCATCACGCCGGAGAGTTCGATCTTCGCCTTCTCTGATGCTTCGATCAGGCGCTGCAAGGCTTGCTTGTCCTTGCGCAGGTCAATCCCTTCCTCGCGCAGGTACTGCTCAGAGACGAACTGCAGGATGCGCTGGTCGTAGTCGTCACCGCCAAGGTGCGTGTCACCGGCAGTACTCTTGACCTCGAACACCCCGTCACCCACTTCGAGGATTGAGACGTCGAAGGTTCCACCACCAAGGTCCCAGACGAGGATGGTCTCCGCCTTCTTCTTGTCTAGTCCGTACGCAAGAGCCGCGGCCGTTGGCTCATTGATGATCCGGAGGACCTCGAGACCTGCAATCTGTCCGGCATTCTTGGTTGCCTGACGTTGTGCATCGTTGAAGTACGCCGGGACGGTGATTACCGCCTGGGTGACCTTCTCACCGAGGTACTTCTCGGCGTCGGTCTTGAGCTTCTGCAGGATGAAGGCAGAGACTTCCTCGGGTGAGAAATCCTTCCCACCGTTCGGGAGGTTCACACGCGCTTCGCCCTTCGGGCCCGCCACCATCTTGTACGCCGTGCTGGAGGCCTCGGACTGCCGTTGCGCCAATCCCATGCCCATGAACCGTTTGATCGACGCAACGGTGTTCTCGGAGTTCAGGACCGACTGCCGGCGAGCAAGCTGCCCGACTAGGCGCTCACCGGTCTTCGTGAATGCGACAACGGACGGCGTCAGTCGCCCACCTTCCGCATTGGGGATGACGACCGGGTCACCGGCCTCCATGACTGCGATGACCGAATTGGTGGTCCCGAGATCGATGCCTACTACCTTTGCCATGACTGTTTTCCCTCCGACGTGATCGGGTTCATACGCGTTGGTGGTTGCCACCCCGCGCCAATTCCTGTGTGTTCACGCCCCATCGGGGCGGTTCTGGAAACCCTGACAGGCTTCCCTACGGTGTGGTTGGTCGGGCCGGAATGCGTGCCGAACCCTTCGGTGTCGGACGCAATGCCAGTCGTAACACTTCATCAACCTCCTCGACCCAGACGATTCTCAGCGCCTTCCGGATATCAGGCGGGATGTCCGGCAGATCCTTGCGGTTCTCAGCAGGCAGGATCAGCACCTTCATCCCGGCGCGATGCGCCGCGAGCGCCTTCTGCTTGACGCCACCGATTGCCAGCACCTTGCCGCGCAATGTGACTTCCCCGGTCATCGCGACATCGGACCGAACGGCACGACCGGAAAGTGCCGAAGCAATCGCGGTGGTCATCGTGATCCCCGCGGATGGCCCATCCTTTGGCTGCGCCCCGGCCGGCACGTGCACGTGGACCCCATGCGTCTCGAAGAAATTGGGCGTAACACCGAAGTCAGCCGCACGTCCCCGCACGTAACTGAACGCCG
>SHXX01000040.1 GCA_009693165.1 Chloroflexota bacterium
CGGCGCCTCGCCGTACGCCTTCTGCGCGCCGGCGATGGAAGCACCGGTTCCGGCGACTGCAGCGACCGCGGTGCCGACTGCGGTCATGGCGCTCAGCCTGAGTGCACCACTCCTCGTGATGCGGGTCTCATCCAGCATAGCTTCCCCCTGTAAACCTGCCCGGCGGTCACGAATACGTACAACTACTCGTAGATGCATGCCCCAAAGAGGTCGAAGCGATTGTAATACCGTCACCACGAACACCGCAACATGGAGGTGCTAGCGAGATCATTTTGTCACGATGGCGCAACCAAAGGGCGGGCCATGTGCCTGATGAGTTTCAACGTGAGAAGGCAATCGTCACGCGCACCATGAACCGCATCGGGGCCTGCGCCGCGAGGCAACTTGTGCCAGGTGTAATCGGAACCCGGTCGCCGACGGGAACCGACGTACTGCGCATAGCGTCGCATCGCGCATTCCCAGAGGCTTTCCACGGGAGACAGGCCCCATGCAACCGCAGACTGGGCCAGCAGTCGTTCATCAAATGGGGAGTTGTAGGCAATCACCCGGCGTCCGGCGAGGTGGCGTCCGATGTCATCGTGAACCTGATCGTAGGTGGGTGCCGATGCAAGGCTCAGAAGTGTGAACCCGTGGACCTCGGACGCACGCGGATGGATTGCACAGGTCGGTCGAACGGTCGTATCCACAAGCACCCGTCCGGATGGATCCAAGACCGCAACTTGCAAGACCTGATCGGTACCGGCGAGGCCCGTGGTCTCGGTATCGAGAACCACCCAATCGCGGCGGATGAGGAGTTGCCTCGCCCATGAGGCGGCCGCATACCTGTCTTCCGGGTTTGGATGCGCATCCAACGGGATGAGTTCGTCCGGCCATTCGCCCGCAGTTCCCATCGCAACTCTTTCCGAACTCCGTGCCAGGCATTCCGGGTACGCCTGATCCCGACCCTGCCGCCGAGAGTCCAAACGGCTTGGGAACCGGTCTCACGGCATGCGCATCCTGCATGGTTGCCTTAGAACGTGCGACGTACACGACCACGACGACGCCTGCCATTGGCACCGGGATGCCATGGCAGGATATACCGACGCCCTGAGGAACGGGTCGGGGCGCGGGTCAAGCCATGAACGCCACGCGCACCACCGTGTCCCGTTGAGGAGTTTCGATTGTCCGATACCGCCACCCTTACGCCGGTTCACGTCTGGGGCCGCGCCACCTTCACCGGCCACGTCGATGTCCCGCAAGGATCTGATCCACTCCGCGATATTGTTGGGCAGGTCCGATGGAGCTCCCCATCGGGCGCGACGACGTCCACGCCCCTGTTCTGGGACGGCGGGTCCACGTGGAAGAGCCGCACGGTCCTGACGGAACCCGGTCGCTGGTCATTTGAAGCCTCGGCCACCCACAGCGGCAAAGCGGTCTCGATCACCCCGGCACAGGGTGAGGTCGAGTGTGAGCCGTACGAAGGGTCGAATCCCCTCTACATGCGCGGACATCCGCGACATCGCCCTGGTTCCAGTCACTTGGAATACGCCGACGGGACCCCATTCCTATGGATTGGTGATACGGCCTGGAACGGCCCGATGGTCGCAACCGACGAAGACTGGAACCATTACGTCGGCACCAGGCAGTCGCAAGGCGTGACGGTGTCGCAATTCGTGACGTCCTCCTGGCGGGCACTTCCCGACGCCGGACCACATGGACCGCCACTGGTCCTCGACGGCAACTCCCTGATGGGGATCAACCCTGCATTCTTTGACATCCTCGATGCACGTCTTGATACGTTGGTGGACCATGGCATCGTCGGTGTGCCGGTTCTCCTCTGGGCCATCGAGACCACGGAAATTGACCCCGGTGACGTCGTACTGATCGAGGACAGCACCATCGACCCGGATACGGTCCCTCCGCAGCCAGTGATCGAACACAACCCCGGCCAGTTCCTTTCTGAAGAAGATGCCGTGGTGCTTGCCCGCTACCTCGTGGCGCGATGGCACGCGCACCCGGTGGTCTTCATATTGAACGGCGACGGGGATTACGCGGGCGAGAAGGCCGAGCGGTGGCACCGGATCGGACGGGAAGTATTCGGCACCGACGGGAACGCCGGACGTCCGCCAGTGGCCGTGCACCCCGGCGGCATCCAATGGGTGGGCCCGGAGTTCGCCGACGAACCATGGGTCGACATCATTGGGTACCAGAGTGGACATGGCGGAGGCATCCTGTCCTGGAGATGGTTGCAGGATGGCCCCCTGACCAAGGAGGCCCACGCGAACAGCCACCAGGCGATCATCAACCTCGAAGCGTGCTACGAGGACCATAACCGGATGTACGTGATGATCGGCGTGCCAGCGGGATGGGTGGGAAGGTTCACGGCACGCGATACCCGGCGTGCCCTGTATGGGAGCTTCCTCGTCTCGGCACCGGCCGGCGCGACGTATGGCGCGCACGGGGTCTGGGCGTGGGACGAGGGTGGCAAGCGCCCGAAGGGCCATTACACGACCGGTGTGACGAAGTCATGGCGGGAGGCACTCGAGTTGCCTGGCGCAGACGGGCTTCGCCATCTGCGCTCCCACCTGCAGTCAATGCCGTGGTGGGACCTGCGCCCCGCACAATCGCTGGTTCTCACCCAGCCAGGTGACAACGGACGCTTCACGAGTTGGGTCACGGCGGCCCAGGACGTGTCGGGTTCGGTGACTGCGGTCTATTTCGGCAGTTCCGAGGGGACCACACTCGACCTCGACGCAATCCGTGGCGACCATGCCGGATCCCTCATGGGTGAATGGCGAAACCCGCGCGATGGGTCAGTCAGCGACCCATCCGAGATTTCGGAAGAAGTCACGCCGCCGGAAGGTGAAGCCCTCGATGACTGGTTGCTGGTCATCAGGCGATCCTGACGCGAAAGCAAATGCCGGTCCCGGGATCGCCGGCACGAAGGCTTGAGGATGGGGGAATGCGGTGGCAACGTTCCGGGAATACTCGCAGCTTGACGGACTCGGAATCGCCGACCTGGTCCGCCGGGGCGAGGTGACGGCGACCGAAGTCCTTGAGAGTGCCCTTGCCCGGATTGACCGGTTGAACCCGCGGGTGAACGCGGTGGTCCATCGCCTCGACGACTTTGGGCGGCGCATGATTGCCAGTGGCCTCGGGGACGGGCCATTCCACGGTGTGCCCCTTCTCGTGAAGGATCTTGACGGGGAAGTTGCAGGCACGCCGTACCAGGCCGGCAGCGCGTCATTGCGTGGCAATGTGTCCCGCGACGACAGCGAGATTGCCCGGCGGTGGCGCGCCTCCGGCGCGGTGATCTGCGGAAAGACGAACTGCCCCGAGTTCGGCCTCACTGGGGTTACCGAACCCGTTGCCTACGGAACCGCGCGAAACCCGTGGGCGCCCGACCGCACCGCCGGTGGGTCAAGTGGCGGATCGGGTATCGCAGTGGCGATGCGAATGGTGCCCATCGCCACCGGAGGCGATGGGGGCGGTTCACTCCGGATACCGGCCAGTTGCAACGGCGTCTTCGGACTGAAGCCAACCCGCGGGCGCACGCCTGATGGACCGCAGGTCGCGCTGCCTTGGCAGGGATTCGCCACCCGCCATGCGCTTACCGTGAGTGTGCGGGACAGTGCGGCATTCCTGGACGCCACCCGCGGCCCCGAAACCGGTAGTCCGTTCGTCGCGCCACACCCGACCGGGACCTACTTGCAGGACGTGACCACCGAACCCGGACGGTTGAGGGTTGCACTGACCACGGTCCCGCTCACGGGTGGAACGGTGCACCCCGACTGCGTCGATGCGGCCCATGATGCCGCGAGCCTGATGCGCACGCTCGGGCATGAGGTTGAAATCGCTACGCCCCGGATTGACGCGATTGCGTTCAACCGGGCGTTCCTGACGGTGGTCGCAACCGACGTCGCCGCACTGGTCCGCCGGCTCCGCACCCTTACTGGACGGACGTATACGTGGCGCGATGTCGAAACCGAAACCTGGGCCCTCTATCTCGCGGGAAGCCAGATCCGGGGCCATGAACTGGTAGAGGCCCAGCAGACGCTTTGGCAGGTGTGCCGCGATCTTGGTGAGTTCTTCACGAAGTATGATGTTCTCTTGACACCAACCTTGACCACACCGCCGCCCCTGCACGGAGCGATCGGTCCACAAGGCTTCGAGGCACTGCTCCTGCGTGTCATCGTGCGCACCAATGCCGGACCAGTGATGCGTCTGGTCAATGCACTCGAGCGGAATGCCGAAACGGTCTTCCAGTTCGTGTCGTCGTTGACGCCGTTCAACGTGTCTGGCCAGCCAGCAATGAGCGTGCCCCTCTACTGGAACCAGGCCGGGCTTCCCATCGGCGTGCAGGTTGCCGCGCGGTTTGGCGACGAGACCACGCTTTTCCGGTTGGCCGGGCAGCTTGAACGCGCACGCCCGTGGGCCAACCGGATTCCAACCGGGTGCGAAGCCGTCCGAGGCGCTCCGACGCGGGTATACTCGCGATCTGGCGGACCCCTACCTGGGCGACGCCCAACCTACCCGCCGGAGAGTGGTTCATGAGCGTTGCCGGGGAGTGGTGCTTCTTCAAGGGGCAATTCATGCCGTTTGTCGACGCCAAAGTCAGTGTGATGACCCATGCGCTCAACTACGGGACGGGTTGCTTCGAGGGCATCCGCGCCTACTGGAACAGCGGGCACGAAGAGCTCTATGTCCTCAAGGCGGAGGCGCACTTCCAGCGCATGCACCGGTCATGCCGGGTGCTCCGGATCGACTTGCCGTTCTCGGTGGAGGAACTCACCCGGATCACTATCGAACTTGTCCGGCGTAACGGCTACCGGGAGGATGTGTACATCCGTCCCCTCGCCTTCAAGAGCCGGGAAATGATCGGTGTGCGTTTGCACGACATCGAGGATGGCTTTTGCATCTTCACGGCCCCGATGGGGAACTACCTCCCGATTGATGATGGCATCAAGTGCGGGGTGTCGTCGTGGCGACGCATGGACGACAACATGATCCCGCCGTCCGCCAAGGTCACCGGCCTCTACGTCAACTCGGCGCTTGCCAAGACCGAAGCCATCGAGAACGGGTATGACGAGGCCATCATGCTCACCCAGGCCGGCAACGTGTCCGAGGGCAGTGCCGAGAACATCTTCCTGATCCAGGGTGACACGTTAGTGACACCGGCGAAGGGTGAGAACATCCTCGTCGGCATCACCCGGAACGCGGTGATGGAACTCGCACAGCAGGAAATGGGCTTGCCAACGGTCGAACGGAGTGTGGGGCGATCCGAGCTCTACACCTCCGATGAGGTCTTCCTGTGTGGCACAGGGGCGCAGATTTCCCCGGTGATCGAGATTGACCACCGCAAGGTCGGGACCGGTGCCGTCGGCCCGGTCACACGGCAGCTGCAGGATGTGTATTTCCGGGCAGTCCGCGGTGAGGATCCCAAGCGTCCTCATTGGGTCCATGCCGTCTATGGCGACGCTTCGGCAGCCACCCATTCCGCTCCGGCAGCCACCCATTCCGCTGCGGAGGCCTCTCACTGACCGCTGAGCCAACGCCGGAAAACCCGTTTGTCCGGCCTACGGGTCGGTTCCGGGTCCCTATGCGAGCCGGTTCTGGCCCGATCTGGCGCGACAGGTGGTCGGTCCTGCTCCTTCTCGGCGCGATTGCCCTCAATGCCGGCCTGTACGCAGCCTTGTGGCAGCGCTTTGATACGTTTCCCGAGTTGATCGCGATGCACTTCAATGTGTACGGCGAAGTGGACAGCATCGCGGCGAAATCGGAAATCTACCGGATACCCATTTTTGGCCTGATCATCTGGGCAGGCAATGCAGCGATCGCAACCGCCATCGTTCGACGTGACCATGTCCTCGCCCGGACTGCCCTCGGGATGGCTCTCGCCGTACTGGTACTGTTCTCGCTCGCCGCCTGGAGAATCGTCTCCTGACAATCGGGCAAGCACGTCGTGAACGGGGGAGCCAACCCTCCACGGACACGACGCTAGCGTGACGCTAGCGTGACGCCGGCGTTGGCGACCGGGGCACCGCGGTCGGTGGGACGGGCACGGCTGGCGCCGGTGTTGCGGGGGCGGTCACCGGGGGAACCGCAACCGCCGGGGTCGCCACCATAGTGGGCACCGTGGTCGGCGCAACGGTCGGCAGGGGCGTCGGAACTACCGGGACATTCGTGGGGCCAAGGGGAAGGGTCGCCACCGCGGTGGGAGGTACCACCGCACCGCCAACGGGGTTCCGCGATCCTGCATTGGGTGTGACTACGGTCACCACGACGGTTCCGGCAGGCAGAGCAGGCCCGCGGACCACTGTTCCCGCGGGACCAGCGGCCGTTCCCGCGGGTGTGGCGATGCTTCGTGTTCCGACCGCATTGGGCGATGCGGTCACGACCGGGATTGTCCCGGTACCCGCACCCATGCCGGTCACCGCAGCACCAGATCCCACCGGCGTTACGGTCAATGGCCCCCTGAGCAGGTTCACCGGGGTCACAGATGCCGGGATGCGGGTAGGCACAACACTCGGCGTGACAAAGAACGAGGCGGACCGGCTACCGGGAAGGTCCATTGGTGTGGCTGTTGGCCCCCCCGGCGTCGAGGACACGGGATTGACCGCGATGGGCGCGTTCAGCACGTCCGGCGTCGACACGACTGCCGGCACCCGCATGACGGGAAGCGTGGGCAACTTCCCGGCTGTACCAAAGACCTCCTGAACGACCTGCCTGATTGCCGCCGGTTCAGGAAGAAGAACGGCGGCCCCACCTGGGGTCATCCACGGGTTCACCATCGATTCGTCGACGGCGCGGCTCACGAGCTTGGACGTCTCCACATCCTTTGCCACGCGCGCCAGTGAAAGGATCTCCGTCGTACGCAGGTCGGTCTTGACACTGTCCATGAGTGACGAAAGCATGGCTGGTGCCCTCGTGATCATGTTCAATTGCAAGGCCTGTTGCCGTACGGCCAAAAGGAACTGCCTCTGGCGACGATTGCGACCAAAGTCACTGTCTGCGTGACGGGATCGCACGTACCACAGGGCCGTCTCACCATCGAGCACCTGCAAACCGGCCTGGAAGAGGATCCGCCTGGTCCCATAGTTGCCAGATGGGAACTCGTCATCGCGGAATGGCCGCTCGACGTCGACGACTACCCCGCCGAGTTGGTCGACGACCTTCCGGAAGCCAGTAAAGCCGACCAAGGCGTAATGGTGGATTGGCACCCCCAGCAGACCCTCAATGGTCTTCCTGAGCAGTGCCGGCCCACCCCCCTTCTTCTGGAACTCGCCAATCTCGAATGCCGTGTTGATCCGCTCGTAGCCATACCCCGGAATGTTTACCCACAGGTCGCGAGGAAGCGAGAGGACACCGGCAGACTTCGCTACCGGGTCAATGGAGACGATCAGCAACGTGTCAGTCCGTGTGACGTCGGGCTCGTTGTCCCGGCGGTCGGTGCCAAGCAGGATGATGTTGACCCGTTCCTTGCTCGACCACTCCGGCACATCGACCTGGGACGCCGCGAACCGAGGCACCTCCGGGGCCGGTGTCCCGTCCGGCATGGGGGTTCCCACACCAACTTCTTCTGGCGGACGATCCGACGGAGACGTGATCCACGCCGTGATCATCAGGACATCGAAGACGAGGTCCGTGACATCACCCGACGACCTGTAGAGGCCGGCGCCAATCCCGAGCGGGACGAGGACGAACAGGAACGACGAAACGGCGAAGATGATCCGCCGTCGCCACGACCACCGGGTCCGGGCGGGCGGTTCGCCGAAGCCAGGGGGAGGTTCCATGACGACCTCGCCAAAGCCAGGAGGACGAACGACCTCCTTCGGGCGGGGTGGAGGCTTGATGAACGGTGGAAATTGAAACACGATACCTGTCAGGAGGCGGATCAGAGTTTGACGATTGCAGCACGCGTCCCATCAGTTGGAACGGCAGGGGCGCCAACATGACGCAATGCGTTCCGGGTGTCGATGATCAACCGGGCGGTGCGCACCACGACGTCCCAGTCGTAGGCCGTGTGATCGGTCGCGAGTACGACACAGTCGCTCGATGCCAATCCCTCGATGAGGTCCGAGCAGTGAAGCGTAATCGGCGGGCCGTGGATGTCAATCGTCCCTGGTGCCTGGACCGGAACGTCAAGGATTGGCACAAACGGATCGTGATAGGCCACCATCGCACCACGTCCCGCAAGCAAGCCAAGAATGTCAAGACTTGGAGACTCGCGGACGTCAGCCACATCGCGCTTGTAGGTCACCCCCAGGACGAGGATGCGCGACCCGCGGACGGTCAGACCGCGTGCCTCAAGTGCCGTCGCGACCTTGGAGACCACATGCGCCGGCATTGCACGGTTGATTTCGCCGGCGAGTTCGATGAACCGTGACGGCATGTTCAGGGTCTTGAGTTTCCACACCAGGTAGTACGGATCGACCGGAATGCAATGTCCACCGAGACCGGGCCCCGGGTAGTGTGGGAGAAACCCGTAGGGCTTCGTGGCGGCCGCGTCGATCACCTCCCAGACATCGATGCCCAGGCGGTCGCACATGAGGGCCACTTCGTTGACGAACGCGATATTGACCATCCGGAAACTGTTTTCCACAAGCTTCGCCATCTCCGCGGTGCGCAGGGACGAGACCGGGACGAGACGATCCACGATTGACGTGTACAACGCCTGCACATGCCTGACGCACGCCGGCGTCGCGCCTGCCACAAGCTTCGGCACACTGTGAACCGTCATTCCCGGGCTACTTGTCGCGCCAGGGTCGATGCGTTCCGGCGCGAAACCGATGAAGACATCGACGCCGACGCGGAGTCCTCGCGCCTCAACGCGAGGCTGGATGATCTCCTCAGTCGTACCCGGATAGGTTGTGCTTTCGAGCACCACAAGCATTTCCGGGTGCAGGTACGGCGCCAGTGCATCCACCGCCGATTCGATATAGCTCAGGTCAGGGATGTGCCCGGGAAGCAGTGGGGTGGGTACGCAAATGGTCACGCTGTCGGCCCCGGCAAGGGCTGCGTAATCGGTCGTTGCCTCGAACTTTCCATTGGAGCGGAGTGACGCAAGCACTCCGTCGGGTACGTCAGCGATTGGCGAGTGCCCGGCGTTGATCGCGTCGACCTTCGAGGCATCGAGATCGACCCCGATTACCCGGAACCCCGCGCCCGCAAGCGCGACACCCAACGGGAGGCCGGCAAACCCGAGACCAATGATCCCAACCGTTGCGGTCCGGTCGTGCAACCGCGACACAAGGGTCGTTCGTTCGGAAGTGGGTGTGTCCGCGTGGGCATGAGTGGACGGATGGGCGGCGGGGTGCATGGCAGATTCCGGATTGACCGACAATGTCTGAGCCTTCTGCGGTGAACCGCGATAGTGGCTTGCCACCGATGCCACGGATCCCGCGACTGATTCTCGGCGTCCGTATCGACGACGTGACCTATAACGAAGCCATCGAGTACTGCGCGTCAGTGATCCCGGCGTCCGGGATTGGCCCCGGCCGGCCGATCGGGCCGTGCTACGTCGTGACGCCGAACCCCGAGTTCGTGATGCTGGCACGTTGGCATGCCGACTTCAGGGCAATCCTGGCAGCGTCGTGCCTGTCGATCCCGGATGGTGTCGGGCTGCGAATTGCCGCCGGTCTGGCCGGCACGCCCCTGCGGGCGCAGGTTCGCGGCACCGACCTCGCATACGGCCTTGCGGCGCTGGCACCGGAGCGAAACTGGCGCGTCTTCCTGCTGGGCGCCGCGCCGGGCGTTGCGGACGAGGCTGCAGCCAATCTGAGACGACGCTTGCCGGGAATCGAGATTGCCGGTACGTGCGCAGGCGATGCCTCGCCGAATGGCGACCTTGAGACCCGGGATGCAATCCGGCAATCGGGCCGGTGCGACCTCCTGCTCGTTGCATACGGCGCACCAAAGCAGGAACGCTGGATTGCACGAAATCTGGACGGTCTCGATGTTGGCATCGCCATCGGTGTCGGCGGCGTTCTCGACTTCATGGCCGGAAGGGTCCACCGTGCCCCGTCGTGGGTCCGCGATGCGGGTCTGGACTGGTTGTATCGCCTGGTCAGGCAACCATCGCGGTGGCAACGCCAAGCGGCAACCCTGCCCGCCTTCCTGGTATTGAGCCTGATCGAGGCGGCCCGCCATCGCACCTCGCGGGCCTTCGGGCCTGTTTCGCCTCCGAGGGCCACCCGGCGGGACTGACCTACCCGACGCGTCGCGGGGCCGTGACCGTCCGGACACGCACGAAGGCAAACAGGCCGGCAACCGCGAAGATCAGCGCGCCAAACGCATAGAACTTCTCAACCCGGACCAGCGCCGTTGCCATCGCGCCGCAGAGGGCACAGAGGGCGTAGATCAGCAAGGCAATCTGGCGTGTCCCGAGCCCGGCCATCCGCAACTGATGGACCAGATGGGCATTGTCGCCACCCCGGAACGGACTTCGGCCACCCGCCAACCGCTGCACGATCACGAGGACCGCATCGAGTACCGGGACACCAAGCACAAGCATCGTGCTTGCGAGTTTCGCGCCACCGATCAGTCCGATGACCCCGAGCGCGTAGCCCAGGAACATCGACCCGGTTGTGCCCATGAAGACCCGGGCGGGATGGAAGTTGTAGGGGATGAAGCCCAGGCACGCACCCGCCAGGGCAACGGGCAGCAGGGCGATGGTTTCCTGACGGAGGCCGATGCAGACCACCACCAGGAAGACCGACGCGATTGCGCCGACGCCGCCGGCGAGGCCATCCATGGTGTCGAGCCAGTTCATGCTGTTCATCATCAGCACGAGCCAGATGATCGTTGCCGGCACCGCGACCCACGCCGGCAACAGGATCTGCCCGCCGAATGGCGGGGGTGCCAACGGATTGGAAATGCTACTCATCGTGATGCCGAACAGCACGGGAACCGTTGCGCACAGTACCTGGGCGAGGAGTTGCGGGAACGGGCCAAGGCGCCGGAAATCGTCCCAGACCGCAAAGGGAACGAGCACCGCGATCCCGGCCACCAGTCCGGCCAGACGGATCCACTCACGTTCCTCGCGCGGCGCAATCCACAGACTGAACGCAACCGCGGCAATGAACGCGATGTAGATTGCGTGGCCACCGGCGCGGGGAACGCTGGTCCGCTGGATTTCACCCGCGCGCGGATGGTCGACCAACCCGACCGCCACACTCCACCGCATGGCGACCGGGGTCAGGACACCGGCGGCCGCTATCGCGACCAGAAAGGTTGCGGCCAGCGACGAATACCCGCCAAGGAAGTCCACCAACATGCGACGAGGCTACTGTAACGTCCAGGTATCAGTGAAGAGGGCGAGGCGGACCTCGTCATCAGGCGCACCGACGGAAAGCAGGTGGGCAACGTTCCCAACGGCGGCACCAACCGCCCGCGCATCAATCGAGCGGATCCCGCGCACCGCAAGCAGTCCCGGCAATGGCACGTGCTCAAGCACCTCGTGGGGCGCGACGAGCGGTTCGGCAAGACGTTCGCCCGGACGCGCCCCGGTCACCCGGACTTCCGGGGAGGGTTTCCCGGGAGCAATCTGCGCACCAAGGCGTCGCACAATCTCGATCACCTCGATCTCATCTCCAGCATCCGGGGCCACGATGACCGCGTCGTCGGAGAGGCACCCACCATGAAGAAGAAGAAGCGTGGCGTGCGCCGGCGTGATCCAGTACCGGCGCATTGCCGGGTCGGTAACCGACAGCGCCTCCCCCTGACGGATCAGGCGGGCGAATGTCTCCGGAGCCGACCCCTGACTGCCAAGGACATTCACGAACCGCACGATCGTGCAGGCAGGTCCGCCGGAACCGGCAGCGACCCGGAGCTGCGCCTCGACGAGCCGCTTGGTCGCGCCATACAGGCTTGGTGGGTCGATCGCCTTGTCGGTTGACGGGTAGACGATGCGTGCGACCCCGGCGGCGGTGGCCGCGCCAATCACGGCATGGGCACCCAGGACGTTGACCGATGCGAAGGCCGTCGGATCTTCCTCACCCCATGGGACGTGCTTGTAGGCCGCGAGATGGAAGACCACCGCAGGGCGCACCTCGGTGAACACCCGAAGCACACGGGTCGCGTCGCGCACGTCACCAAGCACGGCTTGCACCGGAACATCCGGGGCAACGGTCACGAGGGCCTGGCGAAGGCGGAACAGGCTGCTTTCGTGCCAGTCGAGAAGGACCAGCCGGGACGGCTTCGCGCGGGCGACCGCCATCGACAACGGCCAGCCCAAGGAACCCGCGGCCCCGGTCACGACCACCGGACGTCCATGCAGTGCGGTGGCAACGGCACGCTCATCGAGGACCGGTTGCTGACGGCCAGTCAGGGCGGCCCAGTCGATTTCATGCGGCTCACTCACGGACAGACGCCCCCGGGGGCCGTACGGCTCACGGAAATCCTGTTCACTCGGTCACCATGCGTCCTTGCCGAGACACCGGTTGAGAGACACCTGCATGCGCCGCTTCTCAACCGCCCTGTCCTCGTCACCGTCAAGCGGTTCGGTCACGAAGGTGGAGACGTATGGCGCGAGGTAGCGGACCACCTCATCGAGGTCGGCATCGCCCTGATCGTATGGAAGTCCCTCATCAAGCAATCCCGCCGCATTGGACACATGGACGCTGGCCGTGACAGCCAAGAGTGGCGTCACGAAATCCATCAGGTTCAACGGTCCGCCCGCCTCGCCCCGTTGCCGGTAGACAGCACCGGCTATGGCAACGCTTTCGGGCGAACCCTCCGGTGGAGGCACCCCGCGCAATGCGTTTACCGCGAGTTGCGCGTGAGAGGTATCGACCGTCACGCGCAGGCCCGGGACCGCATTGCAGAGTGCGAGAAGGTCACCCGGTTCGACACCGTGCGGCGTGAAAACGAATGCACCGCGCCGCATCCGACAGATTGGCGGGACGTTCTCGATCAGCGGAGTAACGCCTGCATCTTGACAAAGACCGACGTACCAGTCAAGAAACGGGATGGCCTTTTCAATGGCCTGGTTCCGGGCGTGATTGGAAACCACAAGCGGATCGGGTGAACCGTCGACGGCGTGGATGTTCACCGCCCACGCCCCGATATCGGTGGCGAGTGTGACAAGGCGTTCGACAAGGAGGCGGTCAATGGCACGGTTCCCGCCGAGGCCGAAGAGTTCACCGTCGAGCGACCAGACCGGGCCTTCAACGATCCACAGGAACCCGGGTGTGAGGCGTGGCGTGATGGCACCGAACCGGGACCGCAACGCCTCGCGCCAACGGTCGTCACCGGGTTCACCTGAAACATCATCCTCGTGGATGTAGAGCTCGATACCGTCAGGCATCGGCTCGGCAATCCGGTCCTCGAGTTGGCGTGGCAATGGCCGGGCCTTGAGCAGAACACCGGGTCGCGTGCGCCGCTGCCGTGCTTCCGGCATTTGTCTCCGCCTCCCGTTGGCGCAACGTCCCCCGCTCGGTTCAGGTGTCACGACGGAGGTCGTCCGCCTCGTCCGAACGGGGTGTCCTGACCGGTTGGCCCGCGTAGTGGCGCAGGATTTCAGGCATCGAACCAGCAACGTCATGCCGCGGGAGCCACCCGGCAGCGGCAAGCCTCGAACGGATCCGGAACCGGACAACGGACGTCCTCGGTTCACGGGAACCGGCATCGGGAACCGCAATGCCGAACTCGCGCGCCGACGCATCGACCCGGTACAGCACCTCGGGAACCGTTAGGACTTCCGTCGCCGCATTGGCGGGAGCGAACGTGCCCGGGGCGAGGCCAACCGGTGCAAGGCGCAGGGCCGCAACCGCATCTTCAAGATGACAGAATGCCAACGGCCGGACACCCGAAGGATTGATGGTGACCGGCAAGCCACCGAGGCGCCGGAGAGCGAACGCATGTGGCACGGTGACAAACCGGAGGTCGCGCTTGGTAACGGGTCCGACGCCGTAGACGATGCCAAGGCGCACCGGGACAACCGTCATGCCATCCCGGTTGGCGTGCATTTCACCAAGCCGTTCGGCGTAGACCTTCGAGAGGTGGGAGAGGTCGGCCTGGGCACCCACCGGACAGGTCTCGTCAACATCGCCGTGAAGGCCGGGTCCGTACAGATGGAATGAACTGCCATAGACAACCGGGGGCGGGGGTGATCCGGCAGCACGCGCGGCGTCCCTGACCGCCTCCAGGACGAGGCGGGGACCCCGCAGGTTGGTCTCTTCGGTGTACTCCGGTGTGGCCGCGTCTGGGTTCGCACTTGCCTGCGCAGCGAGGAGGTAGACCACCCGGACCGGCCAGGCATGGGAAATTACCGATGCAATCGAACCGGCCTCACGGATGTCCCCGCGGACAAGTGTCGCGCAGTTCCCATCCATGAGGCGCCCAATGGCATCCCAGTCCGTGGCAAAGCCGTTGTCCATCGCCACGACCCGGTCACCGGACTGGAGATGGGAGGCGATGAGCGCCGCGCCGATGTACCCGGCACCAAGGACGAGCACGGTCATCCGGCGCTGTGCCTAGCCTCGACTGGCATGACGGGTGGCTTCGACCACGGCTGCGAGACCCTGGTCGAGCTGGATTTCCGGAGCCCACCCGACGGCCTCGCGGAGCCGGGATGCGTCTTGCACGTTGCGCCGGATTTCCCCCGCCTTGGCCGCTTCGTACCGCGGGGTGCAGGTGGCGCCTGCCAAGGAGATCAGGGTCCGGGCAAGGTCACGGACACTTGTCTCAGTCCCCGTCGAGACGTTGTAGACCGCCCAGGGGGACTGCATCGGGGCAGCACCAACGAGGATGTTGGCCCGCACGATGTCCTCGACATTGACGAAGTCGCGTGTCTGCAATCCGTCGCCATAGATGACCGGGACCTCACCCGACAGGAGGCGCCGGGTGAAAATGGTGATCACACCGGCCTCGCTTGCCGCAGGCGTGAAGGTCCCGTACACCGTGCCGTAGCGGAGGGCAATCACCGGAAGGTCCCGGTTCAGGGCAAAGTAGCGACCGTACAGTTCGCCCGTCATCTTTGAGATGCCATATGGAGAAATCGGGATGCACTCGACGGCTTCCGGGGTCGGGAAAACGGCCGCGTCGCCGTAGACCGCTGCCGACGAGGCGAAGACCAGCCGACCCGCACCACCTTCGGCAGCGGCCCGGAGGACGTTGATCATGCCAAGAATGTTTGCATCGGCATCGGCACGCGGGTCGAGGAGCGCCTTGCGGACATCCTTGAGGGCCGCATGGTGACTGACGAGGTCAAACGGGCCGTGGTCAATCACCGTCCGGACGAGGTCTGGGTCGCGGATGTCCTGTTCGATGAAGGTGGCACCGACCGGGACCTGGGTGGCCGTCCCGGTGACCAGGCTGTCCACGATCACGACGTGGTCGCCCCGGTTGCGGTATGCCTGGGCGATGAGACTGCCGATGAACCCGGCACCGCCGGTGAGGAGGATGCGCATGGGAATTGAACGGTCGACACGCACCGCCCGCGGCAGGGACGGGACACCCCTATCCCGATGTCGCGAGTTGCGCCGCACGCCGGAACCCGAAGTCCAACAGTTGGGCGCAGTCGTTGAAATGCCGGCGTGAGTTGAGCGTCACACTCATCACCGTGCGGCCATCACGTTCCGCGGCCGCGACGAGGGTGTACCCCGCATCTTCGGTGTATCCAGGCTTGAGGCCGATGGCACCCCGGTAGCTTGTGAGGAGGCTGTTCAGGTTGACCGGCCCGAACCAGCCGTGGACACGCCCGGGCACCTTGCTTGACTCGATGATCTTGCGCGGCGTGCGGACGATGGTGCGCAAGTCCGGGTAGCCCAGCATCGCGGTGCCCATCACGGCGAGGTCGTACGGCGAGGAGTAGTGCGCGGGATCATCGAGGCCCGACGGGTTCGAAAACCGGGTGTTCCGCAATTGCAGCGTCGCCGCCTTCTCGTTCATCCATCCGATGAACCGTGCCCGGCCCGCGGCCCCGCCCCCGCCAACGCCATACGCAATTGTCTCAGCAGCGTCATTTCCCGAGTTGAGCATCAGGCCGTAGAGCAGTTCCTCAAGTGTCAGTTGTTCGCCGGTAGCGAGACCCATCACGGTGTTGTCCGAGTCGAGCTGCGTGGCTTCCGCTGGCACCACAAGGACGCGGTCAAGGGGGGCATGATCAAGCGCGACCATCGCGGTCATGATCTTGGTCGTGCTTGCGCCAAGCATCTGCTTGTGCGGTTGCTTGGCGTACAGGACCTCGCGTTGCGTGACGTCCACGACGATCCCGGCCTCGCCGGAGATGGTTGGCACGCCAGCGGACGGGGCGCCCGCCACGATGGGAGGATCGGCCTCAAACCGGCTGAACGCGAACTCGATCGGGGGCTTCGGCGTCGCCGTCGGAACCGTGGGGGGACCCATGGCCGCGACCGTCACCACCGGGGGAGGCGTCGGAGCCGGTGGCGCCGGGGCCAACCGGGATGACCCACCCTGAGCCCACCAGGACCACACCACCGTCAGCAGGAGGAAGAGTCCCCCGCCCGTAAGGATGAACTCGAGACGGCGGGTTCGCGGCGGTCGGGGAGGCAGGCGCGATGGCCGGACGTACGAAGGATCATTCCCGATGGTGCGCCGGTCGGAGGTCTCGGGCCCACCACCGAATGGCTCGGGATATGCGGGCCGCGTCCCGCCACGCTCGAGGCGCGGTCGCGGCATCGGTGCAGGCGTCTCGGTGCTACCGGCCATCGGTCCCAAACAGTCCGACCAATGCCGGCACCTCGTCCGTGTGCGTCATGTCCGATCCATTGACGGGCACGCATCGCGCGTGCCCGCAGCCAACGCGACGCGTCGCGCGACTTCCATAACGGGATCACCGACGAAGAGTCGCGCACGGGAGGCGCGACCGGACCCGGACTCGCCTCGCTTAGAGGCATCACCCCTTCGCCGAGACGCCCAGTTCGCGGAACAGGATGTGTGGCGACCGCACACTTCCGCCGACCCAGTCGGCCGTGTCAGACAGGCCACCGAGGTCTTTCATGTCGGCAAAGATGTTGCCGGCAACCATGGTGTCCTTGACCCGCCCGACGATCCTTCCGTGTTCGATCTTGAACCCGATGTGGACGTTCCCCGAGAAATCACCCGAAAAGATGTTCCCGGCGAACGTGCCCGTCATGCTCTCGATCAGGAGACCTTCCCCGATGCCACCGATCATGTCGGAAAGAGGGGTCTCACCTGGCGCGATGCACACCACACTGGTGGATGGGGACGGGAGAGTCTCGGCACCCCGGTACCCGTGCCCGGTGGTCTCGGTTCCGGCAAGTCCGGCGGTCTGCCGGTCGTAATAGAACGCGTCCACGACCCCATGCCGGACCAGTTCCAGGCGTCGTGTCGCCGTGCCTTCGTCGTCGAACGGCGCGGCACCGGATACCCCCGAGATGGTTGCGTCGTCCGCAAGCGACAACCGGGCATCAAAGACGGCCTCCCCGCGCCTTTCGGAGAGCGCCGAACTTCCCTGCAGGACCGATTTCCCGGAGAGGCTCACCCCGAAACGGGAAAGCAGGACGCTTGCGACCCCGCGGGGCGTGAAGATCACTGGCAACCGGGCCGTGCGCACCTTGGCAATCGGCTTGGCCATCTCGAACTTGCGCACCGCGGCCTCGGCAAGGGCCCGCGCATTGATCGACACCCCACACTGGGTGTCGTACTCCCAGATGGAAAGGAAGTCCGTGTCACGGATCAGTTGCCCGCCAATGACGAGTGCGTAACTGCTCTTGCGATATGCACCCTGGCCACCACGTGAGTTCACGAGGACGACACTCTCGATCGCACGGCGTAGGCCTGCCTGACAGAGGATGTCCGGATCGTAGGCGCGGACATGATCGATCATCTCCTGACCAAGCCCGACCATCGTCTCGACGGTCAGGTCGGAGGTGGCCTGGTCATAGACCGTGACCGGGGTGGGCACGATGTGGCCCGGCAGGTCGAACTTCGCCTCGGCACCGAAGGCGGAAAGGGCGACCGCGTCGGCAACCACCTGGTCAAGGTCGGATCCCGTGTTCAGGCGGGTTGTGGTCGCCAAACCAACGCGTCCGTCCTTGACGACCCGCAAGGCGATGCCCCGCGAATCCTTGGTCTCGAGGGACTTCAGGCGATTGGACTCGAAGTCCACGGGAGTGCTGGTCGTGTCGTAGGCGTAGACCTCCGCCAATTCCACGTGCCCGCTTGCACGATCAAGCAATTGCATGGCGAGGTCATGCAACGAGCGGTCGGCGAGGTGCGCAGCGGGGTTCGCCATCACTTCCCTCCCAACAGGGCGTTCTGGATCCGGATATGCGGACTGCCCTGGCCGACCGGTGCTGACTGCCCGCCCTTGCCACAGGTCCCTCCGCCCTCGGCCCAGACGAGGTCACGACCGATCATGTCGATGTTCTCAAGGGTCGTGAAGAGGTTGCCGGAGAGGGTTGTGCCACGCAGGGGTTCGGCAAGCTTGCCTTCGCGGATCATCCAGGCCTCGGCGCAACCGAACGAGAATTGCTCGTGTGTGGTCTGGCCCCCGTACCAGTCCCGGCAGAAGATGCCCAGTGGGGTCGCGGCGACCATCTCATCAAACGAACTGTCGCCGGCCCCGATGAAGGTATTGGTCATCCTGACCAGCGGTGCGTGGCGGTACGACTGCGCGCGGGCATTCCCGGTCGCGGCCTCGCCCATCTTGCCGGCCGTCTCGCGGGAATGCAGGCGTCCAACCAGGACACCCTCGCGGATCAGGTCGGTGCGTTGGGTCGGCGTGCCCTCATCGTCGTAGCGGAACGTGCCGGGTTGTCCATCGACCACCCCGCCGTCGGCGATGTTGAGGAGCGGGCGGCCGAACCGCTTGCCAAGCACCATGATGTCGCGCAGGCGCTCGTTCTCGTAGACGTTGTCGCCCTCGGAGAGATGCCCGAAGGCCTCATGCGCGAAGACGCCGGCAAGGGCCGGGTCGCAGATCACCGTGAACTCGCCGCCAGGTGCCGGCGCCGCATCGAGCAGGGCGACAGCGCGGGAGGCCGCTGCGCCGACTTCCGCGTGCCGTCCGACAATGGCGTCATAGTCGGACGTGCTGGAGAAGACCGCGCGCGACTGCTGCACATTGCCACCATCCCGGGCAAGCACTACCACGCGCGCCGAGACCCGGCACCGCGACTGCTCGAGGTAGGATCCCTCACTGTTGATGAAGGTCACCTTGCGACGCGCATCGCCATATCCGGCATTCGTGGTCTGGATGCGGGATGACTGTGCCCAAGCCGTCTCGACGTACTCGTCCATGAGGCGCTTCTTGTCTGCCAGCGACACTGTCAGGGGGTCACGGACCAGCGTCGGGATGATGAAGTCGACATGGGGCTCGACCGGGGCAAGGGTGGTGGTCTCACGCCCGACCAGGCGGGCTTGCCGGACCGCGAGGTCAAC
>SHXX01000041.1 GCA_009693165.1 Chloroflexota bacterium
GGGCGCCTCGAAATCGGTGACCGGCTGGTCAGGCGCGGCCTTGTTGCCCAGTCGCTCAAAATGATCGTGAACTCGCCGGGAACCGATGCCTCGATTGTGGCTGACGGTCCCGTCGTCATCGACCTGACGCCACCACGGACTGCCCGGGGACGACGCCGCGCGATCATCCCGGTGCGTCGGCGAGACCGCCCGCCTAGCGCGCCCCGTGCCTAGTCGCAACCCACGTCCTACCGGCTTGCCGTCACTCCGTTGATCGCCGGATAGAGGCCGACATAACGCAGGAACAGCTCATCGTAGATTTGGCGGCTGGCGGGATCGGGGTGGACGGTTTGCCCAAGGTGGACCATTGCGTCGCCTGCGACGGACAGGTCTGGAAAGTCGCCAACCCCGACGGCGCCAAGCATGGCGCTGCCAAGCACGCCATTCTCAGTCGTCGCGCATGGGCGGAAGTCGAGGCCAGTCAGATCGGCCTTGATCTGGTTCCAGAGCTGGGCGCGTGCCCCGCCTCCCGCAACGCGGACCTCGCAAATGGGCGTGTTCCCGTATTGGACCGCGTACTCAAGAATATGTCGCACTGAACATGCGACACCTTCAAGGACCGCCCGGATGAGGTGCCCAGGTTCGCTGCTGATGGAGAGACCAGTGAACGCACCACGGGCACGCGGGTTCCAGATAGGTGCGCGCTCACCCTCGAGATACGGCAGGAAGGTCAGGCCACCTGCGCCTGGCTCGACCGTTGACGCCAAGGCAAGGGCGGCGGCTTGCCGTGCGTCAGGAGAGGTGTCTTCCACGGGAAAGTTCACGGTGCGCATGATCCAGCCGAGTGATGCGCCACTTGCCTGGGTCGGCCCGTACAGGATCCACCGGCCGGTGTCGACAATTCGGGCAGTCATCAGAGGGCCGGTGTCTTGCGTCTCGGATGGGACCGTAACCCCGGCCACCTCCGATGTACCGGAGACGTCACACGCCGTTCCGGGATGCCCGAAGGCTCCAGATCCAAGCATGGCGGCCATCGCATCCGACCATCCGCACACGACCCGTAATCCCGTGGGCAGTCCGGTGGCTCGTGCGACATCCGCGGTGATCGTCCCGACGACGTCGCGTGGTGTGCCGGCGACCGGGACGGCTTCTGGTGGGAGATCCCCCAGATCACGCATCCCGCCAATCGGATGCAGGGTCCCTTGGTGGACCAGACCCTTCGCCGACCAGGCATCGGTGCGCATCGACCCCGTCAGGACAAAGTGCACGTAGTCCTTGGGAAGAAGGATGTGCGCTAACCGGGCAATCGTGTCAGGTTCGTGCCGTGCAAGCCACCGGCCGCGGGCGAGGGGCCACGACGCATCTACCGGCCAACGCATCCCCAGGAGGTCGTCCAGTGCGACCGAACCTGCTGCTTTTGACAACTCGGCGGCTTCGGCGGCTGCCCTGGTGTCCTGCCAAAGGATTGCCGGCCGGATTGGCTTGTGCTCGCGGTCAAGAAGCACGAGTGTTGGTGCCTGACCTGAACTGCACAGGGCCGCAATCCGCGATGGGTCGGCATGGGGCGATGCAACGAGGTCACGAATGCACTGGATGGCCGCCGATGCGTAGTCGGATGGGTCTTGTTCCGACCACCCCGGACGGGGCCTCGACACGCCATACGACACACTCGCAATGGCGAGGAATGTGCCCGTTGCATCGATCAACGCACCCTTCAGGGAGGTCGTGCCGACGTCCAGACCGATGTACTGGGGGCTGGTCGTCGCGCTCACGGCGGCAGGATACCGTTACCCGCCCACCAGAAGGCCTCCGACCAAAACGTCCAAACTGGAACAGGCCCATGATGGCAACCGGGTGAGCAGGTTCATACCGCGGCGATTGGAAGCCGTAGGGTCCTTGGAAGGGGTCAGACGGTAAGAAACTGCTCGCGTTCGGCATTGCTTACCTGACGCTGTGACCTGATCATGTCCATGAGTTGGCGTCGTATCCGGATATCGCCAATTAGTGCAGCCCCGGCGAGGCGTCCCTCATGGAAGAAAAGGCGCCGGTAGACGCCACGTTCATCGTTCATCCGTCCGATGGCTTCCATCGTTGGGACCGACTCAGGCATGATGCCGATCGCGGCCATCTGGCTGTCGAACATGGTGCTGGTGTAGTAGGGCACCTCACGGTATTCCTGACGTGCCCCCAGCATGTTCGCGCCAGCGGTTTTGCCGTGGGAACCGGCGTTGTTCCACGTTCCCATCTGGTTGTGGGTGCCAATCGAGACGTCAAAGAACTCGGCAACGTCGCCGGCGGCGTAGATGTTCGGCACTGAAGTCTCAAGGAATTCGTTCGTCACAATCCCACGGTTGACCTTCACGCCGGTGTCCCGGAGGCACTCAGTCCGCATCCGGAGGCCAAGGCCCGCACCCAGGAGGTCGCAATCAATGGTTGCGCCTGACCTACAGTTGACTGACATGATTTCGCCATCAGCACCGGCATTCACGCCGGTGATTTCGTCGCCGTAGACCGTCTCGACGCCAACGGCCTTTGCAAGCTTGTCAACGAAGGCGCCGCCCTCGGCATCGAGGATCCGGTGCAAAAACCGTGTGCCCCGGATCATCCAAGTGGTTCGAACACCGTGGTGACGGAACCCCTCAGTCAGTTCGTAGGCGATGAAACTGCCCCCGGTGACAATCGCGTGCTTCGACTTCCGGATGCGGTCAAGGATTGTGGTGGTGTCGTCCAGGGTCTGGAAGTGATAGATCCCCTTGGTGTCCCGCGCGCCATCGACTTTCAGGAGGTTCGGCGTGCCACCCGTCGCCACCAGGAGGCGGTCGTAGATGAATTCGCCGTGGGTATCGGTCTCAACGAACTGTCGCTGGGGGTCAATCCGTACCACCGTGGTGTTCAGGAGGAGTTCGACGTTGTTCTCGGCGTGCCAAGCGCCTGTCTTGATAAATGTTCGCTCAGGGGCGGTGATGCCCTTCAGCACTTTCGGAAGGGCGACCCGGTTGTAGAGGGGGTGGGGTTCATCGCCGACCAGAATGATGCGCGCGGTGGCATCGCCCTTACGGATTGTCTCCGCCGCTGACGTTCCGGCGATACCGTTGCCGATGATCACGAAGGTCCGGGGTGCGTCGGCATCTGCCACGACTGGAAGGATACCGCAGTGCCGAACGGTTTCTGCCGAGTGGCGGCCGGGTGTGAGATGTGTCTGGGGGCAAGCGTCCCGAAGCGGCGATGCAGGTCCCGAGACGACGCACGACCCCGTTTTGCAACCCGTGGGGCGGTTTGAAGGCCTGGCATGGACGGCCGCACTGGTCCGGCCGTGATATTGGTGCAACACCTGACTGACTGCCAGTGCGATGGGTGAGGTGGGTGACCTCGGCGTTCGCTACACTCAGGCACGCGCATCACGCATGCGGAGAGGCGGTGATTGATGGAGAAGGAACACGGGCCCGCGCACTCGCGGGAGATTGCCATGCAGGCACTCGCTCACGTGACGGAACGTCTCGATCACGCGATCACTCTACTTGCCGATACAGATGTCGAACAGCTGCAACGGGCGTACGAAGTGACCAAGGAGTGCACCGAGCAATTGGCGCGTTCGATGTGGTTTCTTCGTCGTGCGGCACGGGTGGACGAAGACGCATCGGCGTCCTGACGGCTGCGGCCCCATCGCGTCGCCCGATGTCTAAAAGCTTCGCTTCGCGGATGGATGGCCCCGGTGTCGTGCCTCCGCTGTCAAAGCGGGTCGCCACGGTCCGAGCGTTTCTGGACGCCCCCGGCACGGCGCCCCCCGGGATGCACCGGGCCCTAGTCTCCTTGGCGGGATTGCCCGGTTCGGGCAAATCGCATCTTGCGCGTGACGTTCACGACGGAACTCAGGCTGTAGTGGTCCGGACCGATGAAGTCAGGAAGGTGCTGTTCGCTGTCCCGACCTATGACCGCGATGAAAGTAGCGCGGTTTACCAGACCTGCTTCGCGGTGGTGAGGGCGCTGCTACGCGATGGCTATTCGGTGGTTTTTGACGGTACCAATGGGCGCAGGACGGGACGGGGGAGGCTCGCGACGATTGCGCGTGAGGCGAGCGCCACGCACCTGCTGGTATTCGTCACTGCTGCTGATGAGGTGATCCGGCGTCGAATGATTGAGCGCCAGGCCGGGCGCGCACCCTCATTTTCTTCCGAAGCCGGTTGGGACATCCATCAACTGATGGCCGCTTCAGAGGACTACGGTGGTCATTTCGATGTGGTGATTGATACCGGGTCGGACGCCTCGCGCGCGGTGGTCGCGATCAGCCGTTTCCTCCGGGGTGATCCTGGTGGTCTTGATGGGATCGAAACTCAGAAGGGTGGACGGAAGTCCGGAACTCGAAGGCGGGGAAGGAAGTCACCATGACGGCATACGTGGAGCGTCTGGCTCAGGCGTCGCGGGAGAACGAAAGTCTCCTGTGTGTCGGCCTCGATCCGGAACCGCACCGGCTTCCCCAACACCTCCGAGGCTTGCCGGCACATGAGGCGGTTCTGGCATTCAACAAGGAACTGATTGATGCCACCTGCGATCTGGTGGCGGCGTACAAGCCGAACCTTGCCTTCTATGAGGCACTCGGCCCCGAAGGCATGGAAACACTGCGTGCGACGGTGCGACACGTGCCAAATGGTGTGCCGGTGATCGGTGATGCGAAGCGTGGCGACATCGACAATACGATGCGTCTGTACGCGACGGCGTTGTTTGACGTGTACGGTTTCGATGCGGTGACTGCGAGTCCGTATCTTGGACGCGACGCGTTGCTGCCGTTCCTTGACCGTGCTGACCGGGGAACGTACATACTCTGCAGGACTTCCAACCCTGGGGCGGCAGACATTGCCGAACTGGACGTAGGGGGAGATCCACTCTATCTGCGTGTGGCCGAACGGGTACCGACATGGACATCGCACGCGAACATTGGACTGGTCGTCGGGGCGACGGCACCGACACAACTGGCGCGGGTTCGCGCGGTGGCGGCGGGCGTACCAATCCTGCTGCCGGGCGTGGGCGCGCAGGGCGGCGATCTGGAGGCATCGGTAGCGGCGGGAGTGGACCAGACGGGGGACGGGCTGTTGGTAGTGGTCGCCAGACAGGTCATGTACGCCTCAAGCGGATTGCGGTTCGCGGAGGACGCGCGGACAGCGGCGCGGGAAATCCGGGATCGGATCAACGCCGCCCGGGTGACCGCGATCGACGCACGTCGCGGGAGATAGTCCCGGTACCGGTGATCGATTCGTCAGCGCTTGATGCAACGCCCCGCGCCCCTCGGTATGACCCGTCGGTGCCGATGGCGTTCCAGTTGGATGATCTGGTGCGCCTGAAGAAGGCTCATCCGTGCGGCGGGACCGATTGGGTCGTGTTCCGCCTCGGGGCGGACATCGGGCTGCGGTGCGGTACGTGCGGCCATCGTGTACTGGTTCCCCGACGTGAACTGGAACGGCGGGTCGTGCGTCTTCTTAGGCCGCGAGATGCCGGTTCAAACGCTTGATCAGATGCTACGCGGCAGCAGTCCGATAAATGCGATCAAGAGGATCCCGGCCAAGGTAATGATGCCGTATTCCAGGGTGACGCGGAGGCGTAGCCGTGCGTGCAAGGCGTACGTGAGGATGCCGGTGACAAAGTAGTAGACCGCCAGCAGGAATGCACCTCCCTGCAGGCCGTTGAGCGGCCAGTAGTTGAGTGCCCAGGTCACTTCGCCGACCCCGACCCCCGTCACGGATGCGTAGAGGAGTGTCCGACGCCACGACGGTGCGAGGGTCCGGAAGCGGCCGCTGGCGGTCAGATCCGGGACTCGGATGAGAGGGAAGCGCCCGCTGAGGCGAAGGCGTTCGGGCACGCTAAGTGTTGTGATGTCCAACGTTGGGGTCGGTTCGGGCGTGCGGTCGGGAAACGCCACCTGGGTCAATCGAAGGTGACGTGCGCTCAACAGGATCGTGACGGCAACGATTGCGGTCGCCGAGAACAAGCTACGGGTGCGCGTCTGGTAGATCGCGCCGTACAGGACGAACGCGGCGATATACCCGGCGAGGGCGAGAACTGTCTCGCCGTAGTCGCGTCGGAGGACCTGCCTTGTGAGCGCCCACTCGGTCCAGAGGACCGCGAACATCAAGGCGCCAAACCCGCCGAGGCCAATGACAAACTGGGTGCCCGTCGGAAGCAGTGGCAGGAAGAAGAGGGCGCCGAATACCAACGCGCTCGGGAGGATGAACTGCTCTACCGTGGATCCCCGCCGTGCCTCACCGCGAAGGATCAGGTCCAACCCGGCGGAAACCGTGATGACGATGGCGAACGCGAGGCCAAGCAGTGGCAGACCGGTTGCGCCGACGCTCAGCGCGACGCCAAGGACAACCACGGCAACGACGACGGTGATCTTTTCAAGCGTCTGGATCGACATCGTGATCTAGTGAAGGGTATCTGGCGAATGTGTGCGTTGTCCGTCACGACACTTCACGTGGCGGTGCTACACTCCCGGCGGCCGTGGGGGTTGCCCCTCGATCGTAGTGCAGTCGGACCGGATGTGTGACCCGCCCGCCAGCAGCGTGTGGCCGTCGTGCGCGGTGTTTCCGGCAGGGGGGGTTCGCGCGTGAGTAACGTGGTTCTGGTCCTGAACCTGAACTACGAACCTTTGAACATCTGCGGTCTCGGCCGTGCGGTCGCCCTCGTTGGTGCGGGTAAGGCCGAGATCCTTGCTTCAGGTATGGAGGACATCCGGACGGCGCGCGCAGTGATCCCGCGTCCCCGTGTGATCAAATTGCAGTATCTGGTCCGGCGACCTCGGGCGCAGGTGCGGCTGACCCGCCGCGAGGTCTTTATCCGCGACGACTACACCTGCCAGTACTGCGGCCTGAAAGGTCGGGAACTGACCCTTGACCATGTGGTTCCCCGGCATCTTGGCGGTCGCCATGTCTGGGACAACCTCGTGAGTGCCTGTCGGCCTTGCAATCACCGCAAGGGGGGAAAGCGTCTTCATGAGACGCGGATGCGGCTGGCGCGCCCTCCACGACGTCCGCCCGCCACGCAATACTTCACCGGCGTGCAGCGTCAGAACCGCGAAGAGGCTGAAGCATGGGCGCCATACTTGCCCGCGCTCGAGACTGCGCTGCACGGCATGTAAGCCCATTTCGTGGCAATCGATGAGCGTCCGGCACGGGCGGTGAATGATCAAAACGGGGAGGCATAGCGTTCGCGGGTTGCTGCAACGACACCAGTGACGTGGCGGTCGGTGAACCGCTTGAGAAACCTCGCGCCAAACCAGAAGCCGAGGCCCAATGCACAGATCACCCACCATGCGGGTGCGAAGTCGCGCGTCCCTGCCCACCCACCAATGGCGAGCAGGAATATCGCGAACCACCGGACCAGTCCGGTCGCGAACCCCAGGATCATTGACACGCGGTCGCTGGCACGTATCGACCACTCGACCACTCGGGTGGCGAGTGCGGTGATGATGGTTGGCTTGTTGCCAGCCGAGGCTTCGGCTTCGGCAATCCATTCCAGCCATTGCCTGATCGGTCGACCATCGTAGACGAAACGGTCCCTGAGAGCGGCGTAGAAGAGGTACCGGCGTGCCTTGACGCGCTCGAACGCGAGGTCCCCGCCGTCCGTGTCGTCAGCGATCCGGTCCAGGGCGCGTTCCTCGTCGGACGACAGGAAGACGCGTTGCACGGTCAATTCGTCCTTGAGGATCTCGATCAGCGGTGACGGCACGCCATATCTCTCCCGCAGAGTGTCTGCATCATCACCGCGGGCCGGTTCCGCACGTTCGACCGTTCCTGTGGATACCACCGGTTGCTCACCTTTGCTAGGATAAGGCTAGGTATTGGGGAGATCGCGCATGACTACGACCGCTACCGAACAACCGTTGGTGACGCTCAGTGACAAGGCGACCAATGAACTGCGTCGGCTCATTGCGGCCGAGGAACGCGACGACATCGGCTTGAGGGTCTTTGTCTCTCCGGGTGGCTGTTCCGGGCTTTCTTACGGAATGGCGCTGGAGGAACAGTCCGACGATGGTGACTTCGTTGTCAACTACGCGGGCATGCAGGTCTTCGTCGACGAGTTCAGCGCCAGTTTCGTCAAGGGCTCGCAGATTGACTTCGTAGCGGGTCTGATGGGCGCGGGTTTTACTGTCCAGAACCCCAATGCGAAGAAGAGTTGCGCCTGCGGCCAGTCGTTTGACACCGGCGAGAATGCCGAGACGGCCCAAAAGTGCAGTTAGGCGCCGAAAGGGCGCCTGACGTGCGTTCCCAGTCTGACCGGGGCGGTTCCCCGGTCTCCATTGATGTCCGCGACCTTTCCAAGCACTATGAGGTCCACCGCAAGGCGCCCGGGGTATTGGGTTCACTTCGCGGGCTTGTTTCAAGGACGAACGATACGGTTCGTGCCGTCGATGGGGTGTCTTTCCAGATTGCCGAGGGAGAGATCGTTGGTTTCCTTGGCCCGAATGGGGCCGGCAAGACAACCACGCTGAAACTCCTGTCCGGTCTCCTCCACCCGACCGCCGGGCATGCGCGCGTGCTCGGTTTTGACCCCTGGAAACGGGACCACGCATACCTGCGCCAACTTTCGCTGGTCATGGGACAGAAGAACCAGTTGTGGTGGGATATCCCGGCGATGGAGACCTTCCTCCTTAACCGCGAGATCTATGAGATCCCCGGACCGGTCTTTCGGGAAACCTTGACCGAGCTCGTCGATCTTCTGGATTTGGGCCGGATCCTCTCTGTGCAGGTCCGGAGACTTTCGCTTGGGGAGCGCATGAAGTGCGAACTCGCGGCGGCCCTTCTGCACCGCCCCCGTGTCCTCTTCCTTGATGAGCCCACGATTGGCCTGGATGTCGTGATGCAGAAGGCCATCCGGCAGTTTGTTGACCACTACCGCCGCCGCTTCGGTGCCACGATTGTCCTGACATCGCACTACATGGATGACGTCAAGGAGCTGTGCGAACGGATCATCATCATTGATCGAGGCCGGGTGATCTATGACGGCGCCTTGGCCGAAGTTTCTTCGGTGTATGCCGCCTACCGAGTGATCACCGTCCGGTTTGAGCGAGTGGTGGGCAACGCCGAACTTGATGGCTTCGGCACGGTCGCGTCGTTCGACGGTTTCACCGCGACCCTGCACATTCCGCGGGCTGATGTCTCGACCCAGGCCGCTCGCCTGCTGGCGTCGTTGCCAGTCGCCGATGTCACCATCGAGGAACCGGCAATCGACGATGTCATCAGGCACGTGTTCTCGGCAAGTGAACGCGATCGTGACGCCAAATCCCGGGAAACCTCGCCGGTTGGCACGTAGACTGTAGCGAGAACGCACACCCCGATTACCAGGGCGCGGGGCCGTTCAACACGGGGTGTGCTGGACACCACGGAGGTGCAGGCGATGTTTTTTGACCCGATGTACTTCGTTTTCGCGATGCCCGCGTTCCTATTCGCGATGTACGCCCAATGGAGGGTGAAATCCACTTTCAGCCAGTACCAGAAAGTCAACAATTCTGGCGGATTCACTGGTGAACAGATTGCCCGACGGTTGCTGGATGCCGAGGGCCTGTATGGAGTGACCATCGAGGCGACACCGGGGGAACTCACCGACCATTACGATCCACGTGCCAAGGTCGTCCGCCTCTCCGAATCGACGATGTATCGCACGTCCGTGGCGGCGATTGGGGTGGTGGCGCACGAGGTGGGGCACGCAATCCAGGATGCGACGGGCTATGCGCCGATGAGGCTGAGGACGAACCTTGTGCCGGTTGCAGGCCTAGGCAGTTCTTTGGGGTACATCCTGTTCTTTGCCGGAATGGTTCTCAATTTCTTCAATTTGTCGCTGATCGGATTGCTGCTCTTCAGCGGGGCGGCCGTCTTCGCGGCGGTCACGTTGCCGGTCGAGTACAACGCAAGCAACAGGGCTATGCGGCTTCTAGTTGACAACGGGCTGGTGACTTCCCATGACGCCGACCTTGCCCGGAAGGTGCTTGACGCCGCCGCCCTCACGTATGTGGCCGGACTGGCACAAGCCCTCTCCCAAGTGCTGTACTACGCGATGATCCTTTCGGGAATGCGGCGACGCGACGACTGACCCAATGATTGCTCCAACCACAATCACGGCTACACCGGCGGCGACGCCGTTGACCCTTCCTCCCGTCACCGACCTCTCATTGACCTCATTGCGGCAGGTTGTGACCGAGCTGGGCCACCCCGAATATCGTGGTGACCAGATTGCGGCGTGGGTCTATCGATCCCAGATTCGCTCGTTCGACGAGATGTCGAACTTGCCGAAATCGCTCAGGCAGGCGCTGGCCGAACGGTTCAGGTTCGGCGCGCTTGAATTGGAGGCCGAGTTGGTTTCTTCAGATGGGGAGACCCGCAAGGCCGCCCTGCGGCTTCCTGATGGCGACCTGATCGAAAGTGTCCTCATGCGCTACCCGACCCGGGATGACGGAACCGGTGCCGAGAGGTCGACGGTCTGCGTGAGTACGCAGGTTGGATGTCCGGTGAAATGCGCTTTCTGCGCGACCGGACTGATGGGCTTCACGCGGAACCTTGGCACTGGCGAGATCATGGATCAGGCGCTGCACTTCCTCCGTTGGAGCCGCGCCGTCCCACCGACCGTGCGTAACGTGGTGTTCATGGGCATGGGCGAACCATTGATCAACTACGACGCGACGATGGGCGCCGTGGCATTGCTTGTCGATGCAGTAGGCCTCGGGGTGCACCGCCTTACGGTGTCGACGGCTGGCTGGCTGCCCGGCATGTCACGCCTCATAGAGGACAAGTACGCGGTTCGATTGGCCGTCTCACTGCACTCGCCCGATGATGCGTTGCGGACGACCCTGGTGCCACTGAACAAGCGGTTCCCCTTGGCAACGCTGCTAGACGCGTGCTGGGAGTATCAGGCACGGACAGGACGCCGGGTGACGTTCGAGTACACGCTCCTCGATGGCGTGAATGACACGCCTGCCCTTGCGCGCGACCTGGTTGCGCTTGTGCGTCGTCATGACGTCCACATAAATCTCATACCAATGAACCCGGTTGCGTCCCTGCCTTTCGGAGCTTCGCGGCCAGAGGCGGTAGAAGAGTTCCACCGCATCGTTCGTGAGTCGGGTGTCATCTGCACCGTCCGGCGGGAGATGGGGCGTGACATCAGAGCGGCGTGTGGACAGTTGCGCACCGAATTGCAGGGACGCGAACCGGTGCGTGCGGCTACCGTGCCGGCCTGATAGTCCGTGCGTGTCCAGATAGCGCCTTCGGTCTATGCGTGCCCGCTGCTACGCATTGGTGAGGCGATTGACGCAGTGGAGGCGGCCGGTGTGGACGCGTTGCACCTGGACGTGATGGACGGGCACTTCGTCCCGGCAATTTCGTTCGGGATGCTGTTTGTGCGGGAAATGAGGGCGCGAACATCGCTTCCAATTGACGTGCATCTGATGGTGGCGCAACCGGAGAACCTTCTCGATGAACTCGTTGCCATTGGTGTCCGAGGTGTGACGGTGCACGCCGAGGCCTTTGATGGGCGGCCGGATGGGTTCCGGGATCTTGGGGAGGTCTTGCGAACAATCCGTGCCGCTGGGATGCGAGCCGGTATTGCGCTGAAGCCTGGCACACCGGACACGGTATTCGATGCTTTTGCGGCCGACATCGACGATTTGCTGGTCATGACCGTTGAACCAGGCGCGTCGGGCCAGTCCTTCCGGGCGGACCAAGTAGAAAAGATCCGGCGGATCAGCGGGCGGGCGAGGCCCATCGGGATCGAGGTGGCGGTCGACGGTGGGATAAATCCCGAAACTGGTGCGGCCTGCGTCTCTGCCGGGGCAAGGTATCTCGTGGTCGGCAGCGCACTCTTCGCAGGTGGCCTTGACGGTGTCGCGTCAGCCGTGTCGCGAATGCGTGGGCTGGATCAACCCTGAGAGAAGCTCGTTTCCGGTGGGCGAACGGCGTGAAAAAACATCAACCCCGCTCGCGACCGAGGCTTGGGGCCCGGTTTGCTGGCGGGGTCTCGTTCTTGGCGGGAACCTGTCCGAATTGGGTCAGGATGTTTTGGCGAGTGTCCGCAGGCACCGCGTGCAGATGTCCAAGCGGATGGCATGGCCGGCAAGGGTAATCGTGGCGCGTCGCACATTTGCCTTGAAGGTGCGGTTCTTCTTCGGGGCGCGCTTGGCCCACGCGGCGGAAACGTTGCTCGAAATGGTGCGCCCGTGGGAAGTACCCTTGTTGCACACGTCACACGTAGTAGCCACTGCTTGACCCCAATCCTGCAAGTTCTGTCAGCACTTCGCCGGGTGACGACCGGGTGAATCCGCTCGCTGTGCTATCCTGACCGCCCGTCGCCCTGGCCCATTCGAGGCGCAGGTGGTGCTGATCGGGAAGGGCATCCGGCACGAAATCAGCGGACGTCGGCAATCCGGGTTGCCTGATCGATTTCCCTGAACTGTAGCATTCCCATGGGGTCCGGCACGTCGGACACACGCCGGAAGACTCAGGGGTCACCACGATGGCCGATTCCACGCAACAGCCTGCGCCGTCGGTCGATGACCACGGTGGCGAGAATGATGCCGATCGCTCACGGATTGACGGGGCGACTGTGCGTCACATGCTTGAGTTGGCCACCACTTGGCTTGAGCGGCACGTAAGCGTCGTAAATGCCCTGAATGTGTTCCCGGTTCCCGATGGGGATACCGGCACGAACATGCACCTGACGATGCGTGCGGCCGTTGAGGCTGTTCGCCGTGTCGCGGATCAGGGCGCAGGTGCGGTAGTCCGGGCGGCGGCGCAAGGGGCAGTCCTCGGCGCCCGCGGCAATTCCGGCGTGATCCTGTCGCAGATTGTGGCCGGGCTCTCGCGAGGTGTCGGGGACACCCGGTCGATTTCGAGTACCGAATTTGCGCGGGCACTTGCCGAGGGTGCGTCGAATGCCTACCGGGCAGTGACCCGACCGGTCGAAGGCACAATCCTGACTGTCGCACGGGCAGCGGGCGATGCAGCGATTGAGTGCGTTACTCAGGCACGTGAGAGCGTGTCGACCGTGATGGGTGCAGCGATGGCGGGCGCACACCGCGCCGTCCAGGCGACCCCACTCCAGTTGCCGATCCTGAAGCAGGCTGGGGTCGTGGATGCCGGTGGAGAGGGATACCGCCTGATCCTCGAGGGGATGTGGTTTGCCCTCCGTGGTGAGGCCTTGCCCGCGATGGGTGAAGTCTCCCTGCCGGTAACTGCGGTCCAGATGCTGCCGGATGACGGCACGATTTCGCCCGAGGATGATCCGCTTGCGGGCGAGTGGGGATATTGCACCCAGTTCGTGATCGTGGCGCACGATGGTGCGGACCTCTCAGTCGAGACCGTGCGTGACGACCTTCAGGTCCTGGCTGAGTCGACAATGGTGGTGGGTGGTGACGGGTTCGTCAGAATTCACGGTCATACCGAGGATCCAGGATCGCTTCTCACGCGAGCGATCCAATACGGGCGAGTGCAGCGGATCTCGATCGAGGACATGGACGCTCAAGCCGAACGGTGGCGTATGGCGGCCGGGCGGGTGGGCGTTGGATCCGAGGGGCCGTCGTCGGGGGAGCCCGTGGATTTGGACGCGCCATTGGCAGATGTCGCGATCATCGCGATTGCGCCGGGGGAAGGGTTTGCATCGGTATTCCGTGGTCTCGGGGCATCCGAGGTTGTTCTGGGTGGCCACACAATGAACCCAAGTGCGCAGGAGATCCTTGACGCAGCGTGCCGGGCGCATGCCCGCACGGTCATTGTGCTTCCGAACAACGGAAACGTCGTCCTGACCGCGAAGCAAGCATCGTCGGTGGCGCCGGAAACACTTGGGGGCGACCGAAGAATCCTGGTTGTCGGGTCACGGACGGTGCCCCAAGGCATCGGTGCAATGATGGCGATGACCTTTGGCGCGGACCCTCAGGCGATTGTTTCTGCGATGACCAGTGCCCTGACATCCGTCCGGACTGTCGAGGTCACCCGCGCCACTCGGGATGTCTCGATCAATGGCGTGGATGTTCGCGTTGGTGACGTGCTTGGCCTTCTTGATGATGAAGTCGTGGCCGCCGGCACCGACATTGATGATGTGGCAACGCGTTCCCTGGAACAGGCCGGAGCGCGGACCGCGGAATTACTGACCATCTATCGGGGTGCAGATGTCAGTGACCCCGATGCGTCGCGCTTCGCGGATGTGGTGCAGTCGCGTTTCCCGGCGTTGTCAGTTGAATCGATGACGGGGGGACAACCCCACTACGACTTTATTATCTCGGTGGAGTGACGTGAACCGGGCACCGGCCGGTGCGACGCGGGCGCAACGCATCCTTGAGTACGAGCGGGAACTCGGGTTCACCAATCGGGCGGTCGTTGGCGGTCTCGAGGTTTTCACTTCACGGGTTGAACCAGGGGTTGCCTGGGCGGACGAGGTACGCCGGATCCTGTCCGGATACGCGCGCCGTGATGTCCGAGCGCGTCAGGGGATGATCGAACGGGCCCTGGCCGTAGTCGCCGGTGCGCCAATCCCCAGGGCGGCGCCGTCAGGGCCTGCAGTCCCACCGAGGCCGATACCGACCCGCCCAGTTTCTTCGGCAACCGTTCCGGTGGGAACTATTGTCCGATCGGGTAACGGAGCCCCACAGGGACGCCCGACGTCGGCCCGAACCGGGCACGACGCACGGAACCGGCCAACCGTGACCGAGGGGTCGGATGTCTCGGCACCACTTTCGCCACTTTCGCCGGTTTCGGCCTTGCCGGGCGTTGGAGCAAAGACGGTCGAGGGGTTCGCCCGCCTCGGCATCAATTCGGTTCTGGATCTTCTTTATCACCTGCCCCGACGCCATCTTGACCGACGCAGTCTGACGCCGCTGGCAAATCTCCAGTCGGGCCAGATCGCAACCGTGATGGTGACGGTCGTGTCAGTGAACGTGAAAAGCCCCGCACGACGAGGCCTCACGATCACCGAGGCGTTGTTGAGGGACGAGACCGGGTATGCGTACGCGGTCTGGTTCAACCAGCAGTACATGCTCCGGCGGTTGGGGAACTCCGGTCAGGTGCTCCTGAGCGGCCGGGTCGATCAACAGGCGGGCGGAGCAATGCAGTTCACGTCGCCGGAACTGGAGACCGATCTCGAGGACTCATTGCACGCGGGTCGCCTCGTGCCGTTCTACGCGAAGACCGAGGGCATCACCGACAAGCAGCTTCGCACGGTGGTCCGCAAGGCCCTTGACCTCACTGGTCCGGCGTTGCGCGATGCCTTGCCCCTGGAAGTCCGAACTCAGGAGAACTTGCTTCCGTTCGTGACTGCACTTGAGAGTGCGCACTTTCCCGATAGTTGGGAGCGCCACGCCGAGGCGGTCCGGCGTCTCGCATTCGACGAGTTCCTGATCATCCAGTTGGGTGTCCTGCGCCGGAGGCACGAGTGGCAGACCTCGAACCCGGGCCTTGCGTTCGTCATTCCTGAAGCGACGATCGACGAGTTCGCAAGTCGGCTGCCCTACACGTTGACTGGGGCGCAGTCGCGTGTCACTGCGGAAATCTATGGCGACTTGGCCCGTCCGGTCGCCATGAGCCGGTTGTTGCAGGGCGAGGTCGGGTCGGGAAAGACCGCGGTGGCGGCCGCCGCTTGCCTTGCGGCGGTGCGGGCGGGTTATCAAGTCGCGTTCATGGCACCCACAGACATCTTGGCCCAGCAGCATGAGCGAAGCGTGGCAGCGACACTTGGTCCGCTCGGTGTCCGTGTGGCGAGGATGACCGGTAGCCAGAAGCGCAAGGAGAAGCGGGAGATCTGGACGGCGTGCGCGTCTGGTGAGATTGACGTGTTGATCGGCACCCATGCCCTTCTGGACGAGGACGAAGGCTTCAACCGTCTTGGGTTGGCAATTGTCGATGAACAGCACCGTTTCGGGGTGCGTCAGCGGAGTGCGCTGTTGGCGAAGGGTGCCAATCCGCATCTTCTAGTGATGACCGCAACGCCAATCCCGAGGACGCTTGCGCTGTCTGTCTACGGTGACCTCGACCTTTCCATCATCAATGAACTGCCGCCTGGACGCCAACCGATCAAGACCGCGATGATCCCGCCGGAGAAGCGGATGGAGGCCTACAACTTCCTGCGCAGGCAGGTGCGGCTTGGTCGCCAAGGATTCATCATCTTCCCGTTGGTCGAGGAGTCGGAGCGGATCCAGGCGCGCGCCGCGACGGCCGAACATGAGCGCTTGCAACGTCAGTTCCCCGACCTGCGCCTGGCGCTCGTGCATGGGCGCCTGTCCCCGCGCGAGAAGGATGAAGTGATGTCGCGGTTCCGTGACGGGCACGCCGATGTCCTCGTGGCGACGGCGGTTGTCGAGGTTGGCATTGACGTGCCGAATGCTTCGACGATCCTGATCGAAGGTGCGGACCGCTTCGGACTCGCCCAATTGCACCAGTTCCGTGGACGTGTCGGCCGAGGTCCCCACGCGAGTTTCTGTCTTCTGCTCACGGAAACGGACGCAGAACCGACACTGGCGCGCCTGCGTGCGCTCGAGCGGACGAGTGACGGGTTCGTCCTTGCCGAAGAGGACCTGAAAATGCGTGGCCCGGGGGAGTTTTTCGGCACGAGGCAAAGTGGGGTGCCCGACCTCAAGGTGGCGCGGTTGTCCGACGTGCATGTTCTTGAGGCGGCGCGAAGGCAGGCGGGATTGATCCTTGGGAGGGACCAGACGCTGTCGTTGCCGGATCATGTCCGCTTGCGAGGCCAGGTTGAGGCCTATTGGAACCGCTCCATGGCTGCTGGTTAGGTTTTCCCGAACCGGTGCGAGGCGTGCCGGGCAGATGCGGTTCAGGAGTGGCGATGCGGGTGATTGCTGGTGAATGCGGTGGCCTCGCGTTGGTTGCCCCCAGGAGTTCGCAGACACGTCCCACCACCGACAAGGTAAAAGGGGCGATTTTTGGGATGCTTGGCGACCGGGGCGCTTCCGGCCGCGTACTCGATCTATTTGCAGGTTCCGGAGGCCTCGGGATTGAGGCACTCAGCCGCGGTGCCGACTGGTGCGACTTCGTTGACCGCGCGCCAGATGCGGTGGAGGCAATTTCAAGGAACCTTGCTCACACGAGGCTGGCTTCCCAGGCACGTGTCCATCGTTCCGAGGTCGCCCGATTTCTCCTGCAGGTGGTCGAACCATACGACCTGATCCTCTGCGACCCACCCTATGGTCTGGAAGCGTTACCCGGCATATTGGCGCGCGTCGCACACCCGGCGATCACTCGCGATGGGGCGACCGTCGTTGTTGAATATGGCCGACGACACGAGGTCCCGGTCGTCATTGGACGATTGCGTCGCGACCGGGTTCGTGTCCATGGTGACACCGCGGTAGCAATCTACGGCGTAGTTGATGCGCCACAGCCAGACGGCACTGATTAGGCGGGGCGTTTTCCACGGCACTTTGGATCGTCTCGCAAAGTCGCACGCGTGGTAGTCACGGTCCGTTCCGCCCTTTGCTCAGACGGGGTGGTCAAGCGAGTCGTGCAACGTCGCCATCCCGTTTGCGTTCGGTTATTGGGTGACCATAAAGCGGCCGCGCCTTTTCCCTGCATTTTTGTCCGGGCGTGGTTGTTGCGACCCACCCTGGCGAAGGGACACTCGGTGAGCGATTCGACCTCCTGGGCATACGCGCTGCTCGTGGTGCTGCTTGCTGCACCCGTGTTGGCTGCCGTTGTCGTGCTCGTGACAATGGTCGGACAGTCCGAGACCAACCATGTGCCAGTTCAGGCAAGTGGAAGTAGCGGGCAGTCGGTCGCGCAGGACGTACGCCCGGTAATCGTGATGCAACGCGTCTCCCGAGGTTCGGCGCGAAGGCCCGGGTCCGCGTCTGATCCGGTTGGGCGACAGGGCGCATCGCCTGCAACCTTCCACGAGCGGATTGACCGGTTTACCTCACGGCGACGTGAGCCGACACGAAGGCGTCGCGGTGATGCACCTGCGGGCGATCCGGACCAGGTGCCGTATCCGAGTTCTTCGTGGCCGGCAGTCGCGCCTCCGCTGATCGAAACTCCAGGGGTCACCAGTCCGGATGCCAACGCGTCCGGTGGCCTCGGGAGTGAGGCGTCTCCGCCAAGATCGTGGGGTCAATGGGTCCGTGCCCTTGTTGAACTGACCCTCACTCCACGCCAGGTGCGGCCACCAGTGGGTGGGCCGCCGCCTGGGGCAGTGCAGGCCATTGTTGCGGAGCCACCGGAGATTCCGGCACGGGCCGAGGGCGCGTACATGCTCCCTCCGATACGTGTGCGCGCAGGCCTTGTAGGCACCGAGGGTTCGCCACGCCTCCCGCTCATGGTGGCAGGCATTGCGGAAATCGAGGCTAGTGCCGACGCATCAAGTCGTGATGGGGCTGATGAACTGCCACCTAGGGCAGGAATCGCTCCGAACGACGTGGATGGATTCGAATTGGCGTTGGTCCCGGCGGTGATTTATCAGGCGACACAGGTCCAACTGTCGTTCCTGCTGGCCGCACCTGACACTGGCGACGGATTGTTGTTTGCAGGATCTTCACTTCACGAGTTGGCGCGGTTCGCGGCGTTGGCGGAAGTGGTGCCATCTGTCCAGGCGGACGTGTCTACGGCCGCGGGATCAACTGATGCCGAGGTGGAACCGGTGGTCGCGATGCGGGCGCCGGAGATGGCCATTGAACCCGTCGCGGCCGAAGTCGTGGAAGCCCCGGTAGTCGAGCTGGACCCAGTTGCGGAAGTGCCAGATATCGTGATGGCCATTAAACCCGTCATGGCCGACGTGGCGGAACCACTGGTCGCCGAGGCTGAACTGGTCGAGGTAGATGCGGTCGTTGCGATGCCGGCGCCAGAGATGGCCATTAAACCCGTCATGGCCGACGTGGCGGAACCACTGGTCGCCGAGGCTGAACTGGTCGAGGTAGATGCGGTCGTTGCGATGCCGGCGCCAGAGATGGCCATTAAACCCGTCATGGCCGACGTGGCGGAACCA
>SHXX01000042.1 GCA_009693165.1 Chloroflexota bacterium
CGATCACGTCCGCCTTTGCAAACGCCGCGTCCGGGTCTCCAAGTTGATGGCGGGCGTGCTTGGTGATGTTGGAGTGAATGCCGGTGTCCCTGCCAAGGGACTTCTGGGTGATCTCGGGATGGATCAGCGTCGCACCCGGCGCAATCGCATCCTTGAGCTCAACGACCGCTGGCAGGGCCTCGTACACGACCTCGATCAGCTTGCAGGCTGCCTCGGCGACGTGGACATTGACCGCCGCGACCGCCGCCACGGCGTGACCCTTGTAGAGGACCTTGTCGCTCGCAAGGATGTTGTCGCTCATGTGCTTGAGATTGCCACCACCCTCGCCAAGGTCAACCTCACGGTCCTCGGCAGTCGGCAGGTCAGAGGCGGTGACCACGGCATGGACACCATCAAGGGCACGTGCCTTCGAAGTGTCGATGCTGACGATACGCGCATGGGCATGGGGGCTGCGGAGGACCTTGCCGAACAGGAGGCCATTCAGCCGGGTATCCCCACCATACGTTGCACGACCGGTCACCTTGTCCACGCCGTCGTGACGGACAGGGCGGGTACCGACTACGTTGTAGTCGCCATGGGAAATGATGATATTGGCGCCATCATTGGCCGAGATTACGCGGGTCGCTGCATTTTCGCCGGTGGGACGATCGATTGTCGTCGTCATATCCCTGTCCCTCTGTCAAGTGCCCCAGACCTGTGCGAGGTCGCACAAGTACGGGAAAAACGGTCGCGCACGAGTGGGGCGGGCCTAGTGCCCGACCCTCATGATGTCCGAGGCGTGCATCACGGCCCGAACGATCTTGTCGTAGCCAGTACATCTGCACAGGTTGCCCGAAAGCCAGAACCGAACCTGATCCTCGGAAGGGTGTGGGTTGTGCTTGAGCAGTTCCGACGCTGACACGATGAACCCTGGCGTACAGATCCCGCACTGCAAGGCGGCCTCTTCAAGGAACGCCGTCTGAAGCGGGTGCAGGCCACCGACCGGGGCAATGCCCTCGATGGTCGTGATGGACTGGCCATTCGCCTCGACGCCAAGCACGAGGCACGAGTTGACAAGATACCCACCCATGACCACGTTGCACGCGCCGCAATTTCCGTCAGAACACCCTTCCTTGGTGCCCGTCAGGCTCAGGGCATCCCGCAGACACTCGAGAAGTGTCTGACGCGGTTCCGCCAGGAACTGGACCGTTTCGCCGTTGATCGTTGCCTCAACGACGACTTTCGTCGTCGAATGGGCATCTACCGCAACCATGTTGGGTCGCTCTCCCCTTGTTTCTGGTGAGGCCGGTCCGCAGTTCGGACGGCCCGTAGCCGATGTCGATACAGGTCAGTGCGCAGCGCCATTCGTGCGGACACGATGCGTCTCGTGTGCCCCGGGCACATGCTCGCCACGGGCACGGGCAATCGCTCCGGCCAAGGCACGCTTCGTCATCACGCCCGAAAGGTGGACGCGCTGAGCGATCGTTCCGCGCATGTCCGTGATCGGCTTCGCGGCTGCACGCGCGGCGGCGGCGGCGGCATCGAGGGCGTCGCTATCGCCCCGGGTGCCGATGACTGCCTTGGCCGCATCCGGGACGCCAATTGGCGTTGGGGCGACAGAGGTCAGGAAAACCCGTGCCTCAGTCACGACGCCATGGCTGTCAAGTGCAACCCATGCGCCCGCGCCGGCAACCGCGATGTCCATCTCGTTGCGGGGAATGAACCGCAGGTAGTGGCCCGCACTGTTCGGACGAGGCGCAGGCAACCTGATAGCCACGAGAAGTTCATCCGGGTGCAGGACCGTCTGTCCCGGCCCCGTGCAGAATTCGGCGACCGGAACCTCGCGGTTCCCCTTCGGTCCGGCGATAAGCGCAACGGCCCCGGCTGCTGCCATCGAAGGGATGGTGTCGCCCGAGGGTGAACCATTGCACAGGTTGCCACCAAGCGAGGCGCGTCCCTGAATTGCGATCCCTCCGACAATGCTTGCCGCGTCGATCACCCCCGGGTACCCGGCGATGATCGCTGGGTGGGAATAGACCTTGAAGCACGGCACGGCCGCACCGATCAGGACACTCCCATCGGCGTTGACCCGGATCTCGGTCAGGTCCGGAATGCCCTTGACATCCACTACCCGGTCAATCTGCCGGCGACCCGCCTTCAACTGCACCAAGAGATCGGTGCCACCAGCAAGCGCCCGCGCCTTGCCGGGCTTCTCCGCGAGGAGTGCAACGGCTTCGCTAACGGACCTTGGGCGCACGTACTCAACGTTGTCCATGCGTTCGGTTCCCCTCCAGACATATTCTCCCCCGCTTCACGCCCCATGTGGCCACTCGCCGTTGCCGGGTAATGGCCACCAAAGCGCACTTTGCGAAGGTTCCTACTACACTGCACGACTGCCGAGCCACCAGATTACGCAAACAACCCGGAAACACCCCGACAGATCACGTACATGGTACCCCCCGGGGAGTATGTCTGCATCCGGCACGCTACGCTGTTGCACGCAGCCCTTCAGCCATGAACTATTGCCAAGAATCCAGTCGAGAAGGACACCAAATGAGCCTGCGCGCCAACTTTGAGGAGATCGTCATGCTCTCTGTCATCGGGGAGATCGGATCCCCACGACGCCCCTTCTCTCCATATGTGGTCACCCACGATGGCCGACCGGTCACCGTACCGAGCTCTGGTGGAATTACCTACAACGTGCGCGTTGGCGACCGCGCCTCCGGGTGGGCTTGTGACCACGTCGAACCGGGAGCCACCGTCCGCAACAAGGATGCGGATGAGAACAATGCGCTGGCAATCCTGTCGTGTATCGGGAACGAGGCGCACGTCGTGTCGGGTGAAGGGAAAGGGTCGGTGGGCACCGTCACCGGCAAGCACGGCGGCGCGGAACACCTGATGATCGATTTTGCACCCGACATCCTGAACAAACTCGCGATTGGCGACAAGATCCAGGTCCGCGCCTACGGTCGAGGCTTGCGCCTGCTCGACGCACCCGAGGTCAAGCTGATGAACATGTCGGTGCAACTGTTGCAACGACTGCCGGCAACAATCTCCCCGGACGAATCCCTCTCCATCCCGGTCGCCGGCATCGTGCCCCCTGAACTGATGGGTTCGGGCGTGGGATCCAATGCCGAACGCGGAGACTACGACATCCAGACCCATGATCGGGAAGTCCTCGAGGCGCACGGTCTGGCGAACCTCCGCCTTGGGGACATCGTGGCCGTGCGGGACCAGGATCATGCGTTCGGGCGAGGCTATCGCAAGGGTTCGATGGTTGTGGGGGTCATCGCCCATAGCGACTGCATGGTGGCCGGACACGGACCCGGGCTGACCACGATCATGACCTGCAACACCGGGAAGTTGCACCCGGTCATCGATCCTGAACACGCGAACATCGCGTCAATCCTGGGCCTCAGGTAACGATGCGCACTGCCATGCTGACCCGGAACCACCAACAAAAACTCGGGACCGGGTCAGGATGGAACCACTCCCGGGCTCATCCAGTTGCTTACGATCACCGAAACCAGGGTGACCAGGCAGACCACGACGATTGTCAGGATCACCGGGTCCCTGAGAGTGATTTCCTCGTCATCGGCGTAGGTCTGGACCGTTGCTCGCGGCGTTTCGCGAAAGACACGGCTCAGAAATGCCGCCAATGGAGATGCGGACCACGGTTCCCTGACCACCTCTGGGCGCTGCCACTGTGCGAGCACCTCGGCTGGCACGGTGGGCAACGGTTCTTCATCGGTTGTCCGGAAGTGTGTGGATTCGCCGACGTGCATCGGTGCTGGACTTGACACGGTGAACCCGGATGCCCGAACCGGAGTACCGCGACCCTGCCGACGAAGCGCTTCCTGGGTTACGTGAGGGAGGCTTAACCCCCAACGACGCTGTGACGCGGTCATGCTTTCGAAGTCAAGTCCACCACACGTGTTGCAGGAGGCGCTGTCATCCTCTGAGTACGGTCGACCGTCCAGGTGCATCCAGTCTGTCCAACGCTCACCCAACCCGGTGTCGTCCGCATCCTGAGGCGCAGATGGATTAGCCCACAGCAAGTAGGCGCCGCCGCACAAGCGACACTCCTGCCACGAAAAGGGAAGCATCATCGGCAATATGGTTGCATGACTTCCCGGTTTCGTGCCGACCTCGGGCTGCATTGCCCGGAACACCCGGTCCTAGCAAATCCCCACCCGCGGGAAATGGTCGGCTACTCCGTGGAGTGGACAGGCCTGCAACAACCCGGTATGATTCCAGCCTGCGACGCGGGGTGGAGCAGTGGCAGCTCGTCAGGCTCATAACCTGAAGGTCGAAGGTTCGAATCCTTCCCCCGCAACCAATTCAGCGCATTACCTATCGCCTCGAACGGGCTTCCGTCGGGGCGATTTCCGTCTACCCCCCGGTTTAGCGACCGCTGGAGAACGACGCGATCAGCGACCTACCGTGGCGCGTGATCACCTCTCGACTCGCGAGAAACCCGGCAAAGATGAAGAGTACGCCGAGGAACTCCCCAAGGTAGAAGGAAGCGGTCAGGCCCCATCGGTTGAGTGATCCGGTGAGGCTCGGTGTCAGCGCACCCATGGCAATGAGGAGATTTGAAACGGCACGCTCGGCGTTGCGTCGATCACGCCAATACGACCATCCCGAATGGAATGCACCGAAGAACAGCATCAACGCGCCACCGATATTGAGCATGGGAGTGAGCATCCGTACGTCCGGCGGCAACCCAGCCCCCTGCGGAACACCAGTGAGTGGGTCGAGCATTTCCGCATAGGTCACTGGTGCCCCAAGGACCTGATAGGCGGCGTACGCGCTTCCGGCAATCAAGGCAATCAGGGCGGCATGACCGGACCACTCAGGCCATTCCCACGCGACGAATCCAAGAAGGACGCTCGTGCCAATCCCGGCGAAAGCAAGGGTCATGGCCGCTTCCATGCCAGTTTCCTCACCGGCCTGCAAGAGTTTTCCGGCACGGTAAACCGCCGGGATGCTTCCTAGGAAGATCCCAGCCGCGGCGAACTCGCCGTAGCCAGTCGTCCGCAGGAGATAGACCTCACCAAGTCCAAGCCACGCTGCTGCCATGACGGCACCGGCGATATACCACGTGCGATAGATCGCTTCGGACCATCCCCACGCCTGGCCGATTGCATCCGCACCCGACGCAAGCCCATACCAGACCATTCCAATCGCCCAGATCAGTTGGTGCGGTCGGCCTCGCACGGCCCATTGGCGGACGAGTATGACGGCAAACACGAAACACAGGAGAGCGGAAGCCGTCGGCAGGACCGGTGAACGCGTTGCGATCCACATTGCGGAACTCCTGCGCGGGCGGGCATCGCGCCCAACCCGGATCCTCTCCACTGGAGGTACGGGCACGAGACCGGCATGACAACAGCCCACCAAGAATCTACGTGAGAATCATCCCAGTGGGCATGCCCCGCGTGACTGGACCACGCTGCAAGTCCGAACCGCTTGCGATCGACCGTTCCGGCAGTTCTGGTGGCAAATGACGACCACCCAAGCAATCGCATCCCGTTCAGCGCAACCACCACCGTCGCACCAGTGTCGGCCACGATGGCCAACCACAGGCTTGCCATACCGAAAACCGCCAAGATCGCGACGACCATCTTGACTGACAGCGCAATCGTGACATTCGTGATGATCGTTCGACGCGTCCTCTGCGCAAGCGATAGGAACCACGCGACGCGGGTCAGGTCGTCGGCAACCATCGAGACATCCGCCAGGTCATGCGCAACATCAGCGCTGGCAGTTCCGACAGCAATTCCGACGGTCGCGACGGCAAGGGCCGGGGCATCATTGATCCCGTCGCCGACCATTGCAACACCACCGGAATGGCCGGCAGCAAGGGTGCGAACCAATCGAACCTTGTCCTCAGGAAGGAGGCCGGCATGACGATCCACCGGCAGCACGCCGATTGCAGATGACACTGCGTCAACCGCACCAATCGCGTCACCCGATAGCACGACGATGCGCGAAACTCCACCACGGCGCAATCGGCCTACCGCGTCATTCGCTACGGAACGACGCTGATCGGCAATCCCGAAGACACCCGACACGGTGCCCACTGAACCGGGCAGGACCTGTCGACCCGCCGACAGGTGATCGTGCAGAACCGGCCATTCTGCGAGAACGACTGGTGTCTGACCCAAGTGATTGATTGACCCGAACGTCGCGGACAGAACCGACAGGTCACACCCATCCTCGGCGATCCAACCCGGCTTCCCGATCAGGACGCGACGGCCGTCCACGACCGCCGAGACACCGCACCCGGGGAAGGATTGGAAACCAGCCACTTCGCCCGCCCACAACGGGTGTGCGCGCGAGGAACGGACAATTGCCGATGCCATCGGGTGTTCGGACATCAGCTCGACCGCGCCGGCGATCCGAAGGAGGCGGACCATGCCCTCGTGGCCGTCGCCATGATCAACTACCTGGCCATCGGCCACCGGGAAGACCCCTGCTACTTCGGGATGGCCGTAGGTCAGTGTGCCAGTCTTGTCGAACACGACAATCCTGACCAGGCCGGCCCGTTCCAGTGCAATCGCGTTCCGAACAATCACCCCGTGTCGTGACACGGCCCCAATCACGGCGACGATGGCAACCGGCGACGCCATGAGCAGCGCGCAGGGGCACGCGACCAAGGATCAACACCAAGGCGCGGTCAAACCAAGCAGCAATCGGATCCCTGACAACACACGGTACCAAGACCGCCAGAATGACCGCGACGGCCACGACCAACGAGGTGTAGACCTTGGCGAAGCGTCTGACCAATCGTTGCCCGTCGGACGGTTCCGTGATGGCCTCCTCGGCGACACGAACAACGCGGGCTAGGGCAGTGTCGGAGAACGGGCGCGTTGTGCACACCTCCAGATAGCCATTGCGGATGACGGGGCCGCCAAATACCGGGTCGCCTCGTGCGCGGTCCAGAGGAATACTCTCCCCGGTCAGTGCCGCCTGATCCACGGCCGACGTCCCTCGGACCACCACTCCGTCGACCGGGATCCGTTCGCCCGGACGCACCACAACAATCGCCCCGACGGGGACCTCCACCACTAGGGTCGGCGTCTCGAGCCCGTCCAGATCCAGGACTTGGGCAATTGTCGGGATCGTTGCAAGCAGTGCATCGACAGAACGCGTGGTGCGGGACAACGTGAAGTCCTCGATCGCGTCGCCAAGCATGAACAGGGAGATGACCGTCGCCGCCTCCGACCAATCACCAAGCGCGACCGCACCGGCAGCGGCCACGGAAACGAGAATGTTGATGTCGAGAGTGCGGTCGCGCCAAATACCGCGAAGTCCGACGGGAACAACCTGCCAGGCACCAAACAGTATGGAGATGCCAAACGCGATGGTTGCCAGCGGATAGGCATCGCCAGCCCATCCTGTGGCGTAACCAGCAACCAGGAACAGGCCACACCCGGCCAATGTGATGAGACTGGACAGATCCCCGTCGTGCCCATGCGCGTCGTGACCGTTTGGATCGGGATCGGGGTCATGACCCTCGGATTCGCGGCTCGGAACAAGGCTCTGTCATCCGGGAAGGATAGGGCCAACCAGGAAACCGACCATCACGGGGCTCTCAACGCGGCGCCACTTCAGCAGAACGCGAAATTGGTGGCGCGAATTGAGGCTGCCCACCGGGCCTCCCACCACGTGCAAGTCCGGAACGCATGATCATGTAGAGGATGATCAGCGCGCAAAGGATCAGGAACGTCGTTGCCGAACGGCCTCGTTGAGCCCACCGCGGCGCGAACCATGGTCGCCGGATGCCGCTACAACGCGAACACCGGATACCCGCGGCAGTATGCGTCAGGCAGTCATGGCAATACGGGTCCAGACACCTGCCACACCGCAGCAGGGTCTCGCGCGAGGGATGGCGACTGCACTTGTATCTAGTAACGACCTCGACGCCGATGCCTTCACGGTCAGGCCGGGGTCGTGATACCGGTACTCCGCACCGATGACAGAAACGGGCATCGGCGGGGAGGTGAGTGCCACACGCACCGCAGTCCACCTGCCTGCCTCCCGGTTTTTCACCATCAAAACCGTAGCACGACCGGACACCCTCGCGAGAACACGCGTCCCGCTGATCCTGGCTCGCACGAGACGGTCCCGTTTTCCGGATAACAGGAACGCCCACCACCTGGCATTGGGTGTGGTGGGCGTCTTGTCACTACGGATGCCCATCGGGCGTCACTCTTGATGCCCATGGAACCTCCGGGACGAGACTGGTTAACGCAGCAACTGGAGGACGAGCGACGGCGCCTGGTCCGCCTGAGCGAGGACCGACACATCCGCCTGCTGAAGGATCTGGGAACGCACGAGTTCGCTCATGCTCGCAGCGATGTCGGCATCGGCAACGCGGCTATTGGCAGCAGACGTGTTCTCCGAAGCGACAGCGAGGGATCGGCCGACACTCTCGAGCCGGTTCTGGAGCGCGCCGAGGCCGGCGCGGACGGTACTGACCGCGTTCACGGCAGCATCAACTGCAGAGATGACCGCACTTGCGGAAGACTGGTAGCCGATGGTCGTGAGCGTCGCGGACGCACTATCGAAGTTGGCGTTCAACGTGGACATCTGGGCCTCACCAACGGTCAGGGTGAAGGTGTTCCCATTGTTGGCACCAATCTGCAGCGTCATGCCGGTCGCGACGTCGGCATTGTTGAGGAGGTAGATGCCGTTAAACGCGGTGGTCGAAGAGATGCGGTCCACCTTGGCGTAGAGGGCGGTGAACTCGACCTGGAGGTTGGCACGGTCGCCCGCGGAAAGTGTGTCGTTGGACGGCGAGTTCGCGCATGCGGGCGAGGAGTGAATGCGTCTCGGTGAGCGGGCCCCCGGCCGTCTGGATGAGGCTGATGCCGTCCTGGGCGTTGCGCTGTGCCTGGTTGAGTCCACGGACCTGGCTCTTGAGCTTCTCGCTGACTGCCATGCCGGCGGCATCGTCGGCAGCGGTGTTAATGCGCTGGCCGGTGGAGAGGCGGGTCGCCTGCTTGGCGTACGCGTCCTGACTGGAAGACAGGCCACGCTGGGCGGAGGACGACGCAAGGTTGTAGTTGATGCGAAGCGCCATGGGTACGGGATCACCCTACCTGGTGTGATGCCGGCGTTTGGACGTGTTTCCTCACACGCCATCTCCAGGAGTTTCGTGAACCGTGCTCGGCAATGCCGTTGTCCACACACTGGGTCGGCAAGACATTGAATCCAGACATCAATGCCCGATGGCACGGTGGTCATGCTTGGAATAGGAGAGCAGGGATGCTCACCGACCACACGACCGCGTGTCGACACACCCATCTTGGGGCACGACGGAGGACGACCTGCATCAGCAATGCACTGCTTCCACGGAAAGACCGGCCGTGGCAACCCCGTCCGCCGTGGCCAGTCCCATTGACCACTCCGCGCATCGGCAGTCGCCCGGAGCAACAGGAATAACCGGAGGACGCAAAACTCCGCCCTTCGGTTATCGACACGATGTTGGCCAGTGGTGAGTTAACCGGCGTGATTGTCAGAAAGTTGCGGCGCGACCACCGAGTCTAGTACGACATTCGATGCGCGCGGGTACGATGCACCCGAACACCCGGTGACCGCGCGCCAGTGGCTGGAACCGACATTCGACGTCGAGGGACAGGCGTCCCGAGGCAATCGGCAGGCAGCGCGAGACGCTTGGCTGAAATCCTCATGGATGTACCAGGCGCAAATCATGTCAGCACGGGGTTGCCCGATGGGCAGGTGTGAAGGGAAGTACGAATGAAGATTGGCTACAACACTTGGAGCATGGCAACGGTGCCGTACACCGTCTTCGTCCCGGAACTCGCCAGGATGGGGTTTCAGTCCCTCGCAATCAGCGTGGTGCCGGGCTACCCCATCGGTGGAACGTACGTCCAGAATGCGGGCGACTTCACCAAGTGGTCGGCATCGGACCGCGCGCGCCTCAGATCCCTGATGGTGTCGCACGATCTCGAATTGGCGTCGGTGGTTGGAAACCAGCCGATCATTGGTGATGATCAGGCGAAGGCCGACATCGCACTGTCCCGGCTTCGCGACACCATCGACCTCTGCGTCGAGTTGACCCTGCCCCATCAGGCCGTACCCGCGCTGAACACAGGCAGTGGAGGTAGTCCGGCGGATTTCGAGACACACAAGCACCAGTTGGTCGACAGGCTCGGTGAACTGGCCGATCACGCGGCCAAGCGCGGGGTGATCGTGTGCATCGAACCTCACGTCGGCGCCGCCATAGATACACCGGAGCGGTCCGAATGGCTGATCCACGCCGTCGGGTCTCCGCATGTCGCCCTTGATTTCGACGTCAGCCACTTCGAGGTGGTGAACCTGCCCCTTGAGGCCGCAGTTGCGCGCCTCGCACCGCTCTCGAAGTCGGTCGAGATCAAGGACCAGCATTGCCGGTACCTTGACCAGCCGGAACCGGAGAACTGGCGAGTGCCGGGGAACGGCGTCGGCAAGGCATTCGGTCCGGATGGACATCCGATCGAATACCAGTTCCTCCTGGCTGGCGAGGGGACGTTCGACCTTCCGCGCTATCTCACCCTCATGGATCGTGCGGGTTGGCGCGGGGCAATCGGCTTCGAGGCAAGCGTGCAATGCCAGATGCGTCCGGGTTACGACGCACTCGCCGAGGCAGAGAAGATCTTCCACTGGATGGACCGTGCCTGGTCGGTCGCTGGCGTTTCGCGCGACTGACCAAGAGGAGGTCTCATCGTCCCCTCACGATGACGCCGTTTCCTGATGCGCTTCGCCTGCGGGCACCATTGATCGGCCGGCGAATGCGCCGGCGCTCCCGATCTGCCGAATTTCGATCAACTCCAACAAGGACAGCATGCCAATGACCGCATCGCACCAGAACCCACTCCTCGTCGTGACCGGCGGCGCCGGACGGATCGGCACCTTCTATCGCGCGTGGCTTGCCGGCGAACAGGATGGCGCACCCCCGGCCCAGCCGTGGCGTGTGCGGCTGGTTGACCTCCGCGAACCGTCCGGTGCACGCCCGGGTGACGAAGTAACCGTCGGCGATGCGGCCGACATGGCTAACCTCGACGCCGCGCGCCACGCCGTCAAGGGGGCGCATACGGTCCTCCACCTCGCTGCCGATCCGAGCCCGGTTGCCGGCTTCTATGAAAGTCTCCTCGACCGGAACATCAAGGCGACGTACAACATCCTGCACACCGCGACTGAGGCGGGTGTGAAGCGCGTCGTCTTCGCGAGTTCGGTCAACGCCGTCAACGGGTATCCCGTCTCGCGCCAGTCTCGCGCGTCTGATGTGCCGTTCCCGGGGAACGTGTACGGTGCATCAAAGGCATGGGGTGAAGCCGTCTGCGCGGCCTTCGTGGCGCAGTCAAACGGCGCGTTCTCGGCCATCGCGATACGGATCGGTGGAGTGACCGCGCGCGCGGCAGTGAACCTCGAGGTAAACGCCGAGACACAGGCTTTACGTGTCACCTATCACGACCTCGCACGGCTGTTCGATGCGTGCGTGTCAGGGGCTCCACACGTCACCTTCGCGGTCGTGAACGGGATCTCGAATAACCGGTACCTGCGCATGGATCTTGAGGAGACGCGCCAGCTTGTGGGCTACCACCCGCAGGATGACGCCTTCGCCCTGGCCGAGGAAAACGCCGCCCGGGCACGGTGAGAGTCCCCCACTCCCCCTCCCCGCGAAGGAAAGGGGCAATTGGCGTTCGCAAGAACCTTGACGGAGGCATCCAATGGCGCGCATCACCGGGATCAAGGTCATCCGCACACGGGTCACGGCCACGTGGGTGATCGTCAAGGTTCTCACCGACCAGCCCGGTCTTTACGGCATCGGTTCGGCGCACGATTACAACGCCACCGGTGCCGTGGTCGCCGCAATCGAGGAGTGGATGGCCCCTCGTCTCATCGGCCGTGATCCGGCAATGATCGAGGACATCTGGCAGTCGACCTTCACGAGCGGGTACTGGCGCAGTGGGCCGACCCACAACGCGGCTCTCGCCGGCATAGACATCGCCCTTTGGGACATCAAGGGCAAGGAGGCCGGGATGCCGGTCTACCAGCTGCTTGGCGGCCCGGTGCGATCGGCCGTGCCGTGCTATGCACACGCGGTTGGCAACACCCTGCCGGAACTCGAGGATGACATCCGGAGGTACATGGAGGACGGATGGCAGTACATCCGTTGCCAGGTGGGTGCGTACGGGGGCGGCGGCTTTGTCCCGGCCACGCGCCCGCATGCTCCCGACCCAGCACGCACACCCTGGGGCGTGGCGTGGCCATCGTGGCCGTCCGGGCAGGCGTTCGACGACGATGTCTACATCGAGAACACGGTCGCGATGTTCGCCCACCTCCGTGACCGGATTGGGTTCGGCCCGAAGTTCACCCATGATGTGCACGAACACCTGCGCCCGACGTCGGCAGTCTCGCTGGCAAAGCGGTTGGAACCGTTCCGGCTGTTCTTCCTCGAGGATGTACTTCCACCGGAACAGATCGGGTGGTACCGCCAGATCCGTCAGCAGTGCTCAACCCCGCAGGCCATCGGCGAACTGTTCACGAACGTCCAGGAATGGCTGCCCCTGATCTCAGAGAGGCTGATCGACTTCATCCGTTGCCGCGTGTCAAAGATCGGCGGGATCACCCCGGCGCAGAAGCTGGCGCACGTTGCGGAGGCGTTCGGCGTCCAGACCGCGTGGCAGGAGGGTGGGAACACCGACCCGGTGAACCTGACCGCAGCGATGCATCTGGACATGACATCGTATTCCTTCGGGATCCAGGAGGAGAACTGGTTCCGCCCGGAAGAACTCGATGCCTTCCCGGGCCACCCCGTACTGCACGGCGGGTTCCTGTATCCCAACGACCGTCCGGGCCTGGGCATCGACATCGACGAGGTCAAAGCCCTTGCTCTCGTCGACCCTGTCCGCGCACGCTCGCCTCGTTACCTGGTCGAGGACCGGCGTCCGGACGGTTCCGTGATCCGTCCGTAGGCGTTGGTGCCTGGTGGCTCCCAACCCACCTTCTTACCTGCGCTTCGCCGCTCCATCCCACCGTTTTCGATTCGCTGCGCTCTGTCCCGGCATCAGCTACCGAAACCCCGCGCAAGCGTGGTGAGAACGCGTTCCCGGTAGGTGTCCGGGTCATCAAACCGGGTTGCGACATGTTCCCCAGGCGGACGCCAGATGTCCACATCCATCCCCGCCTCGCGGGCCGCGGATGCGATCACCACGACATCTTCCGGGTTTACGGCCGTATCGCCAGTGTTGTGGATCACCAGGAACGGTCGGCGTCCGATCTTCGGGACTTCATCGACCGGTCGCAACTGGATGATGTTGACTCCGGTGAGGATTTCCCCGCAAAGGGTGACCGGCATGCGGAAAATCGACGGGGGCAGCTTGATCCAGACGTCGAAGGCGTAGTCAAGGACGCGCGACATGGTGGCGAACGCGCAGTCAGTCACAACCGCACGGATGCACGGGTCAGACCCGCCGAGTCGCAACGCCACAGCACCGCCCATGGAGATGCCGATGAGCGCCAGCCGGACCTCGGGGCCGAACCGGCGCTTGAGGAAAGCTATCGCAGCGGCACCATCGGCGACCTCGTTGTCACCCACAACGGTGGTGAAGGAACCGTCACTTTCGCCGTGGGCACGGAAGTCGAACAGCAGGACCCCATACCCGGCGTTGGAGAGCCAGGGCACGAAATCCTCGAACTCGTGGCGGTTGTTTCCGAACCCGTGCAGGGTCACCACGATTGGCCCGCCGGGCGGCGGCGGAACCAACCAGCCGCGAAGTCGCGTCCCATCGGCGGCCACGAACGACACCGCTTCGATGTCCAGTGGGTCAAGGATTGGCCGCCATGTCGAGGTTCGACTGGTCCTGGATGGACGGACAATCCGCCAGACGGTCATTGCGGAAATGCCGAAAATCCCGCCGGCAAGACCCAGCCCAGCCGTCACACCACCCACAAGCGCCATGTTGCGCATTCGCTGTCGACCCGCGTCCGTCATCATGTGTCGTAGTTGGAAGCATAGCCGCCGGTGTCGGGCGCCGAACGCTGCAAGTGCCCCACGGCACTGCCATTTGCCACTGGATGAGAACGAATGAGTGATGAGAAATCGCGTGAGGCGACCCTGCGCGGATTGCCATCGGTTGATCAACTCATGCGTCACCCGGATGTCCAGGGCCTGCGCGGGGGGCTTTCCCCAGACGTGCTGACCGGGATCATTCGTGACGCACTCTCGGAGGTCCGGGCCGGCATCCTCGCCGGACACTTGCACGACATTCCGGCGGTTGACCTGCGGCAGTCACTCACCGGATGGGTCGTTACCGGCGTCCTGGCACGCAGCGAAGGGTTCTCAGACATTGGGCCGCACGCGTTGATCAACGCGACTGGTGTCGTCCTGCACACGAATCTGGGACGCGCGCCGCTTTCCGATGACGCACGGCGTGCAGTCGCCACATCGGGGGCAGGGTACTCGGACCTCGAGTACCGACTGGACACTGGCACGCGCGGTTCACGGCATGAACACCTGGCCGATCTTTTCCGCGATGTGCTTGGCACCCCGGCATCGACCCCCGAGACCCTGGATGCGATTGCCGTGAACAACTGCGCCGGTGCCCTGCTTCTCGCGCTTGCGGAACTGGCGCGGGGGCGCGAAGTGATCGTGTCCCGAGGGCACCTGGTGGAAATTGGTGGTGGGTTCCGGGTGCCGGACGTGATGCGCCAGAGTGGTGCCACACTTGTCGAAGTCGGCACCACCAACCGCACCCGTCTCTCGGACTACGCCAATGCCATCACCCCGGCAACCGCGGCGATTCTCAAGGTCCATCCGGGAAACTTCCGCATTGTCGGGTTCACCGAGGATGTTGCAACGTCGGACCTTGCGTCCCTCGCACTGAAGCATGGGGTGCCGATGATCGAGGACATCGGAAGCGGTTGCCTCCTTGATATCACGGCCTTCGGTGTGCCCCATGCCATGAGAGAACCCCGGCCGCAGGAAAGCCTCGCTGCCGGTGCGTCGATCGTGATGTTCTCGGGGGACAAGCTTCTCGGAGGCCCACAGGCCGGCATCATCGCGGGAGACCCGGCCCTGGTTGCCAGGATCCGCCAACACCCTCTTGCCCGGGCGCTACGCCTCGACAAACTGGGCATTGCTGCCCTCGCCGCAACCCTCGGCCACTATCGCCGTGGCGATGCCACGCGCACCGTGCCGGTGTGGCAAATGATCGGCGCAACGACCACCGTCCTCGCCACCCGCGCCGAAGCAATTGCGACGAAGCTCGGGTCTGGCAGCTCCGAGGTCCGCATAGTCCCGGGGGAGTCGGCAATCGGGGGAGGCTCGCTGCCTGGGGTCACCCTGCCCACCACCCTTGTGGCAGTCACGCCTCTCGGCATCTCCGCCGAGGAACTCGCAAGCCGACTAAGGCAACCTCACAATTTGTCGTCAGTGGTGGTCAAATCCGGGTATCCGGGCGCGTCAGATGCAGATCGCATTCCGGTAATCGCACGGATCGAACACGACACCGTCCTTTTCGATCCGCGTACCGTCATGCCGGATGAGGAAGATGCACTCGTGCGCATGATCCGCCACGCCACCCGGTCCCGATGACGATCGACGGCTACCGGAGAAGGCCTCGAGTGCACGCGCCACCACGGCAGTCGCGCCCCTGATTCCCTTTTTCTGGTCTATAGTCTTTGCCTGAGGCCAGTTGACACCATGACGTTCCGCCCGGTCTACCTGACACCCGAAGGCAAGCAGGCGCTTGAAGCCGAGCTTGAGCGCCTCGCTGCGCAACGGCAGGAACTCCTCAATCGCATCCAGGAGGAACGCCAGGTCGGGTCTTTCAGCGAAACATCGGAACCCGATTCCGACCGCAATGACCTCGCCTTTGTCGAAGGCAGGATGCAGACGATTGACCTGCAATTGCGGACCGCACAGATGATTCCGCTAGACGTCGACCGCACGGTCGTCGGCCTCGGATCACGGGTGGAGGTCGAGGATGATGACGGCGAGACGGACTCGTACATGATCGTCGGGACTCCCGAGGCAAACCCGTCGCAAGGGAAAATCTCGAATGAAAGCCCGGTCGGTCGTGCCCTGATCGGCCTGCGGGTCGGTGAAGTGGCCACGGTGGCAACTCCATCCGGCCAGATGCGGTACACGGTTCGCGATATCCGCTGATCCGGTGCCGAAGGCCCACCGCACCGAGGGCATCTACATGCGCTTCGCCGGGGGGCAGGTCTGGTACCTTCATTGATTGTGACCGGAAGCCAGCCCACGGATACTGCGTCTAGCGCCCACGCCGGGCCAGCGGGCCTCGACACTGACCAGTACATGGACGCGCGCCGGGCGAAGTTGGCGCGCCTGCGCGAATCCGGGGTTGATCCGTTCCCGCCTCACTTCCATCGGACGCACACGAACGCCCAGGCGCACGCCGACTTCGAGGCGCTCTCGTCCGGGGCAACCCCGGTGACCGTGGCCGGACGCATCATGCTGCTCCGCACCATGGGCAAGGCAACATTCGTGGAACTTCGTGACGGCACCGACCGGCTGCAGGCCTACTTGCGCGTGAATGACCTCGGTGAGGACGCATATCGGCTTTTTCTCGACACCGTTGACCTTGCAGACACCGTCGGGGTCACGGGCACACTCTTCGTGACCCGCACCGGCGAACGAACCGTGCACGCCACGTCATGGCAGATGCTCTCGAAGGCCTTGCGCCCTCCCCCGGAGAAATGGCACGGGTTGACTGATCAGGAGGTCCGGTTCCGGCGTCGGCACCTCGACTTGATCTCGAACCTCGATGCGCGAGATGTCCTGCACAAGCGTGCGGCGATTGTCCGTGAAATCAGGCGTTTCCTTGACGAACGAGGGTTCATCGAGGTCGAGACGCCAGTCCTGCAGGCCCAGCACGGGGGAGCCGCCGCGAGGCCGTTCCGAACGCATCACCATGCGCTTGACCGCGACATGGCATTGCGCATCGCCCTCGAGTTGTATCTGAAGCGATTGCTGATCGGGGGGATTGACCGGGTTTACGAACTGGGACGGGTCTTCCGGAATGAGGGAATCTCTCGCAAGCACAACCCCGAGTTCACCATGCTTGAGACGTATGAGGCATATGCCGACTACGAAGACGTGATGCGGATGGTCGAGGACCTGATCGCAACCGTGGCCCAACGCGTCCTCGGGACCCTCGAAATCACCGTACGAGGCCAGACCGTTGACCTGACACCGCCGTGGCCCCGGGTATCCCTTCGCAAGGCGATCCTGGATGCCTCAGGTGTGGACTACGCCCTTCACCCGACTTTGGAAAGTCTCGATGCCGCCGTGCGTGCATCCGGCCTCAAGGTCGAGCCACAGAAGACGCGCGCCCAACTGATCGACCAATTGCTTTCAACGTGCGTCGAGCCGCACATCGTGAACCCGGTCTTCCTTGTGGACTATCCCGTGGACCTCAGCCCGTTTGCCAAACGCAAGCCGGGTGAGGATGACGTCGTGGAACGCTTCGAGGCATTCGCCGCTGGCGTTGAACTTGGGAACGCCTTCACCGAACTCAACGACCCTGACGACCAGTACGAACGGTTCCTTGAGCAGGCCCGTGCAATGGCTGCCGGGGATGACGAGGCGCATGTCGTCGACCTCGACTTCATCGAAGCGATGCAGCACGGGATGCCTCCTGCCGGTGGCTTGGGCATTGGCATCGACCGCCTTTGCGCATTCCTGCTTGACCAGCCGAACCTGCGCGAGGTGATTGCCTTCCCGACACTCCGTGCCGAATGGTGACCGGACCCGTGACCCCAAGGCCCGTGGGATGGGGTCGGTTTGGCGGAATGGTGGGTTACCATCCCTCCGGCACAAACTGGGTGCGGGTTGTGTCGCGCCCGGAGGGATGGCCGAGAGGTCGATGGCAACCGTCTTGAAAACGGTAGTCCGAAAGGACCGGGGGTTCGAATCCCTCTCCCTCCGCCCGACGCACTGTTGAAGCGCCCTCGTGGGGATACCCCTCCCAGAACCCAGACGGGGCATTCACTACGTCGCATGGTCGCCCGAACTATCGTCCTCGTTTCCGGGTGAACGGCGCAGGTACTGGTACCCGAAGTAGGTCACCAAGCCCGGGATTCCGATGAACCCGGCGGCCTGGGCGACGACGAAGACCACACCCAACGCGCCACCGGGACCCTCGTGCTCTTCAAACCGCTTGCCATCGCTTCCTGGTGGACGACGTGCCTCTCGACCGCCTTCGGGCCGGAGAGGGGGGGCGGTCGCCGCGCCGGATTTCTCCAGTTGCTCCAGGCGCGGGGGCAGCGCCTGTCCCATTCAGGCTTCCGGTTGCAATAACCGAGGTTGCGCCGAACACAATGATCGACGCGGCGAGGATCACTACGGGTGGGATCACCCAACGGTTCAGGAAATTCATCGGTCAATTTCCGCAGTACGAAGGTTCCGGCGCCGTGCAGGCGTGCCCGCAACGCGCTTGACAGTGCGAACGATCCACTGCCAATGCATCGCGAGGTGCGCACCAATGATGATCAGGACCAGGTTCGAGGATGCTTCATGGATGCCCCGCCAAACGTCGGACCCGGTGACGTTGAAGCCC
>SHXX01000001.1 GCA_009693165.1 Chloroflexota bacterium
ACAAACGGGGACCCAGTCAGATCGAACACCAGCCATCCGATGGCGACGGCCTGGACCCACCCTCCGAGTGCCGAGCAGAAGCTGCCCGCCATGAAGAGCGCGTAATTGCCATTGATCAGCGCGTGCGCGATTGACCGGAGTCCTGGGATCGTCGTTGCGCCGGACCAGTCTCGGGTCATCGGTTACTTCATGTGCCCGTACCCCGACTGGCTTCAGGCTTTCGTCTACCCGCACCCGCACGGCCGGGGTGGTTCATCCCCCGATGGTACGCCAGACCGGAGGCGCCGTCACGCGGGACATGCCACGTGTCATGCCTTGGTCACGCTTGGGTGGTCCGGCGGCACCAAGCCTCGTAGGCTTCTCGGATACGGGGTCCGGGTGGATATGCTTCGCGAAGGTTCTCGCCGTTTTCAACCTGAAGGCGAAGAAACCCTTCCAGGCGTTCCTGCTCGAGCCCGTCATCGGCAACCTTTGACGCCAGATGCGCCGGGATGACCACGACACCGTCCTCGTCGCCGAGAATGATATCGCCGGGCAGGACAGTGACCCCGCCGCATTGGACAGGACCGTCGTGTTCAAATGGCAGCAATGCACTGGTATTGGCACCCGGATGCACGCTCTTGGTGAACACCGGGATGCCCATCCGCTTGATGAATGGCGCGTCGCGGACGCATCCGTCGGTGACGATGCCGGCCACACCGCGCGCCTTGAGACGGGTTGCGAGGATGTCTCCCAGGGTTCCGGCCGCAGTCTGGCCCATCGCATCGATAACCACGACGTCGCCTGCACTGACCAGTTCAAACAGCTGCCTCTGCGGGTTCGCGTGACCTGCACCCCGGAGAAGGGGCAAGAGGTCTTCACGCAGAGGAAGGTAGCGAAGTGTCCTGGCGCGACCTACGAGGGGGAACGACTCCGGGCCCGACAGCGGGGTCACACCTGACATGCAGGGATGCAGGACCCCGGCCTTGTTGAGGACCGACCACGCCGTTGCAACGCTGACGCCTCTCAGGCGCTCGAGTGTTGCGTCATCAACGTCACCCTTGGCGGAGACATAGACATCGCGTCCGGACCCGTCGAGACTGGGTTCCTTGCCTTCCATGAATGTCCTCCGCCTAGGTTTCGCGAAACGCCTGCGTCTGCCCGCCGGATTTCCGGTCTAGTTGCCGACCTTCGAGACCGATCCGAAGTCGAGCTGCGGGCCTGCGTCGTCGTCGGTATCAACCGTCGCAAGATCGCCGTCCTCACCACCATCGTCACCGAACAGGGACTTGAGCATGGCCCGCCCGATGACGCTTGTCAGGACCCCGAAGAGTGCAAGGCCAACGATCATCGTCGAGGAAGCCACGATCCGCCCAAGGAGGGTCGTGGGGGCGTTCACACCCGCACCTGTCGTCGTGAGTGCGACGACGGCGAACCACAACCCTTCAAAGGCGTTGGGTGCCGACGATCCGGTCTCTACGTCGCCTTCTGCGAACCAGATGAGTGTCCCGCACAGGATTGCCGCCGTGAACAACGCAATCGCGTAGATCTCAAGGTCAGTCCGGAACGTACCCTCGTTCTTGGCAACGGTGCGGCGGGCACGGGTTGCTGCAGCTTTCATGAGTTTCAGGACACGCAGTACCCGCAGGATGCGGAAAAGGCGGATGGACTTCACCTGGGTTATTCCCAAGATCGGGGAAAGGCCCGGCACGATCGCAATAAGGTCGATGATTCCCCAGAACGAGCGGATGTATCCCCAGCGATCCGGTGCAACGTAAATCTGGGAGGCGTAGTCTAAGACGAAGACGAAGAGGACAACTGCCTCGATCACTTCGAGTACGGTGCCATATTCATCAACGAATGACTGCACGGATTCGAGCATGATCGTGGCGGTCGCCAAGAAGATTGAGAAGGTCACAACCTTCGACACTAGTTCGTACTCGCGGGAGTTAAGGTCGGTGTAAGCTGACCAGATCCATCGACGCCACCCGTGCGAGAGGTGTGCAGGTGTGGGAGGCGCCACCGGCCCGGTTAGTAATCCGGAGGAAGCAATTGCACGTTCGACTCGATCCGAGATCTTCGTGCCAACTTGTCGGGCCGCTTCGGCTGCCTCGGCCCGTCGGCGACGGTTCCGCTGGTTGGCCGCCTCGTCCCGTCCGTCGTCACCGAAAAGGGTTGTCAGCAACGAGCGGCCAATGACGTTCGTGAGAATGCTGAACAATGCCACTCCGGTGAGCATGGTCACCGAGGCGATGATCTTGACTGGCGCCGATGCCGACGCACTCATGAGTGGGCTGCCATGAGTAGCGAGCATCCCGACGGCCCACCAAAGGCTAGTTGGGATATCCGTGAAGGGCGAACCTTCGCTGAGGTGATCGACTTCGTAGACAAGCGATGCCGAAAGCACCAGGGCCACGAAGACCGCCATGAAATAAATCTGAAGGTCAATCCAGAGCGTATTTCGTTTCTTGCCCGAATGTTCCGAACTGCGGGCTAGGCGAGTCACGGCGAGTCTCAAGATTTTCAGTGTTCGCAGGACCCGCAGGACCCGCAGTGTGCGGAGGAAGCCTCCCGCCACGCCTACCCCAAGGACAAGAAACACTGAGGGGAGGATTGCAACCAGGTCTACGACGCCCCAGAACGAGGTTGCGTGGCGAAAGCGGTCGCGAGCCACGTAGAGGTGGGCAAGGTATTCCAGGCCGAACCCGATCATGAAGACCCACTCGAGCGCGTGCCACAGGGACGCGTACTCAGTCGCCATCCCGGGAACCGTCTCCGCCATCAGGGAGAAAATCGAGAGGAGAACAAGTGTGGTTGATGCCAACTGGATCCGCATGTACCACGGATCATCCTGATTGGTGAACGCGGAACGGAGCGTGTCGGTCAGCGTCGCTTCCGCCGCCGGTCGTGAAATGGTTGTTCCCGTCATGGGTGCATTATCGCCAGTCGGGAACTTTTTGGCACCGTGTGCGACAAACGGTCAGGTTCCTGATGCGTCTTTGGGGTGAAGACCGCTTGGATGCGCAAGTTCTGCAACCCGGCCGCACACGGTGCGCTTTCTCACCAATCAGATGGCGCGCGGGCACCAGTAAAACGAATCCGGTGCATTGCAGTCACCGGCGGCGGGGGTTAGAGTCTCCAGAGTGGGCAGTGACGCCCGAACTGTTCTCGCACCTGCCGGTGACCGGACGAGGCATTGCCTCTGTCTCGCGCCGAGCTGCCCTGAGTTGCGTGATGGCCTGGTTGGCCGAAGGAGAGGAACGCATGACTTCGGTGTCGCAGGGGGCGTCCCCGTCATCGCCGGTGCGTTCGGGAGGGCCGTCACTTGACGCATCTCCGTGGACGGATAGCCATCCCGCAGAGCTCGGTAATCCAACCGGGTTCGCGCCGCTCGAGCGAGACACGCCAATCTGGGTCTCCACTGACGGCCTGACGTTCGATGATGTCCTCTTGAGGCCCGGACGCAGTGAAGTCCTGCCGCACGACGTCGGCACCGCAACATTCCTCACCCGACGGATCCGCATCAACCTTCCGGTTGTCTCCTCGCCCATGGACACGGTCACGGAGGCACGCATGGCGATCGCCATGGCCCGCGAGGGGGGGCTCGGCGTCATCCATCGCAATCTACCCGTCGGCCTACAGGCGGCCGAGGTGGACAAGGTCAAGCGATCCGAAGCCGGAATGATCGTCGAGCCGGTGACCCTTCGCCCGACAGACCGGCTTGCTGACGCCGAGATGGTGATGCAGAAGTACCACATCTCGGGTGTCCCAATCGTCGAAGAGGGACGATTGGTGGGCATCCTGACGAACCGTGACACCCGCTTCGAGACCGATCCGACACGGCCGATCTCCGAACTCATGACCCATGAGGGTCTGGTCACGGCGCCAGTTGGAATTACCCTCGACGAGGCCAAGGAAATCCTTCGCCGGCACAAGATCGAGAAACTGCTGATCGTCGACGACGATGGGGTCCTCAAGGGGCTCATTACGGTCAAGGACATACAGAAGAAGGTTCAGTTCCCATCGGCAACGAAGGACGACCGTGGGCGACTCTGCGTCGGTGCGGCCATCGGGGTGGGACCGGACATGCACGAGCGCGCCGGTGCTTTGGTGGAAGCCGGTGCCGACCTCCTCGTCCTTGATACCGCCCACGGCCACTCGGCCGGCGTGATCGAAGCCATCAAGTGGTTGAAGCAGTCGTTTGACGTTGACATCCTTGCCGGCAACGTCGCCACATTCGAAGGCGCCCGAGACCTGATTGAGGCTGGTGCAGACGGGCTTCGGGTTGGGATTGGGCCCGGTTCAATCTGCACTACGCGGATCGTCACTGGTGCAGGCGTCCCGCAACTTACCGCGATCATGGAGTGCTCGACCGCGGCCCGGAGGCATGGTGTCCCGGTCATGGCCGATGGGGGCATTCGTTATTCGGGCGAAATTGCGAAGGCGATCGCTGCGGGTGCCCATTCGGTCATGCTGGGTGGATTGCTCGCCGGCGTCGATGAGTCACCGGGCGAGGTCGTGATCTTCCAGGGCGAACACTACAAGGATTACCGGGGCATGGGCTCTCTTGGGGCCATGCAACGACGCGGGGGCTATGCCCGTGACCGGTATGTCCAGGAAGGCGCCTTCAAGCTAGTTCCTGAAGGAATTGAGGGACGCGTTCCGTACAAGGGTCGTTTGGCGGACCTGATCTATCAGTTGAGTGGTGGCCTGAAGGCGGGAATGCACTATGTCGGGGCCGCTGACATTGCCGAGATGCACCGCAAGGCGCAGTTCATCCGGATCACCAGTGCATCGGTGCGGGAAAGCCATCCGCACAATGTTGTGATCACCAAGGAAGCGCCAAACTACGCTGGCTGATCACCTCCGTCATCGGGCGTTGTTGGGACAGTGCGGACCATTCGCACCCACGACGCCTGGCCGTCAGCTTCGCCAACTGTCTGGGCCATGGCGGCGCGCGCGTCAGAGTGGGTTCCAAACCACCGCACGCTCGTTCCGGTTGGACCTCCACGGATAAGCGCCCATTCCTTCGACGTTGGGTCGTCATCCAGGGTCTTGCAGGGCAGTTGGTTGACTTCGCCTCTGGTCTCGAGGATGTGTTGTGAGAGGCGCTGGGTATCGGCACGCAGGACGCTGAAGTGATAAGCCCCGATACTGATTGACAGTACGGTGCTGACCATTGCCCACCACGGCAGCTCGTGGACTTCCCGACCGACGAGGGCCTCCAGCGCCGTGTAGGTGACGGCCACACCAGTTGCAAGGAGTGCAAGGGCGCAGGCAAGCAGGATCAGGTAGAGCGCACCGCGTCTCGAACGAGAACCGGTTTCGCCGATATCGAGGCGCGGGTGGCCCGGTGCCCGCCAATAGGCGAGCCAGAGCGGGACCCCAACTAGGACGAGTGCGACCTCACGACGCCACGCATCTTGGAGGTCTCCGTGCAACGACGGCGCCATCCCCAAGGTGATCGCATTCGTCAGGACGAGTGCCAGTCCCAAGACCCATGTGCAAAGACCAATGACGGTGGCGACGCACCGGTAGAGAATGACAAGGCCACGTGGAGCGCCGTCTTGCGTGGTGAACCGTGCCTCGATTGCGGAAAGTCGGTACAGCCACCAGGCACTGCCGTAGATGCAACCCTCGACCAACCCATCGAGGGCGCTGTTGCCAGGATGATCGGGCACCTCAGACCCTGCCATGAACCCGAGCATCCAGTGAATGAACTGAGCTGCGCCGTACATTGTGGAGACGATTGAGATGGTGAGCACCACGAAGCGGTACGCGACAGGGATGGTTGCCCGGTCATCCTCGGATGGCCCGGCAATCGGTGGCCATGAGAGGATTCCTCCCGCGAAGGCCGACGCTCCCCGATGGTGGGTAACCCAGATTGCGGTGCAGACGATGACCGCACCGATTGCCCACGCCGGAGATTGGACAATCATCTCGCTTATGTCTGTTGGCGTAATCCGCCGGGCGAGCGATGTCGCGAGTTCTGTCACCCCTGCCAGCGCGAAAACGGTGGCCACAGCCGCTGGCCCATACGACGCAATCCTGCGGACCGTTGACGCAAGACCCGCCTCGGAACATACCGTGCGGTCAAACACGACGATGCGCCGGTGGTAGGCCCAGAGGGCCAGTCCGATCACCCCACGGATGGCACTTTCGATGATCTCGTCACGCGTCCCGGTGCCTGCCAATTGCGAGAGCCCAGCTGATGTTCCGGCGCCACCGAGTGCCAGACCCGCGGTCATCACGAGATACAGGTAGATGCGACGCAGTACCGACCCACGTTCCGCCAGTGATCGGGTGGCATCACGTTGGGCAAGCGTCCAGTGGATTGCCCATATGGGTATCTGGACGATGATGCCCGCGACGAAAATCAGCGGAACCTCGGTCTCGGTGCCTATCAACCGTTCGGTCACCGCGGCTGCGACGGCACTGAACGACGCCGCTCCCAGCGCAAGCGAGACAAGTGATACCGCCAACAGGTAGATCCGACGGGGCAACTTCAACAGGCTTTGCACCTTTCCGAGATCGGCATTGAAATCACCTTGGCTTCCATGGGTCGCGCAACGGAGCCATCGCCCGGGACGCAATCCGCTCACCTTTGGGCTCTGACAGTACTGTCAGTCGCCCGGGGGCACCGTAAGTCTCCAGAGGCCGCCAATTCGCTCGAGCCGCGCGACGACCCTATCCGTTGACGCCCCACTCGTCCAGAAGAAGAATGGGTCCAGCGATGGAGTTCGTGACCGTGAGACTTCGACGACCGCTTCGTCACCGGTAATCCTGGAACCCGAAATCGCTGCGCGCGCGCTGCGATTGCCGCCCGTTCGCGTCATGCGCCGCAGGAAGTCGTCACGGGTCTCGCGGGCTTGAGTGCGAGGCGCCAGAAGGAGCCATGCGTCTTCTGGTCGTCCGTCGTCGATAGCCACCAGCCATGCCCGGGTAACCCCTTCTGGAGAGGTGGGGTCACTAGTCTCGGGTGGCGGAATTGCCGGCGACCGGCTCAGGACGACTGCCGCGACGACGAGTGCCAAGACGGCGACGCCGATCCATCCGGTGAACCGATCCATGCCTTTGCTTTCGTCGGGTCGCACGCTTCTTCGCGATCTCCAAGGTTGATTGTAACCCCGAACGTCATGCGACATGCCGGATCGGGTTCCGGCCAAGCACTCGACCCGGTATCTTGAAGACCTACAAGTAAGTGCTGCTGATCGCGGGTCTGACCGACACCCAACACCGTCCTTCACCGACGCGCACCCCCCCTCAGGATGAGAACGTGACCAGACCCCTGACCCGCCGCCTTGCGATCCTGCCGATGGTGGTTGGTTCAGTCCAGAAGAGTGATTTCCGGGGGGCCGTGTTCGGTAGCGGATACATGCTCCGTTCGCTTATCGAGACCCAGCTTTACGATGAAGTGCACTTCTATGCGCCACTGCTCGCGCACCAGGGTGCTTACGAGCGGATGGTCGCGGATGTACCGTGGCTACGGTCGGTCAACGTCTCGGTCCACCAGATGCTTCACCTTCACAAGGAGGTTGTGACCAACGATTACGACCTCGTGTTTGCGCCGACGTTCTCGACAGAGGTCGCCGGTCTTGCGTCCTTGAGGAAGGCGACGGGCACCGATTTCCGGATCCTTTCGGTGATTTACTCGATCAGCTATCCCGATACCGAGACGGCGATGCTGCTGAACTTGCACGCGCCACTGCGCGATGACGACTTGCTCAATTGCACGAGCGAATCCGGGTTCAGCATCATGCTGGCCCTCGCCGGGCACTTGAGAAGGCGGTTCGGTGTGCCCTTGCCCCTGACGTTGGACATGGCCGTGGTCCCGTACGGGATAGACACCGACGAGTTCTGCCCCGGTGACCGCGATCAGGCGTGCGCATTCCTTGGTTTGGATGCAGGGACCCGGTACATCCTGAGCCTAGGTCGGTTCTCGGTAGTCGACAAGTTCGACCTCGGACCGGTTATCGAGGCTTTCGTGCGGGCGCGCCTACGGTTGGGCGGGTCGTGGAAGTTGATCCTTGCCGGAGCGGCTGCCCATGGCACCTATCTTGAGTGGGTCAAGTTGCTGCTGACGCGTCGCGGTCTTGAGGATGCAGTCATCATCCGGCCCGATGTCAGCGATGCGGAGAAGGTTGCCCTCTATCGCGCATCCGACATCTTTGTGGCTCCCAGCGATAACCCACAGGAGACCTTCGGGCTCACCGCGATTGAGGCAATGTCCTGCCGCGTCCCGGTCGTGGCTGCCGACTGGGATGGCTACAAGGAGACGGTCGTCCACGGAGAGACGGGCCTCCGGGTGCCGACGTACATGCCGCGGTTCACGTCCATCCTTCCGGATCGCAAGCTGATCGACAATTCCTTGATGCACTTGCTGGTCGCGCAGACGGTGGCAGTTGATGTCGCGCGGCTGGCGGACGCGATCATCCTGCTTGGGAGCGACGAACCCTACCGCCTGCGTCTCGCCGAGGGGGCACGACAGCGGGCGACGAACGTGTACGACGTTCGCCAGGTCGGTGCAGCCCTCAGGCACGTGCTGACGATTCGCGACGTGATGGCCGCCGAGGCTACGGACACCGATGGTGCCGCAGGTGAGACCCTTGACAGTCTTGTTCCAGACACGTCCGATGCCTCGTCCCTTTGGGACCTATTCGGGGACTTTGCTACCCGTGGCCTAGCGGGCAGCGACACACTGGTGACTTCGGAATATGGAACAACGGGGCTGGCCGAAACCCTCCCGGTCTACTTGACACCCGAGATGGAGGAACTCCTCTATCTTGATTTGGTCAGGCCGATCTGCCGCGCCTGCGTGACCGCGTCGCCGCTGGAACATGTGCGTGCGGCCCTGTTGCTATCCGGTCGTGACCCGGACCGTGTGGAGTACACGATCTACTGGGCGGTGAAGCAGGGACTGCTGGATGTCAATCCCACCCAAGCTCCCAGATACTGATCGGTGTCCTCAGTTCTATCGCGGGTCCGAGGTGCCGGAAGCTCAACACATTGGCTCGCCTACGCGAGGCTGATGGTTCCCCCGACCGCCGGAAGCAGGATCTCGTCACTTCGATAGCCGGAAGCGGCTCCGGCTTCAGCAAAGCGCCTCGGTGGTTCGAAGTTCGGTTCGGTCGAAAGTGAGATCGTGCCCCAGTGCATGCCTAGCAGGCGCGAAGCGTTGATGTCCCGCCCGAGGCGCACCGCTTCCTCCGGCGTACAGTGAACCGCGGCCATCATTGACGCCGGCATGTATGTCCCGATGGGCACGAGTGCGATGTCGTACGGACCTCCCGGGGCGACGCGTTCTCGGAAAACCGGACCGAAGGCGGTGTCGCCAGCGAAATAAACCCGACGCGTTGCCGTGGTCAGCGAGTAGCTGTTCCAGTTCGACCTGTTCCGGTCAAACAGGCCCCGGCCGGAAAAGTGGATCGCTGGCAGGGCTGTGATTGTCACGCCCCGCACCACGGTCGTTGCGCCCCACGGCAATTCAGTCACGGCCCCGAATTGCCAATCGCGCACCCGATTGCCAAGTCCTTCCGGCACCACGGCGGTCATGCGCACCCGGTTTGGCAGTCCATCCAGGGTTGACTCATCCATGTGATCGTAATGGTTGTGGGAGAGCAGAAGGATGTCGGTTTGACCAAAGTCAGACGGTTCAAACGGGGTCGTGACAAACTTTCGGGGACCGATCCCGGGTACCGGCGAAGCGAAATCTGTCAAGAATGGGTCTAATAACAGCCTAACTCCGCTGACCTGGATCGCAAATCCGGCGTGACCGAGCCAGGTCACCTGATCACGAGACATGCCGCCGTTCAGAAGGGATTCCACGGCTTCGGGGCGTGTCAGGACATGACCGGGACGCGGTTCGTTGTCCGGTGTTGGTGGTCGTGCACGGAAGAAACCCGAGACTGAGCTGAAGCCGGCTTGACGGAGTGGGCTGCCGGGTGGGTTGGCGAATTCCGGGCCTGCTCCCGACACGCGGCGGGCAATCTCCAGTGACGCCGCAACCCCGCTAATGCCCGCGACGGCGCGCAAGACCCGCGACCTTCTGACGCTAATCATCCCTAAAGCCGTGGCGGGCGTCTGGTCGCGCGAACCTCTCGCTGCAGGTGCCCGGCATTCGCCGGGAGTTCCCTGTTGGCGATGGGACCCGAGGATCGCCGTAGACCGTGTCAAGCAAGTACAAAGGCCTCCCTTTGACTTCGTCGTAGATCCGGCCTAGATATTCACCAATGACCCCTAGGAAGATGAGTTGGATGCCACCAAGGAAGAGGACGCTGACGAGTGTCGTTGCTTGACCGGTGAGTTCGTGTCCCAGGAAGATGCGGATCAGAATGGCTGCCAGCACCCCAACCAGGCTGAGCCCGGCCACGAAAAACCCCGCGTACGTCGCAAGCTGCAAGGGCAGGTATGAGAAATTGGTGATCCCGTCGATCGCGAGGCGGGCCATCTTCCGCAACGGATACTTTGTCTCGCCCGCATGCCTCGCGGCCCGCGCGTACTGCACGGCCGTCGTGCGATAGCCAATCCAGGCCGCCATGCCCCTGACGAACCGGTGGTGTTCGCGCATCGACCTCAGTGCGTCCGCCGCCCGACGGTCCATCAGGCGGAAGTCCCCGGTATCAAGGGGAATGTCAACGTTTGCAATGCTTCGGATCAGTCGGTAGAACACCGACGCCGTTGTCCGCTTGAACCACGTCTCACCAACCCGGGCAGACCGCATCGCATAGACCACCTGGAATCCGGCCTTCCACTGTGCATGCAGGTCGGCAATCACCTCAGGCGGATCCTGGAGGTCGGAATCGATAACCACAACTGCGTCGCCGCGGGCATAGTCCAGCCCGGCCGTGATTGCGATCTGGTGGCCAAAGTTCCGCGAGAAGATCAGCGCCCGCACCCGCGGATCCGACTGTGAAAGCCGTTCCATGACCGCACGCGATCCGTCGGCACTGCCGTCATCGATGAGGACGAGTTCCCACCGTTCGACGAGTGCGTCCAGGACGGTACGGCATCGGTCATAGAAAAGCGGTAGCGTCTCCGCTTCATTCCAGACGGGGGCAACAACCGACAACTGTGGTGCCAGTATTGCCGTCTCTGCGCTGCCTTGTCCGACGTCCATAGCCATGTCAGCGTACCGTACCGGTCTGGCGAGTGGTCCCCGCCCGCGGCGTCCGGATATGTTCGTTCGTCAGACAAGGATTGCCCAGGTAGCGCGGAATGCATCGCGGATTGCCCGCACGTCGCCCATCCACGATGCCGGGTTGTAAATCAGCAGGAGGTCACACGCCGGCAAGTTCCGGATATCCTGCATCGAGGTCGTCCGGATCAGCCTGCCTGGTTCGATCGCGAATCCGCCGTGCAGTAGTACTGATGCCCAGAGTGATAGGCGTTCGCCGTCATCGGTTGACGCGCAGAGCACCGCACGCTTCCCCCAGTGCGGATGCATCGATGACAGGAATGCCGTCGCATAGCCTCCGCCATCCGGCGTCTCGCAGACGGTCGTGTCGACATCCAGACGGACTTCCCGGAGGCTACGGAGCATCACCCCGGGGAGTTCGATGCCGAGCGCAAGCACTCCGAGTTCGTACGCGACAAGAGGCTCTTCCTGTTCGAGGTGTTGCGCCCCGACCCAGGCGATGTAGTCACCGCACGCTCGATCGTCAATTGTGTGTCGTTTGGGAACCGAGATTGCATCAAGAATGTCGCCGCCGACAAGGGCCGGAGCGTGCAAAGAAACAGTGTGCAGGGACAGGGCTAAGGCGTCACCAAAACTCGCGCCTTGGGTGTCGGAACTGGCTCGGTTCGTGAGGTGTCCCGGTATCCACCCGTGTGCTTCGGCCACGACCCCGCACATCAAGGCGAAGGCAAGTCTCCGGGCGGTACTGGCGTCCGGATGCAGGCGGGCAATGAATTCCGGGGTCACCGGCTTGCAGCGACATCGTCCGGCAGTACCGACCGGTCGGGTCCATAGCCAACATCGCTGAGGGCATCCGCAACGTCGGTTGCTGTCGTTGCCTCCGGGTCAATCCGGACGGAAATCCACCCAGTCGTGGTGTCGATGGCAATGTCCACAATGCCCGGAACGAGTGACAGTTCTGACGCGATCAGCGCCTCGGCGGTTGTTGCACAGCAACTCGTTCCAACGGCCGGCCTCTCCAGGAGGCCCGGGAGGAACCACGACACCACGTCTGCCGGATTCGAACCCGGCACGTCTCGAAGCAAGGTAGGCGCGCCTTGGGGTGCCATGCTGATCATGGGTGAAGTGTAGGCGGTGCGCGGTGTCAGCGCATTCTTGTTTCGCTGAGGTCAGTCTGCCCACGTGTCCGGTCAATCATCCTTGAATGAACCGCCGTCGACCGCGGTCGACCCCAAGCACGCCTCCTGCGATGCCGGCAACGTTCGCGATGATGGGCATGATCCGCGTTTCCAGGTCCCTTCGTGGCAGGCGGACAAGCCGGTCCACCGCGAACAGTGGTCCGTTGTGCGCGGTGGACCCGCCGTACGATGCCATTACCGTTTCGATGACCGGGAGCATGACCGCCGGATCTGGCACCCATCGCGCCAGGCGGTCTGGCAATGAATGCCCATTGGGTCCGAAGAGTTGATTATCCAGTCCCAGTTGGTTGGCGGGCACGTCAATCCGTAGTGGGAGATCGGCTTCATGCGGACGCAGGTAGCACGAAACGATTGCCGGACAGTCGCGGAGCAATTCCGGTGCAAGCGGGGTTGTCACTGGGAACTGAGACGCGTCAAGCATCAGTGGCCAACTCCAACCCGCTCCCATCGATGCGAGAACCTCGCCATCTCCGGGACGTGGAATGTCGGCCTCGTCGTTGCCCGATCGGTCACCCGACCGGGCGGTGAGGCGTCCATTGGCCACATGAACCTCCCCAGTCACTCCCATCTCGGCCTGCAGTGCCGCTGCCAGGACCGACGCACGCTGGGTCTTCGCGATCCCGATGACCCAGGTACCTGTGCTTGCGGCGGTGATGAAAAGTTCCCGTGTCCGCGTCATCAATGAGCCGGCACGTTCGATGCCGTCACCCCACCGGACGTTTGTTGGGCCACCTGCCATGTGCGCAAGGTCTGCGTGGAGCGATCCGTCAATCCAGACAATCGTGTCCGATGGCACGCCGAGGGCCACTGCGCGGGCCATTGCCTTGACGGCAACCTCGGTTTCAAGGGATCGCATCAGGAGATCGCGTGCACTTGATGCCGCCACATCATCAAACCGCGCGGGCATGGCTTCGATATCTGCCTCCTGGATCTGCCCGATCGGATCAGGACCGAGGGCACAGGCGAGACCGATGACGAGATGCGCGCCAGTTGACAGCAGGACGGCGTGGCTTGTGCCATCGACCCCGATCCCGGTCGTCCGGTGTGCCCGTGCATCCGGCAGGTCAAACCATCGGTCCGTCAGTGGCGTGGCCAGATGGGTGGCGCCAGATGCAGTCGCGACCCGCCAGATCTGTTCGCGACGCTTGATGGCCGCGCCGATGATTGGTCCGAGGATTGTCATCGTGATCCTGGATCCCGAATATCGAACATATATTCTAGTGTACTGCAAGAGGGGGCATTTGCGAACCGGTCAATCAGTGATGCGCACCGCGACCGGGAGTTCCTTGCCTGCAGTCGCTGGGCGCGCGGTCACCGTCACGGGTTCACCGAACATCATGTGTTCACGAAGGTGACCGGGTGTCATGTCGACCGCGTCATCAACAGCAAATTGCCATTCATTTCCCTCGGCGCTCCGGACCGCGATGACTGAAGCGTGTCCGATGTCACGCGCATCCACCCGCGTGACCGTTCCCCGGACCACGATTGGCTGGTCGTTGCGGATCACGACTGCGGAAATGGCGACCGCGATGCCGGTCGTGATCAGTGCGACCGCCACCCAGCGAGGGCGTCTACGCCTGGCGCGGTTTTGGTTCCCGGTGGCTGTTGGCGGTTCTGGCGTCGTGACATCGCTTGCCATGGGTTTGAGTCTAGTCCCCACCGGCGCGGACATGACATGGCGTGCGCCAAACGCGCCTCATGCGGTCGCGCCTGTTCAGTGAGGCGCCGGTCCCACCTATAATCGGGTCAATGCCCCAGTATCCGGGAGTGCCACCACGCGTCGGCACATCCTTCACCATGCGCCGCCTTCGATCGATTGCCCGCCGTAGCGCCCCGGCGAATCCACCTGCCTTGCCTGACCCCGCAACCGGTGACTCTCCGGCGGTGTCCGAGGCATCCCTGTGGGGCGTATGGACCGATGTACGGCGGACGGTCCTTGAAGGTGGCACCCGGGTCGTTTCGGCGCGCCTGCCACGCAGCGGTTCTGTCAGCGTTGCAGTTGGCATTGGTGTGGGGTCACGGCACGAGCCGTCGGAACTCAGCGGTATCAGCCATGTGCTGGAGCACATGGTGTTTCGGGGCAGCGAGCGCTGGCCGACGAGTTTTGACCTGACGGCGGCAATTGAGACCGCTGGTGGCACTCTCGATGGCTACACACATCGTGAGGCGACGGTCTACTACAGCCGGTTGCCCCGACCGCACATGGCGCATGCCTTGGAAATCATCTTCGACATGGTGCGTCGTCCTCGGCTTAGCCCTGAGGACTTCCTGATTGAGCGTGAAGTGGTCATCGAAGAGATCAAGCAGGATGCCCAGGCCAGTCCGGTCGTTGCGGAAGAGGCCTTGGACGCCCTGCTTTGGCCGGATCACCCACTGAGCCGGTCACCCGCGGGCAAGGAAGCAACCGTCGCCGCACTTGTCTCTGATGATGTGCGACGGGTTTGGGAGTGGGCCTACGCACCGTCGCATACCGTCGTCAGCATCGCCGGCGATGTCGATCATCAGGAAGTCTGCGACTTGGTAGCCCGCCTTATCGCAGGGTGGGCACCCGGGCAGGGGTACCCGCCAGATGTGCCGATGGCCCCCGAACCTGCCGCCCCAGGCCTTGACTCCCGGTGGGCCGAAGGCCAGACCGCCTACGTATACGCGGGTGTGCGGGGCGTGCCGTCTACCCATCCGGACCGCCCGGCGCTTGAGTTGCTCAGTTGTGCCGTGGGCGAACTCGCATCTTCGCGGTTGTGGGCGGACCTCCGTGATGCGCGTGGACTCGCCTACGACGTTGGCTCTGAGGTGACCTCATTCGCTGACAGCGGCGCACTACGGATGTGGGCTGGCGTGCCACCGAAGCGTCAGGCCGAGGCCGTTGAACGGATGCTTGCGCAGGCTGCCGGTGCGCGCAAGGGCCTCCTGCCTGAGGAGTTCAGCCGGGCCAAGAACTTTGTGGTAGGCGAACTGACAATGGCCTGCGAGACATCAGAGGACATGGCGCACTGGCTTCTCTGGGGTGACCTGGCTCACCGCCGCCTTATCCCACCGGGGGCGGTCCGTGCGACCTATGAACAGTTGACGCCGACGGACGTCGCGCGCGCGGCTGCCCTTTGGGCACCGGAGAGAGTCCAGATCGCAATTGCGGGACCGGCGCCACGTCGCGGTGCGCGGCTACTGAAAATGGTTCAGGCGCCTGTGCCTACCGGGGCGGAGCCAAGTGACGACGGGGCTCCGGTTCAGCGCACAACCCGGCCCGCAACACGCAGGGCCTAGTGGGAAAATCTGGAACTCGGGAAGAACGGCGCCAATAAATCGACCGTCTTCAAAGCGGGGTGAGGGCGGGGGTGGGCACGCAGGGACTCGAACCCCGGACCTCTACCATGTCAAGGTAGCGCTCTAACCAGCTGAGCTACGTGCCCCGGACCTTAGTTGTCTGTAAACCGCGAGTGCGAGTGCATTCTGCGGGGAGCGGGCAACGGGGCTCGAACCCGTGGTCTCAACCTTGGGAAGGTCGCGTGTTACCACTACACCATGCCCGCAGAGTGATGGAAGTCTACCAACATCGGTTTGCTGACGCCACTCGGGCATGACGGCAGACTACTTCACTGTTGCTATTCCCGCGCCTGCCGGCAACTGCCTCACTTGCCCCGCGCTGACTGGCAGGACGTTCTTCCACTCGAAGCGGGCGAGGAAGGTTTCCATGTCGGGGATGTGATGGAGGGCGCCGTCATCCCCGACGACGAAGATGCGTCCGCTGCCCCGGAAGTCCCACAGGAGCCACCCGATCCGCGGTTGCGCCATCGGTGCGCTGGTCAGGGCGCTGTCCGGAATGGTCTGCACCTTGCCCCAGTCGATGTCAGCGATGTCGTTGCTGTCATCAGGACTGATCCACTCAAGGTAACCCGCTGCACCGACCCCGAAGATTGGCCCGGAATCAGATCGCAGCCATCCCCGGAAGCGTCGCTGCCCAGATTCGGGGTCGACGTAGGCCACATCCGCCGAGATCAGACTGCCATCAGCGCCGACAATCTGGAGTGACTGGCCGCGGACGATGGTTGCGCCATAACTCTCGGTGGCAACGGGCGCAGCTGGCGCAGTTGAAGGCGACACCGCTGACGGTGGCGCACTCGAGACTGATCGTGCGGGCGCCGGAGGCGCGGCGGACCCACCACCACCACCTCCTCCGCTTCCAGAGTTCGTGACTGCATTGGCAGGACTACTCGTCGGTGTGACGGTAACCGTCGCTGTGCTCGTGGCAGTGGAGGTCATCGTGACGGTCGTCGTGGCGGTTGGCGACTTGGTCACCGTCATCGTGGCGGTTGGCGTCAACGTGACCGTGCGGGTGGTGGTGGCGGTTGGCGTCAACGTGACCGTGCGGGTGGTGGTGGCGGTTGGCGTCTGTGTGACGGTTGGCGTGTGGGTCCGCGTCGGGGTCACCGACGGCGTGCGGGTGGTTGTAGGCGAATTTGGTGCCGGTGTGGGTGTGCAGGCGCACGCAATCTGGGCAAGGCTGAGTGCGCCCGGGATGTTCAGGAGACCGGCACCATACGCGTTGGGGTTCTGGGAGGCTGCAGCGGTGACGAGGACCGAGGACCGCAGCGCCGTCCGCACCTGTTCGCGGGTGAGCGAGGGGAAGGTCGACCAGATGATAGCGGCGGCCCCGGCCACGTGGGGAGCCGCCATCGACGTGCCGCTCTCGTAGCCGTAGCCGGACCGGTCACCCTTGGATGTCACGTAGGTGCTGAGGACCGATGAACCAGGGGCCGCCATCCCGTTGGTTGCGACGTAGGTCTGATGTGTCGAGAACGATGCAATGGCGTTCGTGCTGTCGACCGCGGCGACGGGGATCAGCTTGCCATTGCCGTTGCTTCCGGTATCGGCATACGCGGCCGGGTAGTCCTTCTCATTCGAGAGATTGCACCCATTGGCGGCGTAACTGGCCTCCCCGCAGTTCCCGGCGGAGACGACCACCAGTGCCCCGGCGATGTACGCCGCATCGATTGCGCTCTTGACCGCCTGGGTGTCCTGGTCGCCGCCGAGGCTGAGATTGATGACCTTTGCACCCTTGGCAACTGCCCACGCAATTCCCGCGGCGACACCGTCGGTGGTGCCATTTCCGTCGGCATCCAGGACCTGCACCGGCATGATAAGTACGGGACGGTCCCCGGCGACCCCGGCGACCCCGATGCCGTTGTCGGTCTCGGCTGCGATGATCCCGGCGACATGGGTGCCATGCCCATCGCCGTCGGAAGGGAAGGTTGACGAGTTCGACGAGGAGTAAGGGGTACACGCAGTCGACAGGCACTTGCCCCAGGTGGAGGTCGGAGCGAGACGGTTGACGAGGTCGGGATGGTCCAGTTGGACGCCCGTGTCGACGACCGCCACCGTGACCGGGGTGCCGGCATTGATGGCCCCGGCGACCGGCCACGCGGACTTGGCGCCGCTGTTGACCAATCCCCACTGGGCTGCGAACCGGGTGTCGTTCGGTTCGGAGAGGAGGCGTGCGCGGACCGGCGCCCCTCCCGTCGCGGTCGGGGTTGCGGTCATGGTCCCCGTGGTCTCGTGCTTGCGGACGGTGGCGACGCGTTCGACCCACTGGATGTCAAGGCGGGAAGCAAGGGTGGCGATGGCCTGGTCGGCCTGGCCGGCGGGAACCTCGATGGCGCGGAGGTCAAGGTCGGGTAATCCGGGGGTGTAGGACGTGGTCGATGGCGCCCCGACCGATGCCTCGGGCGAGACCCCGAGGGAGGCCACCCATGCGGCGGCCCGACGGACCACCGACGAATGCACGCGGAACGTCAGGCGAACTGTGTCCCGCCCGGTTGAGGTTGTTGTGGTTCCCGCAGACTTCGTGGTGATTGCTGTCGGCCCAGACATTGAGGGAGACGGCGACGGCGAAGGGGTCACGGAAATCCCGTTCGCCAGACTTAACTGGGATCCTCCAAGCGAGGTGAACGTCACCAGCAACGCAACACCAACCCAGATGGCCTTTGCAAGCGGGCGTGCCTGAGCGTTCAAAGAGCGCTTGTAGGTGTTTTTCGCTGGTTCGGGTCGGTCAATGTTCACGATAAGAGACTTTGGGGGGATTTCTTGGCGATTGAGACGGGCAATAGGGCGCAAGTATGGGTTTGAGGGGTGCGGGATGTCTCCGCCGACCAGCTGTGGTCGCGCACTTGCTCCTCCGTCAGATGCTTATTAAGTACTCTGAGTTCGAACGCACCGTCCCACGAGAATGATGCGTCGGCGCGAGCCTGCCTAGTCGTTGCGGCGCCTCAATGCCTCAAATTGGGTATCGCGACCGTCCTAGCCCCCGGTTAACCCTGCGCGCACGGCCATCAGGTCGTTGTCACAAGCTCTTGAATGCCGATCCAGTTACCCGCGCCTCGGTCCGTTCGGGGCCGTTAGTAGATCGAAACGGGTCGATTTCGGGCCGGTGCTGGGCTTTTCGTCGTGGTGGTTGCAAGGGGGCAGTAGCGACATGCATCCGGAACCAATTGTCGCATTGCGTACACGGCGCGAGCTCATTGCACGGATTGCAAGGGCATTCGTTCCCGTGTTGGCAGTTGGTGTCGGCGTATCCACCTCGGCCTGCGACGCACTCCAGGAGCTAGTGCCACCGACGCCCACGCGCGAACCGGGTGGCGCTGGTACGCCTGTGGCGGTTGCTTCGCCCTCGGTAACACCTCGTCCGGCCGTCACCATCAATCCCGCAACCCTCCCGGGCAAGCTTGTCTTCGTGAGCGATTCGAATATCGCTGTCTGGGCACGGGGTGCCATGCGGAAACTGACCGGCGACCGGATCAGTCGGCAACCTACGTGGTCCCCTGATGGCACTCGTATCGCCCTGGTCAAGCTGGATGTGAATTCGTCCGACCTCTGGTTGATGAACGCGGACGGTGCGAATGCCCGCCAGTTGACCCGAAATGAAAGCCGGATCCTTAACCAGAACTCGTGGGCCTTCCGTCCGACCTGGTGGCCCGACGGTTCACGCCTGCTGTTTCTCGGCGAGGAGACCACCAACGACCTGATGGTCTGGGAGATTGGCCTTGATGGGCGGAACAAGAAGCCGTTCCTGATCGCCCGGGATTATGACGGAGGCCTCGACCGCCCAGGAGTCACTCCCGATGGCAAGACGGTCGTGTTGGTGAGTTACCGGGCCGGCGGGGGGAAGGCACAGGTGTGGTCCACGTCCTTGCCGAACGGACCCTGGAAGCAACTGACCGAACACGCAGACGGCGCCTACGACCCATGCCTGTCACCGGACGGCACCAGGGTCGCCTACACGGTGCGGTCTCAGTCATCCCATGACATCTGGGTCATGAACGTTGACGGATCGGGTCAGCAACGAGTGACGTACCACGGTGGTGTCCGCGGACCATGCTGGTCGCCGGATGCCCAGTATCTCGCCTATGTTGCGGCTGAGGCGAACCAGTTTGACCTTTGGGTCGCGACGGTCCCAGTGGCGTTGCCTCCCGCGCCAGTGACAGCGACCCCTTCTCGCAAGTCTGGACCGGGGACCCCGGTTCCAACCGCGGAACCTACCCCGACGGCGCCACCAGTTCGTGATGTCCGCCCGGTGATTACGCGCCAAGTCACGCACCAGGCGCAGATCGAGGCCGTTTCAGGAGTCGCATGGACACATTGAACATCGACCCGGTTGGCTCGGCCACCCCATCCGGTAGCCACCGTCGTGTGGTTGACTACGGAACTGGCAGGCGGAGAGATCCAGGTGAACCCGCTGCGTTGGACGCCTTGAATGAGGGTGAGGAGACGGTTGCCGTCGCTGCCGCCCCTGTTCCACGTCGGTTCTTGTTCCTTGGCAGGTTTCTTATCCGCACGGCGCCACGGACGTTCTCTCCGGTGATGATCGCGGCCAGTCTGCTGATCTTGGTCGGCGGCTCTTTGGGGACAGGGTTCTTCTCCGTTTCCCTGACCGGTTACCAGATTGGCCTGCGCGCCGAGGAAATCCGCCTGGATGTCATCAAGCGCGAAGAACGGGTAGCTGCCCTGAAGACAAGGATTGCCTATCTCGAGACGGATGCGTTCGTCGAAGTGGCGTCGCGCGAGAAGTTGAGCCTTGTGCGTCCCGGTGATCACGCCGTCATCATGCTTCCCGAGCGAGATGAGGTTGCCTGGGTGCCCGATGCACCTCCAGTCCGACCAAGAGGCCCGTTTGGCCAAGCTTTTGGGCAACTCGATGCATGGTTCCGTCTCTTCTTCGGTGCACCGGACGAGGGCATCCTCGGACGTCGGCCCTGACCAGATGGCACGGCGTGTCCGGTTCGGGACTGCGTGACAACTTCTGCCCTCTCGTCACGAGCATCGGCCGTGCGAGTTGTCGAGCGAGCGATCGCTTCAACCGGAATTGACTATCGCGGCACTAAGGTGATCGCAGCCGTGTCCGGTGGTGCGGACTCGACGTTTCTTGCCTGCAGCCTCGTTGCACTCCAGAGACGCTTCGGGTTCCGCGTCGCCATCGGCCATGTCAATCATGGATGGCGACCGGTAGAGGCTGCCGAGGATGCAAGGTTTGTGGCCCGCCTCGGCCGACGCCTCGGTCTTCCGGTCCACGTCCTTGCAATGGCCGGAACGCATGCCGACACTTCGGTCACAAGAGGTCCGGAAGCGGCCGCACGTCACGGCCGCTATCAGTTCCTTGCGGATCTGGCGGCGTCGACTGGTTCGGAAGCAATCATGACGGGCCATACTGCCGATGATCAGGTGGAGACCGCACTCCTTGCATTGTTGCGTGGACGCGGTCCCGGGTCGGTCGCGGGAATGGATACGGTTTCCCCAGTGCCTCATTCACCGGCCTTGTCGTCCCGTGTCTCGCATGGCGACGCAATCTTGGATGTGGAACTGACGTCGTCGGGACGCCCATCGTTCGTGCGAGCAGTCCTCGTCAGGCCAATGCTCGGTCTACGCGCGATGGTCGTCAGGAAGGCGCTGCGTGACGCGGGTATCGAATGGCGCGAGGATGCGACGAACGATGACCTGCGACATCCCCGCAATCGTCTCCGCCAACGGGTCCTTCCCGAATTGGAGGCGATCTCTCCCGGGTTCCGCGACGCATTCCTGCGGTCGCTGTCGATAACCAGGGAAATGGCTGAGATAGCCGAAGAGGCCGTCGATGCAGCTGGCCGCAACTGGAAACCATGTGATCACGGCGTCCAGATGCCAATTCATACGCTGGCCGGTTACGCACCCTTTGTCCAGACTGCGGTGATCCGGACGGCCCTGATTCGGCTTGGCGCCGATCCCGAACGCATTGAGTCGTCGCACCTCCGCGTCGCCACCGCAATGATCGCCCGTCGCCGTGGTCGTGCGTATCTCGAGATCGCGGACGGCTACCGGATCGCGGTGAGCAAGGGAACCGCTGTTATCACGCGGGTCGGTTCATATCCGCGGGCGGTCGATGGGTCCGATTGGTCTGAGGGTGTGGTAAACCGGGCACCGTGATGTGACCGCGGGTGCCGCCTGCGCTGATCGGAGAGACGATGACTGACACACCGGCCCACCCGGACATCGAGCAGGTCCTGATAAGTTCGGAGGCGGTTCGGGCCCGAGTGGACGAACTCGGCGCGATGATCAGTGCCTCGTATGCAGGGCGCGCCCCGATCCTGATCGGTGTCCTGAAGGGGGCGGTCGTGTTCATGACCGATCTGGCCCGCGCCATCGACCTCCCGGTCGAACTCGACTTCATGGCGGTGTCCAGCTACGGCAATTCCACCGAATCCAGTGGCATCGTCCGCATAACTAAGGATTTAGATGCGACGATCGAGCAACGGGACGTCCTCCTGGTCGAGGACATCGTCGACAGTGGCATGACCCTCCGGTACCTCAGGCAGTATCTGGAACGCCGGGATCCCGCGTCGCTGCGGATCTGCACCCTGCTCGACAAGCAGGTCGCGCGGAAGGCGGACGTCACTGTCGAATATACGGGATTCCAGATCCCGGACCGGTTCGTCGTCGGCTATGGCCTAGACTATGCGGAGAGATATCGGAACCTTCCGTACATCGGCATCCTGAAAAAGTCCGTCTATGGCGGATGAAGCGATGCGCCCTATTGATGCCAGAAATGACAGGTTCCGTGAACTCGTGGTGCCAGTGCCGTGCCGGTCATCGGTTCGACATGCAGTCTCCGTATAATTCTGTGGAACCTGTCGGGAAACCCAACCCGTGAAGATGGACGCGCGCTGGCTGCGCAACAGTTTTGTCTACCTCGTGATAATGGTCGCGGTCCTCGCGATCTTCTTTACCTTGTTCAGTCCGCAGTCGCGCGAGACCCAGGTCCCGATTACCGACCTGATGGCGATCGTGGTTCGCGATGCGAAGCAGAACCGGGTTGACACCCTCGTGGTGCAGGGCAACCGCCTGCTTGCCGACACAAGCGAGGGACGCAAGGTGGCCATCAAGTCTGACAAGACAGATGTGCTCGATCTGCTGAACCAGAATGGCGTGCGCTTCGAACAAGTGAAGGTCGAAGTTCGTGAGCCAAGCCAGTTCACTTCGTGGCTGGGCATCATCGGCTCATTCCTGCCGGTGATCGTGTTCGGTGCCCTCCTGGTTTTCATGATGCGGCAGGCGCAGGGGTCGAACAACCAGGCAATGAGCTTCGGCAAGAGCCGCGCCCGCGTCTTCACTGGCAACAAGCAGACCCTGACCTTTGGCGACGTCGCCGGGGTCGATGAGGCGAAGCAGGAACTTGCCGAAATCGTCGAGTTCCTGAAGTACCCCGAGAAGTTCGCCGCCCTTGGGGCACGCATTCCGCGCGGTGTCCTTCTTGTTGGCCCTCCGGGAACCGGCAAGACGTACCTGTCACGCGCCGTCGCTGGCGAGGCAGGCGTGCCGTTCTTCTCCATCTCGGGTTCAGAGTTCGTTGAGATGTTTGTCGGTGTCGGAGCAAGCCGCGTCCGCGATCTCTTTGACCAGGCGAAGCGGAATGCGCCGTGCATCGTATTCGTGGATGAAATCGATGCGGTAGGGCGTCAACGTGGGGCCGGCCTTGGTGGAAGCCACGATGAGCGCGAGCAGACCCTCAACCAGATCCTGGTGGAGATGGATGGGTTCGACACGAACGCGAACGTGATCGTCCTCGCCGCCACCAACCGGCCCGATGTCCTTGATCCGGCACTGTTGCGGCCCGGTCGCTTCGACCGGCGCGTCATCCTCGATAACCCCGACATCCGAGGCCGTCAGGCAATCCTGGATGTCCATGCCCGGGGAAAGCCACTCGACAAGACCGTCGACCTTGGCGTTCTCGCCAAGCAGACGCCAGGGTTTTCAGGGGCCGACTTGATGAACCTCCTGAACGAGGGGGCGATCCTGAGTGCCCGGCGCAACAAGAAGGCCATCGGTTCTTCAGAACTCGAGGAGGCGATTGACCGGGTCATCGCCGGTCCCGAGAGGCGCAGCCGGGTCATTTCGGCGCGTGAGCGCTCCGTGACCGCGTACCACGAAGTTGGCCACGCGATCGTCGCAAAGATGCTTCCGCACTGCTACCCGGTGCACAAGCTAAGCATTGTCGCGCGGGGAATGGCCGGTGGCTACACGCGGTATCTGCCTCCGGAAGATTCCTACATGCAGACGCGGTCCTTCATGGAAGACATGCTCTCGGCCATGTTGGGTGGGCACGCCGCTGAGGAGATTGTCTTCAGTGAATTGACCACTGGGGCGAGTGACGATCTCGACAAGGCGACCGACATGGCACGTCGCATGGTCACTCGCTACGGGATGAGCCGTCGACTCGGTCCGCGAACGTATGGCAAGCGCGAAGAACTGGTCTTCCTCGGACGTGACATTTCGGAGACGCGGAATTACTCCGATGCCACCGCACTTGCCATCGACGAGGAAATCAGTGAGATCATCGCGCGGGCCCACCGGACGGCCCGTGAACTCATCATGAAGCACCGTACGAAGGTCGATGAGATAGCCAAGAGGCTCATCCACGACGAGACCCTCGATTCCGAAGCTTTCAATGCGATGTTCGACGGTGTGCCGACGGAAACCGTGGAAGTCGGGATCGATACGTCGTCTGAAAACGGCCACTACCCGCCCGAACCGACCGCCATGGTGGGGGAATCTGATGCTGGCGGTCGGAGTTCGCGTCCCGCGGTTGCGTGAGCAGTACCTCCGTTCCCGCGCCGGCATCTGCTCAGCCGGGGCGGGAACACTCACCGAGTGGCGAATCAGGTAAGTTCGTTGCGGAATAGTTCGATTGACCCACCCGCGGGTCCGCGGAAAAACGCAATTCGGACTGGCAACGCGAATGGGGTGCCCTGGATGGTGACATCCTTCGGTTCAACGGTCACCGTGGCCCCGTGAGCCCGTGCGTTCTCAAGTACCGCATCCACATCGTGTGTGCGGATTGCGTAATGCAGGATTGGTCCGTCCGTCGTGGAAGGAGTCGTTCCCCCGGCAAAGACCTCGAGGTAGCTGCCGTTGCCGGTGTCAAGCATGACTGCCCGCTTGTCTCCTTCGCCCCACGTGATCTTTGGGCTGAACCCAAGCACTTCCGTATAGAAGCGCACCGCGCCGTCAAAGTCGGCTACCCGCACGGCGACATGGTGGAATCCTCCACCGCCGAGAACGCTGTTTGTTCCTGTCATGCCCGTTCCATCCTGGTGCGTGGTGCTTCACACGCCCGCATCATGGTAATCGGTGGCAGACAACGGGTTGCGTCGCGTGTGCCAGGCATCGCATCGGTTTCAGGCGTTGGCCAGAGGCGAGTCCACAATCGATTCGCACGATGGCGCCGGTGCATCCGCTTGGTCAGATCTGCTGCAAGCGTCTGACATCAACCACGCGTCGCCATACGCCCGCAAGGCATCCACCACCGGGCAGGCCGCAAGCCCCTTTTCGGTAAGGGTGTACTCGACGCGGGGCGGGATTTCGTTGAACATACGCCGGGTTACCATCCCGCGCGCGAGCAATTCGCGCAGGCGGTCGGTGAGCACGCGTGGGCTGATCCCGGTTGATGCCTCGAGTTCGGAGAACCGCCTCGGTCCATTTTCAAGGTCGCGGATGAGCAAGATCGTCCACACGTCCACGATGAGTGCCGCCGCGCGCGCAACCCCGCAGTACTGGCCGTATTGCGACGATTGATGCGAAAGCGCTGCCTTTGTCGTTTCGCGTGTCATTGCATTTCCGGCTGCACAGTACGCCGGGGATGCTTCCCCTTCGGCCAGTGTAGCATGATGCGACATCCGATGCTTTACTATCAGAAAAGAAGTGACATTGCGCAACGCACCGCCTGCGAAGCTGTGGACCGCCCAGCTCGCGACCCGTATCCAAATCCTGATCGGAGAAGTCATACATGTCAGGTGCATCAACTTGGAACATCGATTCCAGCCACACGAATGTTGAGTTTGCCGTACGTCATCTCATGGTGAGTACCGTGCGGGGACGGTTGGGCGGCGTTGCCGGCACATTGGTTCTTGACCGCGAACACCCGGCGAACAGCCCTATCGACGTCACGATTGACATCGCGTCAGTTGATACTAAGAACGAAATGCGCGACAACCATCTCAGGTCGGGTGATTTCTTCGAGGCCGAGAAGTACCCGCACATGACGTTTTCTCAGCACCAAAGTCGAAGGCGCCGGCGGCGACCGGTATCACGTATACGGAAACTTGACGATCAAGGGTGTGACCCATCCGGTTGTTCTCGACGCTGAGGTCACCGGCTTCAACCGGTCACCCTATGGGTTCAACGTGGTCGGGTTCGAGGCGAAGACCAGGATCAATCACAGCGATTTCGGCCTCACGTGGAATACAGCGCTTGAGACTGGTGGGGTCCTCGTGAGCGAGGAAGTGCCCATCACCCTCGATATCGAGGCGATTGAAAAGACCGCCCAGGTCAGCATCCCGTCATTGGAAGGTGGGGTCTTCTTCTTCTGCCGACCACATGCCCACGCGCCTGGGTGGGAGTGACCCAGGCGCATGGCTTTTCCATCCAAGGGATGGAGAATTCAGTCGATTGGTGGATCGGACGCCCACGCCTCGGCACCGATCGTCGTTTCCCGCCCATGCCCCGGCAGGACGCGCGTCGCTCCGGGCAATCCGGCCAGGCGGATGAGCGACGCTCGAAGCGCGTTCGCGTCACTGTCGGGAAGGTCGTACCGGCCGAACGTGCCCGCGAACAAGGTATCTCCGCTGAACAGCGTTGCCGACGCAGCATGATGGAGGCAGATCGCCCCGCCAGAGTGGCCGGGGGTGTGCATCACGACGAATGGTGCGCCCGCGAGGTGAATGACATCCCCATCGGCCAAGGGAACGCCTACCGGCGCGGCCGGATTTACGTAACCCGGCATGAACCTTGTCCGCTGAGGCACGGCGAGGTAGTCCACATCCCTCATGTGCGCCGCGATGGATGCGCCAGTCGCCTCCGCAATCGGGCCCGCTTCACCTACATGGTCGAAGTGTCGGTGTGTCAGGACGATGGTCGTCAATGTTGCCCGGTTGCTTGCGAGACAGCGTTCGATCAAAGCCCGTGAATCAGGTGCCGGATCGACCACGGCCGCCTCGTGGGTCTCATTATTGATCAGGACGTAGACATTCGTCCGAACCGGTCCGCAGATGAACTGGTGGACGGCGAACGGCGTTGCTGGCGCTTCTCGATCATCCGTGGGCACCGGCAGATCTCTCCGATCCTCATTTGCTCGTAGTATCGGTCACGTAGCTCGTGGTTGCGTCGAGTTGGGGAAACTGGCCCATACGCGGAACCTTGGCGGGTCGGGTAGCATCCTGCCGCGGTCGCATGCGTGCGGGGTACGGAAAAGCACGTTCTTGGGCCGGCTCGGAAGGATTGCCCGTCATGACAACACAGACCGTTGAAACAGGACGTCACGTCGTCGTCCACGCGACCCGGCTTACGGCAGAGGCATTCCAGCCGTATGGCAGGGTGATCTCGACCGCGCGGGCCGACCTGACCCGGAAGGACGGTGACTTCACTGCACGGCTTCATGTATCGCATCGCGTCCCGGCAGTGATCGAGAACATCAACCGCCACATGGACCATAGCCAGCTGTTCATCCCTCTCGGCGGGGCGCCGGTGGTGATTGTTGTCGCTCCCCCCGATCAGCCCATGGATGGGTTCGACCCAACAACAATCGTGGCCTTCGTTGCGGATGGCACGCAGGCGTTTACCTTCGATGCTGGCACCTGGCACATTGAGCCGCGGGCGCTTGTCTCCGACACTTGCAACCTCATCAACGTCCAGACCCGCGGGTATGAGCGTCATACCGAACTGATCAGGTTTGCCGAGCATCACGTCAACGTTGCCTTGGCAATCGACGTCGCTGGTCTCTAGGCATACCTTACCGACGACGCCAGGTGCCTCGCTGCCTGCGACGCCGCAACCAACTCGCCTGAACACACACAACCGGCACTTTCCTTTCGGAAGGTGCCGGTCCGTGTGACGTTTTAAGTTGTGCCTAGGGCGGACCGTCTGATCCGGTTCCTGCGACTACACCCACCGCGCCTCAAGTGACTGACCCGTCAGGGCAATCACCAATCGGTTGACGGTCGGCGCATATTCCCCGCCAGCGACGAGTTCCTTCAGCCGGGCTACGTGAGCAGCCCGAACCTCCGAACGATCCCCGCCGGTCGGCGCAGCCACCGGCCGACAGCTCGAGTTGAGCCGCCGCCCTGCACGGCGCTGCTGTGGCATGCCTGAGCTCCCTCTCGGCGCGCTGCACACGATGAGGAAGGTCTCCCGCTGATCTCCCAGCACGCTTGTGGCGTGTGCTTGATCGTCGATCGAACCGCAGACCCATCAGCTTCCCTGCCGGTTGGGACCCTGCGACCTTCGCTCACTACAACTATCGGCAGGTTCGCCAAATCCTTGAGGGCGTGACCCCGAAACTCGTGGCGTTCGGGTGGTTACAGGGTTGGGCAGGTGTGCAACGCGGGGTTGGACGGCCACGGTTCACAGGGTTGGAGTGGCCGCGCGGACAGTGCGACCTGTAGACCATGCCGCCCAGACGCCAGCGATCGTCAGGATCAGCCCGGTCACCACGAAGGTTGCCCGCAAGCCCAATGCCGTTGCGGCCGCCGCTCCGGCCAATGGACCGGCGGCATTGCCTAGTGCGGTTGCCGTCGTTGTCAGTCCGAATACCCATCCTCGATGGGCCGCAGGCGTGCGCAGGGCAACGATTGCCATTGTCCCGGGCATCAGGCCTCCGGTGAACAGTCCCAGCAGCCCACGCCACGCTAGAAGCTCATAGGGACTGGTGACGAGCGCCTGAGGCATGTAGAGGATGCCTCCGATGATTGCGCAGACGGCCATCATGCGCCCATGCCCGTACCGGTCGCCAATCCTGCCACCGAACCCCGCGGCAAGCGCACTCGTCACTGCCGTAATCCCCAGCACAAGTCCTGCCATCGAGGCAATTTGGGTATGCGCGTCGGCCACCAATGTCTTGACAAAGAGAGGGAGGACCGGACCCATGGCGTTCTGCGCGGCGGACACCAGGAAAAGGGTGACGATCACCGCACTGAGGCCGGGAGTGCGTTCGATCATCGCCATGGCGTCTCGCCATCCGTGTCGGGCGTTTGCATCGGCCGCGACGGGTGGCGTGAAGTTTTCCCGCACGAAGACCATGACGGTGACCCCTGAGATGGCGAGGAGGGCACCCGTTGCCAGGAATGACACCTTGTAACCGGCCGCATCGGAGATGAAGCCACCGAGAAGAGCACCGAAACCGTTCCCGACGAAGACGGCCGTTTGCATGATCCCGAGGGTGAACCCGAGTTGCGATGCCGGGACGACGCTCGTCAGCAGCGTGCGGGTCGCGGCGACGGTTCCTGAAAATCCACCCTGCAACGTCCGAAGCCCGAAGAGTTCCAAGGGGGTACGCGCAAGCGCCATGGCCCCGACGATCAACCCGCCGCCGAAGCATGCACGTGCAACCATTGGCTTGCGACCGCGCCGGTCGGCCATGACGCCCCAGAACGGTGCCACGGCCGCCATGACGAGCATTCCGGTGGTTGACATCGCGCCTGCCCAACGGATTGCGTTGCCTTCGTCCTCGACCCCGAGCGTCTGGACATAGAGGGGGAGGAATGGCAGGGCCATCCCGAACGCAACCATCGACATGGTTTGCGCGATGATCAGTGCGATGAAGGTCCGGCGCCAACCGGGCATGCCTTCGCCGGTCAATCCGGCGTCGGGTCTCGTTTCGTGATGGGCCGTATCCAGCAGTTGCGTGGCACGGTCCTGGTTTGGCGCACCGGTCCCATTGGGGGCGTCATCCGTCGTTGCCGGCGGTGTGGCAGGTCCGCGCGTCACCATCCGCTCAGAATACCTGCACGCCCGCGCGACGCAAGGACGTGCGAGGTGCCCGTTGCTTGCCCCTTGGGGTCGGTACGCTTTGGCAACTGAGGTGTTCGTCCGTCCTTCCCATGCATGCCACGGCGCGCACCGGGTGGGGACATTGACGACTAAGGGACAATCTGTCTGGATTGTCCCGCCCGAATTTGAGCTCAGCCGACCTGGAACCTTGTCCCAAGGAGTGCGAATGTCACCGTCGACGCAACGCCACACGCCCGCCCCAAGTGGAGGATCCGCAAATCCTTCGACCCTTCGCACCCAGTTCGCATATCTGCCCGATGTGATTGCGGAACTTGAGCGGTCGGTCCCATACGCCTCGGCACTGGCGACGTCGTCGAGTGGGGTCCGGCTTGCCCTCCGCGATTCCGAACAGGGTGTCTCAAGAAGGGATCCGTCCGCGGGGGTTGTCCTTACGGCGTCGGACGGCTGCGAGATCGAGGAAGTCGCAGTCGGCGCCACTGACGAAGCGAGTGTCCGGGATGCCTCCCGTCGTTTGCTCGAGGGGTTGCGTCGGACGCGCGTTGGCGGGCGCGAACGCAACCGCAATGCAGTCAATCTTGAACCCGGGGATCCACTTTCCGCCGATTATGTCACGCCGGTAGGGATATCACCGGACAGTCTTTCACTCGCGGAAAAGCTAGCGCGCTTCGAGGACTTGCGGCAACGTGCACGCCGGATTGACCGCCGGGTTGTCCAGGCGATGGCACGCTATGGGGATGCGATTGAGACCAAGGTGTTCGTGAACCGCACCCGCTTCATTACGGAAGTTGTGCACCGTGCGACCTTGAACGTCACCGTGTTCGTGTCCGACGGGAATGCGCGACGCTACAACTGGCTCAGCCGCGGTGGCACCGGCGGACTCGAAAGCCTCGACGTGGACGAGGCATCCCTGGCAAACGTGACGGAAATTGCGGTCGCCCTCCTTGGTGCCAAACCGATCGAGCCGGGGATCTACGATGCGGTGGTCGACCCGAGTGTGGCGGGCATTCTCGCTCACGAGGCATTCGGCCACGGTGTCGAGACAGACATGTTCCTCAAGGGTCGCGCGCGCGGTGCGCACTACATCGGCAAGCGCGTCGGGTCGGACCTGGTCACGATCATCGACGATCCCACAGTCCCTGGTGCAAATGGCACCTACTTCATCGATGATGAGGGCCAATCGTCTTCTCCCACATGCATCATTCGCGATGGAATCCTGATGGGTGGGCTCTCCGATCTCTATTCGGCAACCCGGCTGGGGATTGCCCGGACAGCGAACGGTCGTCGCGAAAGCTTTGAACGCAAGTCGTACGCGCGCATGTCCAACACGTTCTTCACGCCAGGCAGGCACTCGGTCGATGAGGTCCTCGGAAGCCTTGACCACGGGTTGTATATCTGTCAGGGGGCCAATGGCATGGAGGATCCGAAGGGTTGGGGCATCCAGGTTGGCGCCCACTTCGCACGAGAGTACCGGCATGGCAAGCCGACCGGTGTCCTGTTCGCACCAGTGAGCATCACGGGATACGTTCCCGATGTGCTTGGTGACGTGACGATGGTTGCCAATGACTTCCACCTTCATCCGGGCAGATGCGGGAAGGGGTGGAAGGAGTACATCACGGTGGGGGACGGCGGCCCGCACGTTCGCACTCGTTTGCAGTTGGCGTAGTCGATTTCAGCACGACGGAGAATCCGAATGCTCACCAGAACGCTTGCTGCCGACATCATCGTGCAAGCCTTGTCGCGACGCCGGGAGATTGCCGGATGGACCCTCACGAGGCGTCGGCGGCACGGGACACAACTCTATGTGATCGGTCGCGACGTGGAGAACACGCGAGAGGTAACGACCGAGGATTTCACCGTCACAGTCTTCCATGACCACCCGTGGCCGGATGGTCGTCAACCCGGGAATGGCGGTCTTGCGCGAGGGGTCTCCTCAGTAAAGCTTGTGCCAGGCGATACCGCGCACCTGGATGCACGCCTGGATGAAGTCATCATGATGGCGTCACTGGTGCACAACCCACACTACGAACTCCCGTCACCCGAAACGCTTCCCACCGTTGTCCTCGCAGATCCTCAGATCACGGCAGTGGATGGCACGCGCCGGGCCGTCTGGGAGATGGCAGAGGAGGTCTGGGAAGCGTGTGACCGTGAGGCATCTACCGGGGTCCGACTCTCGGCGGGCGAGTTTTTCGTCACCGTCTCCGACCGCGAGTTCCGGACAAGTCGGGGCATCCATGCCTCCTCCGAGACGACGCACCTTGCGGTCGAGATTGCCTTGCTTGCGCGGGGCGAAAGTGATGACCCTACGCTTGAGGCGGAGACATTCCGGCCAGTTGAGGCAAGGCGTGTTGCCGACCTTCGGCTTGCCTCGCAGGTTGCCGAGGCATCGAGGTTCGCGCGGGACACCTTGCGCGCGCGACCGACCGAGACGCGTGATGGTCCGGTCGTGGTCAGCGGTTCCGCGTTGCCACCTTTCTTCGACCCATTCATGTTCCACGCTGGCGCGCAGGCCGCGTACATGAAGCTTTCGAGGTTCACACCGGACCACACGGTTTTTGGCGACCCCGCAATGGTCGGTGATCCCTTGCAGCTGTCGTCGCACGCGTTGCGCCCTTTTGGCCTCAGCAGTCACGCATTTGATGGGGATGGCGTGCCCGGGCGTGACACCGACCTGATCGTTGGCGGGACCCTTGTTGCCAGGCACGCAACGTCGCGATACGCGCAGTACCTCGGGGTTCCGGTCACGGGTGATCCGGGTGCCGTGGTGGTGCGGGCGGGGACGACACCACTAGCGGAGCTGGTGCGGTCCGCGGGTGGTCCGGTGGTGGAGATCGTCGCGTTCTCCTCGCCAAACGTCGATGACATCACCGGGGACGTCGGCTGCGAGATCCGTCTGGGCTACGAATACCTTCCAAACGGCGAAGTACGCCCGATCAAGGGAGGGGCGCTTGCGGGAAACGTGTTCGATGCATTCGCGTCGGTGCAGTTTGCGCAGGAGATGCAGGAGGCGCTGATCTCCGGTTTCGGGGGCGGAGGCGTGTTCGTCGGCCCCCTTGGAGCGCGTTTCGAGGGGATGCGCGTCGCTGCCGGGTAAGCGACCGTGGGCGGTCAGGGTTCACCGAGTTCGTCCAGGGTCATCGCGAAACTCGGCGCGCAGTGCTGGAGGAAGTACTCGACCTCCGGCATGGCGAGGTCAGCGACGGCACGTTCAAGCTGCCTGCGCGCGACGGTGAATTCCGGATTGCCGGCGGCGACCTCGGTGAGGCACTTGAGGTAGGCATCCAGCTTGTCGGCCGCCTTGACCCACCGGTACGCCTCGGCGTCAGTCGCGCCTGGAGTGATCAGGGCGCGGTAGGTGTCGCGCGTGGGTGATGGTGCCAGCCCGGTCAGTTGCTCGGCCGCGAGGTGTTCCAGTTCACGCAGGCTCGCGTGGACGCGAGGATTGTGGTGCTTCACTGGCGTCGGGATGTCCCCCGTGATCACCTCGGTTGCATCATGGAAGAGTGCCAAGGTGACTGCCCGGTCGATGGGAACATCGGTCCGCCCGAAGACGTCGTGGGCAATCGTAGCCAGCGCGTGGGTCAGGATTGCGACCTGGTAGGTGTGTTCGGCAACATTTTCGGGAACCGTGCTTCGCATCAGCCCCCAGCGTCCGATCAGGCGCAGGCGGTACAGGTAGGCGAAGAGGTGCGCGCGTTCGGTGGGGGCGGCGTGTTCGGTCACGGCGACGCTACTTTCAATCCATGGGCCATCTGGCCGTGATATTGGCTCGATGATGTCACTGTTCCAGAAGTGCGCGGCAGATCGCGCCCGGCAACGCCGGCCCGGCGTAGACCATCCCCGTGTAGACCTGCACAAGAGTGGCGCCTGCGTCCAGTCGCTGGCGCGCGTCTTCCGCAGTCATGATGCCTCCTACCGAGACGATCGGCAGGCTTGAACCGGCCTCGCGAACCAACCAGTCGAGTACCGCCCGGGAACGGTTGGACAGTGGCGCGCCGCTGAGGCCTCCGGTCTCTCCGCGATGATGGGACACCAGGCCCGCCCGGTCGGTGGTCGTATTGGTGGCGATCAGGCCGTCAACACCCGTGTCCCGGCACGCCTCGATGACGGCTGCGAGCGATGCTTCGTCGAGGTCTGGTGCAATCTTGACGAGGACCGGTATCCGCCGGCCACTTCCCTGCCGGGCACGTTCACGGCGGGCAATCACGGCGCCGGCAATCGTGGTCAAGGCATCCCGCGCCTGGAGCGTTCGCAGGCCCTGAGTGTTTGGCGAACTCACGTTGATCGCGACGTACCCGGCCAAGTCGTAGATGGCGTCGAATACCGCGACATAGTCTGCGGTCGACGCTTCAAGTGGTGTCGCGGCGTTCTTGCCGATGTTGATCCCGAGGATGGCGCCACCGGGTAGGCCATCGCGCCATTTCCAGAGGCGTGCCCGCACGCGTTCCACACCCACACCCGGGAACCCGAGCCGGTTGATGATCCCCGCGTCTTCGATGAGGCGGAACATGCGCGGACGGGGGTTTCCGGGTTGTGGCAGTGGGGTCACCGTCCCAATCTCGACAAACCCGCATCCGATCGCGGCAAACGCACCGGGCGCGTGGGCATCCTTGTCCAACCCGGCTGCCAGGCCAACCGGGTTCGGGAACCGCAGGCCGAATGCATTGACCGCAAGGCGTGGGTCGCGAACCGCGAATGCCCTTTCCAGAAGTTGGATCCCGAGCTGTCCAGGAATGCACTCGCTCACATGAAGCGCTTGGAGTGCCCGACGGTGCGCAGTCTCCGGATCAACCTGACGAAGGAGGGGCCAGACGATGCGGTAGGGATCCGTCATGCCTTGCCTGCGGGCGTTGCCGGAGTTCCAGACGGTGCGAGCTCCTTGCCGTACTGCTGCTTGTAGTACTCGCGGAATGCGCCCGACTTGATCGGTCGCCACCAAGGCTCGTTGCGCGAGTACCACCCCACAGTCGCGTCCATGGTCGCGGGCAAGTCGTAGGCGCGCCGCCATCCGAGGCCGCGCAGCTTCGTGCTGTCGATCGCATAGCGAAGGTCATGCCCGGGCCGGTCGGTGACAAAGGTCATCAACTCCTCCGGCTTTCCAAGGCGTGACAGGATGTGATGGGCCAAGTCAACCGTGTTCAACGCATCCTCGCTGCCGACGTTGTACGCCTCCCCTGGTGTCCCGTGGTGCAGAACCAGATCGATGGCAGCGGCGTGGTCGTCAACGTAGAGGTAGTCACGGATGGCGGTGCCCCGACCGTAGATTGGCATGGGAAGATTGTCGATTGCATTGGTCACGAAGAGTGGTGTCGCCTTCTCCGGGTACTGGTACGGACCAATCGTGTTTGATCCGCGGGTGACCATCACCGGCAGTCCGAAGTTGGTGAAGTAGGAGAACGCGAGCAGCTCGGCACCGGCCTTGCTTGCCGAGTACGGATTTCGAGGCTTCAAGGGCGCATCTTCGGCGGCTGCTCCGGTTGCGACATGCCCATAGACCTCATCGGTGCTGATGTGGACGAACCGTGCCACATCAGCGGCACGGGCGGCGCGAAGCAGGGTGTTCGTTCCCAGGACGTTTGTCCTGACAAAGACATCAGGATCGTTCAGAGACCGGTCCACATGGCTTTCGGCCGCGAAGTTGACGACCGCATCTGCCTGGGCGACGAGGGGTGCAATCGATTCGAAGTCGCAGATGTCTGCCTGGACGAACCGAAAGCGCGGGTTCTCCCAGATCGGGGCCAGATTGTTCAGATTGCCCGCATAGGTCAACTTGTCAACAACCGTGACGCGGGCATTTGGGTGCCAGACCACGAAGTTCCGGGCGAATGCACTGCCGATGAACCCGGCGCCGCCGGTCACAAGCACGTGGGACAGGGTGCGGGACTTCTCCGGTTCTGTTGTTGCCGACATGGCAGGCCTCGTGTGCGTGTTCTTCGCGGTGTGATTGCGCGGAGCGGCGTCGTGGTCCGCGGGCATCATTGCCCGCTAGGCGGAGTGTGCATGATGGTGCTGCGAAAGTCAGTGCCAACGCAATTTGATGCGTTTCGATGACCGTCCATACGGTGGTGCCTGGGTCGCCCGAAGGCTGCGAAGTGCTCGTGGTCTCGGGTGGCCGCGTCTCAGATGGAACGAGTGATTACACGGCGCGGGTTCGTCGCCCCTGCGCACGGAAGGCTTCCGCTGGCATCTCGTCAATCGATTGACCGGCAAGTCTGCATGATCGGCTACAGATGACGAATACTCCTCCCATGCAGAACGGCGACGAGCCCGTTTCACCGGCGGCGGCCGCCAGTTCTCATCTGGGTGCGAGCGATATAGGTCCGTCAAACCGGAAGCCCGGTGTACCCCGCATACCGACGCCTCCTCCCTCGGCACCCACTCCGTTGATTGCAGTCGGCACATCAGCGCCGACGAACGCCGACGCCGAAGACTTCAGCCGGCGGATCGGCAACTGGGGAACAGCCGCGCGCGACATCGGTGATCGATGGGAAGTCGTCGGGCCGGATCTGCTACGCCGACGCCTTCCTTGGACGGTCCCCACTGGTGGTGGGCGCTCAATGCAGGTCGTTTCAATTCTCTGCCTGGACTCAGGACAATCGGGCCAGATCCTCCAACGCGCCGGCGTATCTGCTCCTGACTTGCTGTTGATTGGCCAGATTGCAACCTCGTCCGGCCCGAAACTCGCATTGCGGGCCACGGACCTCAAGGTCAGTCTGGACACCGCCGACCGTGCCCAGACATCAAAGGTGCGCTTGCAGGCGTGCTTCGGGCGCATCGCTTCCGGGTTTCCTGCGGTTGAAAGTGCGCTCCTTGCCGAGGTGACGACGTCTGGCGAAGGCCATGACATGGCCGTGGAAGCCATTCGATTGGCGCTTGCCGGTGACTGGGAATCCGTGTCAATCACTGAGGGGTTGTTCGTTGCACCTGATTCCGGGTTCAACCGCTGGTTCCTTCAGGAAATCGAACAGCGTCGCCGAAGTGGTCGTCCGCCACCGAGGCTGCCGTACCGGAGCCGCCGGCGTGACGAACCTTCCGGCGCACCGGACGCGGGTGCAGCCCTCGGCTTCCAGGCACATCTGGAGCCGATTACCGCCCGTGACTTCCTCAGCGGCCTTGCAGGTTGGCCTGAGGCGGCAGTCGTTGCCAAGTGCGATGGGATTGACCTTGATTCGGTCGACATCGCGGTCGCCGAACGCTGCTGGCGGGTTGGCAACGGGTTGCGAGGCGCACTGTTGGCCATCAGCCGGCGCCTGTTCCTCCCGTCTACCGAACACTTGGATGCATCTGGGAACCCTCGTGATGTGGTCTCCGTGCTCCGACGGGTTGCCTCCCGCCATCCGGGCACGTCAGATGCCCTTATCGAGGCGGTTTCCACGGCACTCGAGGCACGTCGTGGGCGATGGGACGCCGAGGCCGCACTGCTGGCCTTTCCGGTTCCCTATGCGACGTGGGCGCAGCGGTCCGAGGAGGCACGGCGGGACGGGACCGTCAGTGATGGCGCGTCGTTGGCTGATGAAGTTGCCGAAATGCTTGCAACCGACGGGTCGGATCAATCGACTGCGTCGGGCGAAGAGGACGCTGCGCGTCGATTGATCGCACGGTTGACGCGAACGGCGCATCGGGAGGCCCACCAGCGGCACCGTGAACGCGTCCTCTCTGAAGCGCATCTCTTGATCGAGTCCGGAGTTGACGAGACAGGGATGATCGCTGAACTCGAGACACGCCGGGAGGAGTGGGCGTCGTACGCGATGGACGATGCTGGTGTCCTCGCCCGCCCGCCGGCGTCGTAGCGCAACCGCCATAGGCAAGTGGCCTGTCCCCGCGGCCCAGTTGATGTCGCAGCGCGACGCGGTGATGCGCATGTCGGAGGGAGCCAGTTTGCGGATGGGCAGCGGGTGTACTTGCCTTCCGGTGGGCAACGGCGCGCGATTTCAGGGATGCCCGTTAGCCAGTGAGGAGGCGTGTCGCACGCGTGCAAAGCGACACGCGGGTATCATCGCCTCTCGAAGGAAATGTGATCGTGGTTGCGAAACATCCTGCCGGTTCCCTGATCAGCCGCCTCGGCATCTCGCCGGTAATCAACGGTATTGGCACAGTCACCAAACTTGGCGGGTCGCTCATGCCTCCGCCGGTGCTGGATGCGATGCGCGACGCTGCCTCTGCATATGTCCCACTTGATCAGCTGCAGGCGGCAGTTGGACGACGCATCGCCGAACTCACCCGCAACGATGCCGCATACGTCTGTTCAGGAGCCGCTGCCGGATTGGTCCTTGCGACCGCCGCCTGCATAAGCGGAGACGACCCGGAGATCATGGCCTCGCTGCCTCGTCCGGAACGTATCGCGGGTGCTCCGACACGTGTGGTCATGCACCGTTGCCAGAGGATCGGGTACGACTTTGCCGTCCGTTCGACTGGTGTCGAGATTGTCGAAATCGGTCCTTCCCGGCAGGCCGCGGCGCATGGTGCAGTGACAACCACCGACGATCTTGAGTTTGTCCTCAACGATGCCACCGCGGCGGTCCTCTACATCGCAGGTGCGCCACACGCACCGGGCGCTCTCCCGCTGGAAAAGGTGATCGAGCTGGCACACGCCCACGGCGTGCCCGTGATTGTCGATGCAGCCGCCCAGATACCTGCGGTCGAGAACCTCTGGCACTTCAGCGGTCACGGTGGGCCTGCCCTTTGGGCGCGGGCCCTGCATGAGGCGGGTGTAACCGGAGACGCACCGCAATCCGTCCTAGGCCTCGGTGCCGACCTCGCGATCTTCTCTGGTGGGAAGGGCCTGTGTGGCCCGCAGTCGGCTGGGCTCATTCTGGGCCGCCGCGACCTGATCGACGCGGTGGGTCGCCAAGGCAATCCCAACGCGCTCATCGGGCGGCCCATGAAGGTGGGCAAGGAAGAACTATGCGGGATGGTGGCCGCCGTCGAGTGGTACCTAGGGCTTGATCATGTCGCGCTTGTCTGCCAGTACGAAGCTGATGTGAAGACCATCGTGGACTCCGTGCATGGCCTGCCGGGCGTGACGGCAACCCGCACGTGGCCCAACGAGGCCGGTCAGCCATTGGCGCGGGCCGAAGTCACCTTGGGTGAGGACGCCCGACTTTCAAGAAATGACCTGCAAGTGCGCTTGCGGGCCGGTTCACCATCCATTGAACTCAGTGACGCCGGTGACCATGGCGTGTATGTCAATCCGCAGAACCTGCATGCCGGCGAGGCCGTCGCCATCGGCGATGCACTGCGCCAGCACCTCCGCTAGCGTGAGGGTCAGGCCCATGGTTGAGAAGCGACTTCCAATCAGCTACCCCATTGTGGGCCAGTCTTCCCGCTCCCTCTGATGATGGTCAGGTGGCTGGGCAGAACTGGCACTCCCAGCCAACGCTCCTCACCATGGGCATCGATGCGCCCGCCAAGCCTGTCTTCCAAGGGGCTTGGGTCACTCTGGCGATGGGTTGGGCCAAGCGAACCCCAATGAATTCACTGGATGATGGGGTGGGGTTTCAGCGCGCGTGTTCACGAGTATCATCGGCGCGCGAGGAAGGATGACTGGCTATGGTTGCCGAACCGACTGCCTCTCCCGATGGACCCCGTGCCCTTCGTGGCGATGAATGGCCCTTGCTTGACCATCTCGTGTCGACCGTGTTTCGGCCAGAGATGTTTCACGACTACCCGCAATTGTTCAATGCCGCGAATCGGGCGAACTTGCGCGTGATCCGCGAAGGCGACCAAGTCGTCACTCACGTCGGGTTCACCGTACGTCCGGCGGTTCTTCTTGGATCAGTCATCAATGTCGCTTGCATCGGTGCCGTCGCGACCGCACCGGAGGCGCGTGGGCGGGGCTTGGGGTCAATGTGCGTCCAGGACGCCTTTGATCATGCGTCGGCGGCCGGAGTCGACCTCATGCTGATCTCCGGCGGTCGCGGGCTGTATACCCGGGTTGGTTGCCGGGAGGTCGGTGTCGATCACCGGTTCATTCTGGAATCGGGCGACACCGCCGGTCGCGCCGGGGTTGCCCGACCGGGACTCGCGCTTGTTCCCGTGACCGCTGCGGACATCCGGGCACTCGGTGCGATCCATGAACGTGAGGCGGTCCGGTTCGTTCGGCCTCGAGATGACTGGGAACGGGCGTTCGATTGTGGGATCGTCATGAACACGCCGTCGGATTTCTGGGGGGTTGCCGATGGCTCCGGCGTCATTGCGTATGTCGTCGTCCACCGCCCAGACCGGGTGCGATACCGCAAGGCAGAGGACGCCCTGTTCGTGCGCGTCGTGGAGCACGCCGGGCCTCGTGATGCTGTCGCGCATGCCCTGCCTGCACTGATTGACCGGTACGGTGCAGCCCGCGCTGAAGTGCATGTGGGTGGTCACGATATGGACTTGGTCCGGGCACTTCGGCACGCTGGCCTGCACGGAGTTCCGGAAGCGTCATCGGGCACGATCCGCGTCGTTGACTTCCCACGTCTGATGGGCAAGGTTCGCCCACTAATTGCCGGCCGGACAGGTCACGACCTGGCGTCCAGACTGGTCTTCGAGGCCGACGAGCGTGCGGGGAGTGCGCGTGGAGGGTTCAGCATCGGCGACGGAACTCGGACCATACGTGTGGCCGATCATGCGTCCCTGGGTCCGTGGTTGTTCGGCACTCCCGAAGGCACTCATTCAGTTCCCCAGGGCGACCCGTCCCTCGCTGCTGATTTGGCATCGGCGCTGCCACTTCCTGCCCTCTGGTATGGCGTGAACTATGTCTGACGCAGATGGACTCATGTCTCCACCACCGATGGTGCGCGGGGAAGTGAGCGACACCTGGACCCGACCGCGTGGTGTGGCGGCGTTGGCGGTAGGGATCTGCGGGGGCACCTCGTCGGGAAAGACCACCTTTGCCCGTGCGCTGATCGAGACTTTGCGTGCAAGTGATCCAGGTGTCGACCTGGTTCTCGTCCGCCAGGATGAGTATTTCCAGGACTACCTTCATTTGCCAGAGGATGCGCGTCCGGCGGCGCGAACCGCGAACCGTCCCGATGCGATCGCGTGGCCAGCCCTTCGCGAGGCGCTGACCCTTCTCAAGCAAGGCAAATCCACGCCATTCCCTGGCCGTGGCACCGGCATGGCACAGCGTGTGCCCGAAGTCCGTGAAGTCGGTCCGACGCGTCTCGTGATCGCCGAAGGCCATCTTCTCTTCATCGATGCACCGATCCAGGCCCTTCTTGACGTGAAAGTCTTCCTTGACTGTGATGTTGAGGAACGGGTCCTGCGACGTATCAAGCGCGACACCACTACGTCAGGCCGGACCATCGAACAGTCGCTCGAATGGTTTCTGCGCGATGTGCAACCGAATAATCAGCACTACACGGACTGGCAGCGCCGACAGGCCGACATCGTGATCCCGCATGATCGACCTAACCCGATTGCAACCGCTCTTCTTGCTGACGCAATTCGATCCCGTCTCGCGAGGGCATGATGCGGGGAATGCTTGCCTGAACGTCTGGGGGAGGTGTTGGGGTTCGACGCTGGAACGACACAGACATACCGCTGGGTCGGGCCAAGGCTACGAGAAGTGACTTCGGCAGGCGATGGCCCGGCGAGCGCCAAGCTACCTCACTATGTGGCTTACCAAATCGTCTGCCATGCCAATGTACGTTGCGGGGGCTAGCGCGAGCAGGCGGGTTCGCGCATCGTCGGGTAATGGAAGTGAGGCGATCACCTTGCGCAGTTCGTTCGGTTCGACGCGGGTGCCACGGGTCAGCAGTTTCATCTGCTCGTACGCCTCGGTGATGCCGTGGGCGCGCAAGACCGTCTGGATTGCCTCTGCGAGCACTTCCCAGTGGGCGTCGAGTTCACTCATCATTGCGTCGTGATCTGGCGCCACCCGGCCAAGTCCCCGGGCAGCCGATGCTAGCGCGAGTGCTGAATACCCGATTGCTGAACCAAGGTTGCGGAGGGCACTCGAGTCCGACAGGTCGCGTTGCAGGCGCGAAACAGTCAGTTTCAGTGCCAAGTGATCCAGAAGCGCCGACGCGAGACCCAGGTTTGCCTCAGCGTTCTCGAAGTCAATCGGGTTGACCTTGTGGGGCATGGTCGAAGATCCGACTTCGCCGGAAACCGTCCGTTGCCGGAAGACCCCGCGGGAAATGTAGGTCCACATGTCCCGCGCAAAGTCGAGCGTGACCTGACCGAAACGGATCAGTCCGTGGCAGGTCTCCGCAATCCAGTCGTGCGGTTCGATTTGTGTCGTCAGTGGTGCGTAGGTCAGGCCGAGACCCTCGACGAACCCGCGCGAGATTTCTTCCCATGGCGCGTCCGGATATGCGATCAGATGCGCCCCGAAGGTGCCAGTCGCACCGTTGCACTTGCCCAGGTACTCCTGCCGGTCGATGTGGGAAAGTTGACGCTCCCATCGGGCCACGAAGACCGCAAGTTCCTTGCCGAGAGTTGTTGGCGTGGCGGGTTGTCCGTGGGTCAGTGCAAGCAGGGGCGCCGAGCGTGTCGCGACGGCAAGTGCCCTTGTTGTCTCGATGAGAGCAGTCGCGCGCGACCGCCACGCTTCCCGAACGCCATTGGCCATAAGCAATGCATATGAAAGGTTATTCACATCTTCAGACGTGAGTGCGAAGTGAAGGAACGGAACCCTGTCGGCCAATCCGAGGGTGGCGAGATGGTCGGCAAGGAAGTATTCGACGGCCTTCACGTCATGCCTCGTAAGCGCCTCGATCGCTTTCACGCGTTCCGCGTCGCCACTCTTGAAGTGGTGGACAATCGCGCGGAGCGACGCAACTTCCCCTGTGGTGAAGGGCGCGATCCCTGTGACGGACGCGTGGGAGGACAGGCAGATGAGCCACTCCACTTCGACGCGGACACGTGCCCTGATGAGCGCAGCTTCAGAAAATGCCGACGCCACGTCGGTGAGTTGTGATGCGTAACGTCCATCAAGCGGCGAAAGGGCCTCAACCGGAAGCATGCCGAACAAGATCTCCACATCGTTCCAGATACATTGCAAATACTGTAACAATACTCATAAGTAAATAAGTAATAGATCATGATCAACCCCAAATCATGTTGATTCCGGGTCGTACTGAAACTCTCTCAATTCCTGCGCGCATCGGCACGCGACCGCAATTTTCGCGGCCCACCGGATCGCCTCTTCCTTGCTAGGAACGTCAAGAACGGTAAACCCACCAGTAAACTCTGTGGTTTGAGGATACGTTTCGGAAGAGACAGTCCAATTACCAGAGACGATGATCGATGGGACGTCCTCGTTGATCCCTCCACCCAAAACCCGGACGCCTCTACGCTAAGCCTCTCGGACTACTGCATGCGAAGCCTCCGAAACAGCTGGAAAATCTTCCGGTGCAATGTGACCCATCCCTGAACCAGAAAACGAGGTCAGGTACTTTGTCATAGTGAAATAACTCAAATCGACTTCGCAACAAGAAGCGCCGTCCAAGTAATCACAGCAAAATCTTATCCGGGGCACACGCGACTTGGGAGCGCCCTACCGGGCTGAATACCAAGCGCACCACATCCGGCAGAGTGGTTCGTTCAGGACCTTTCCGTCATGGGTCGATATCCAAGCTGAAGTCACAAGTTGTGGTCCGCCGCCCAATTCGGGACGAGGTTCGTTTCGCCGCAATCATCCCAGCGCGGCGGTCAACGCTGCCGGCCGAGGAACCGGGCGCGGCGATTGACCGGCCATTTCGCGTATGGACCCCACGGCGGTGGTGCCCGTCTTGGCTTAGTGCTTCCACACATCCGGGTTTACGAGGAATGGCGGACGATGCCCGTGAAGCACGGCGATGATGTTCTCGCAGGCAAGACGCGACATCTTTGACCGCGTTGCAAAGGTGGCACTCCCGAGATGTGGTGCGAAAACGGCGTTGTCGCACGCGAGGAGTGCGTCATCTGGCGCGATTGGTTCAACCTCGAACACATCAATTGCGGCACCAGCGATCGTTCCTGAACGGAGGGCCGACGCCAGTTCCGCCTGCTTGACGATTGCTCCGCGCGCGCTATTCACCAGGATTGCCGTCCGCTTCATGAGGCCCAGTGCACGGGAGCCGATCATCCCCCGTGTTTCCGCATTCAGCGCACAATTGATGCTCACGAAGTCCGACTGGGCAAGGAGCTCATCCATGGGCACGTATGTCGCACCGGTTTCTGCCTCGGCTTCCGGTCGCCTGGTGCGTCCGGAGTACAGGATGCGCATGCCGAAGCCCTTGCCGCGCCGCGCCACTGCGGTGCCAATTGCGCCCATGCCGATCACCCCGAGGGTCGCACCGTGGATGTCTGTGCCAAGCAGCAACGCCGGTTCGTACTTCTTCCATTCGCCGGAACGCACGTACCTGTCCCCCTTGGGGACGTGGCGTGCCATTCCCAGCATGAGTGCCCATGCCTGGTCGGCCGTCGTCTCGGTCAGGGTTCCGGGTGTGTTGCAGACCGCGATGCCTCGCTTGGTCGCCTCGGCAACGTCAACGTAGTCAAACCCGACGCCGAATCCGGAAATGACCTTGAGGTTTGGGGCGATTGCCATCGCTTCGGGGTTCAATCGGTCCGATGGCGGCAGCGCCAGAACGGCCGCCGCTCCATCTGCCAATTCCCGAAGCAGGACCTCGCGCGGTGCGCCATCTGGCCCATCCCACACGTGTACGTTGCAGTGTTCCCTGAGCAACGAAATCCCGGCTTCCGGGAACCCCCACGAACAGAACACCACCGGACGCGTGTCAGCCATCGTAGTGCACCTCCGCGGCGATGGTACCGCCCGCGACTACCATTCGCCTCCCGCGCATCGCATCTCCTATCTTGAGAGGGATCGGAGGTGATGCGCATGGCGATGGCCGCACAGCGGATGGGAAGGCTTGTGGGGAAGGTCTCGGTCATTACCGGGGTTGCTTCCGGGATTGGGCGGGCGACCGCGCTTGCATTCGCGCGGGAGGGTGCTCATGTCGTTGGCGGCGACCAAGATGAGGTCGGCGGACGCGAGACTGTCAGGCTCATCAGTGACGCTACTGGCGTAACAATGGTGTTCGTGCCCACCGACGTCACGTCGGGACACGCTGTCGCTCGTCTGATCCAGACCGCCGTAGATGCTCACGGGCATCTCGATGCACTTTTCAACAACGTCGGGATCAACCTCGTTCGGATGGTGCCCGACGTGACTGAGGAAGAGTGGGATGCCACCATTGCCACCAATTTGAAGTCCGTCTTCCTTGGGTGCAAGTTTGCGATTCCGCACTTGGCACGAGCCGGCGGAGGTGCAATCGTCAATAACGCGTCCAACGCCGGCATCATCGGACGACCTGGCGACCCGGTCTACTGCGCGAGCAAGCACGGCATTATTGGCCTGACCCGGAGCCTCGCCCTTGGCCATGGCCCGCAAGGTATCCGTGTCAACGCGATTTGTCCCGGCCCGATCGAAACTCCGATGATCGGGGTCATGCGGGCACACGCGCCTGATAGTGCCGCATTCGACCGCTACGTAACCGGACAGACCGCGCTCAAGCGGATCGGTACCGCGGACGAGGTGGCCGACCTCGTAACGTTCCTCTGTTCGGATAGCGCAAGGAATATCACGGGCGCTGCCATCCCCATTGATGGAGGCAAGGCTGCCGGCATGATCCCGGGCATGATTGTCGCGCCGTGATTGACTTGCAGGTTGGCGCAAATCTCTCACCTCAGAACAACTGCGTCGCGTCGGGTAAACCCCTGACGCGCACCCCCTCGCCAATCCGTTAACCTACTGCATCCATCCAGATGATCGCGGAGTGTCACCACTCGGCGATGGGGTGGGGCAAGTCAAGTGGTTTTGGATCACCGGGCGATGGGGTGGGGATTGGTTCCACGGTTGCCGGCATCCGGAAACCGACGCCTCGTGGCCGTATCTGCCACCTAAAGGACCGACCTTTGACGTCAGCAAACCTGATCCCGTCACTCGAACCGAAGATGCGCGATCTCCTGGAGCGCCATCGTGAGCGGACTGCCAAGGTCGACTGGGCGTACCATGAGTTCCTTCCCCTGAAGGAATTGCGTGCCAATCCGGACTTCTTGCCGAAACTGTCGCCGACCGTCTACCTGGCAGTCGAGACGGCGCTCTTTACCGAGGTCAATCTTCCTTGGTTCACCAGTGGCCTGACCCAGATCTTCAAGGGTTCACTGGCGCCCATGCAGGAGTTCATCCACGACTGGACTTCCGAGGAAGACCAACACGGGATGCTCCTGGAGACCTACCTCCTCCTTGGAGACAATGGCGATCACCGCGAGCGGTCAAGGCTGCGGAAGCAGATCGTCCGGGTCGGGTGGGAACCGCACGTCGAGGATCACTTCCAGGCGATTGCCTACACGGCAATGCAGGAGTTGGCCACCCAGGTGTTCTACCTCCGTGTGGCGCATTTCTGCCAGGACGAGGATGCGCTTTTGGCGCGCGCCCTGCGACGCCTTGCGCGTGACGAAGTCCTTCACATGGCGTTCTACCGCGACGCAGTGAAGGCACACCTTGAAGTTGAACCGGATTACGTCGAGCCTCTCGTGAAGATCATGCTTGAGTTCGCGATGCCAGGTGCCGGGATGAAGGATTACGCCACCCGTTCCGCAATCTTGGCACGGCAGGGTGTCTATGGTCCGGATCACTACTTCAACCTTGTCGTGGACAAGTTGTGGAAGGAATGGGACATCCCCGGACTGATGCCCAAGGCCGAGACAGCTCGCGATGCGCAGCGGAAGATCATCGCGCAGCACGAGAAACTCGGGCGCATCGCTGCCCGGTATGCGGTCCGTGCTGCCCCCGGCACCCGTGAGAAGGACGCCGCGCGGATTGCCCTGCAGCAGCAGGAAGAGATGCTGGCTGTTGCCGAGGACTAGCAGAAGTTCCCCTCACTGGGTCAGTGAGGGGAACACAGTTTCACTGTGCGAGTTGTCTCGCTAGTTCCAATGGGTCGTTCGTCGGCAAGCGACATGCGAAGTGTTCGCACACGTATGCCGTAGATTGGTCTCCGATCACGATACGGTCTGCAAGCAAGGGCACGATTTCGGTCGCGATGGCCGCGTCCATGTCCCCGCGGACGATACCGATGATCCGGTTTGGGTTGTACGTGCGATGGAATTCCCGGATCAGGGACGTTGCGCCTGGGTCATCCTCGGTTCCGATGATTGCCACCTGAAGCGGCGTAGACACCGCGAAGTCAAGCGCGCAGAGAAGATGCCCGAATGCCCCTGGGTGAGTGCCCATCGGCTTGGCGAGGCGTGCCAGAAGGTCCCGTGCGACGGTAGCGTCGGTGTCGTCGCCTGTAAACGAGGCGAGGCGAAGGACCAGTTCGCACGCAACTGATGACCCGGAAGGGACGGCGTTGTCGTACAGGTCCTTTGGGCGGGTCACCAGTGTTTCGTGAAAGTCGCTGGTGTCAAAGAACCCACCATGTTCGGTGTCACGGAAGTGCCTCATGATCGTCGATGCGCACGCTTGCGACGCCAGGAACCATCGCACCTCGCCCGTGGACTCGTACAGTGCGAGCAGACCCGCGCCGAGGCACGCATAGTCCTCCAGGAAGGCATTCACGCGCGATTGCCCATCCTTGTAGGTGCGGTTGAGACGGAAATCTCCCGACGGTTCGCTCTCGTCCCCTGCGGACGTCATCGTGGTGAGAATGAACTCGGAGGCGTGTCGCGCTGCGTCCAGGTACCTGGCGTCGTCGAGGATTGCGCCGGCCTCGGCAAAGGCACGGATCATCAGGCCATTCCATGCCACGATGACCTTGTCATCGCGCGAAGGTTTCACCCGGGATTCTCGTGCCTGATACAGGGAGGCGCGAACACGGGCAATCGTGCTGTCCAGTTCCACACGTGCGATGCCGAGTTCTGCGGCAACGGCTTCTCGATCACGAGCCGTGTGGAGAATGTTCTTGTGTTCGAAGTTTCCACGATCCGTGACGTCGAACCAGGCACATGCGACGCGAGCATCTGTGTCGCCGACGACCTGAGCAACTTCTGAAGGTGTCCACACGAAGAACTTGCCCTCGACACCCTCGGAATCCGCATCCTGGGTGGCGTGGAACCCCCCGTCGGGCGAGGTCATTTCCCGTAGCACGTAGTCGAGGATTTCGCGGCAGACATCCCGGTGGTACGTGTTTCCGGTTGCCTGCCATGAGGCGAGATAGACCCGGGCCAACTGGGCGTTGTCGTAGAGCATTTTTTCGAAGTGCGGCACGAGCCATACGGCGTCCACCGAATACCGGTGAAATCCGCCTCCAAGATGGTCGTACATCCCGCCTTGCGCCATGCGATCGAGGGTGAAGGTTGCCATCTGCAGGGTCGCGGGGTTTGCCGTGTGGCGCCAGATGCGCAGCAAGGCCTCCAAGTTGGCAGGTTGCGGGAACTTCGGTGCACGCCCGAACCCACCGTCACCGTCATCGAACGTTTTCGCGTATGCAGTTTCGGCGGCGCGAAGAGACTCAAGCGAAAGGCCTGACCCATCCGCAGGCGCAAGGTTCGCCGGTGCGATCATCTCCCGAAGCTGTTGTCCGCTTTGCAGCACGTCAGCCCGCTGCGTTCGATATGCGTTTGCCACCGATGTCAGCACGTCCCTGAAGGCCGGCATGCCGTGGCGTCGTTCGGGTGGGAAGTACGTGCCACCGTAGAAAGGTGTCCCATCAGGAAGGAGGAAGACGGTCATTGGCCAACCGCCGTGCCCTGTGAGCGACTGAACTGCCTGCATGTAGACGCTGTCAAGATCCGGGCGTTCCTCACGGTCGACCTTGATGTTCACATAGAGGGAGTTCATGAGGCGTGCGGTCGCCTCGTCCTCGAAGGACTCGCGTTCCATCACGTGGCACCAATGGCACGCCGAGTAGCCAATCGACAACATGATCGGTCGGTCTGACTGCCTGGCCATCGCCAGGGCGTCTTCCCCCCACGGATACCAATCGACCGGGTTGTAAGCGTGTTGCAGCAGGTACGGACTCGTCTCGTGGATCAACCGGTTGGGGGTGCGGCTGCCGGTCGGGTGCGTCGGTGTGGCCATGTTGCACCTCCGCGCAAAGGATACGCGGTTGTCCTGACGACGAATAACCTGTTGTCAGCACCACGATGAGGTGGAGCCCGAGATTAGGCTGGCCTCGGGTTCGGTTGGCGCCACTGACCCGTGGGGGACCCAGCCACCATTAGCCTCAGCGTCGAGAAAGCCCCGCCAGCCCTGTCACACCGCGTATGCGCGGCGCACCATGCCTTCTATGTGTGAAGCAACCTCGGTCACCTGACGGTTGGCACGCAATTTCTGATATCGCGACGAACGCCAGAAGAGTGCCAGACTGAAACGGTGACACAAGTCGAGTACAAGCCGTCCGAGCGCCGGACGGAGACCTGGTCGGCGGAGTGCTTCGCTCTCCGAACCATAGGCATAACGGGGTGCCAGTTCCAAGTGTCCATCAAGAATCGCCTGTGTGAGGAAGGCGGCGACGGCCGCGTTTCGCCGCGATGTCCGTGTTTCGTCCTGCGGGGCGCGTCCATCCATGTAGGCGAGGTGACTGGTGAACGCCTTTTCGGTCCCTGAGGACGCCGGCGCCGGGCCGAATGCCGCCGACCAGATTGGCTTGAGAACACTCCGGGCGCGAACATCCAGGTTCTCAACCATTGCGCGCGCCAGAAGGTGGGCAAACAGGTCCAGACGTTCGTCAGCGGAGAGCCGTGCGGAGACGGTGATCTCGGCGCCACGGGGCGAGGCGATCAGGAACCCCTTGAGATCCTCCATCGACGGGGTCGTCTCGCAGTGCACACCGCCTTCTTCAAGCAATTTCTGGACAATCCACGCAATCTCCGAGGGCTTGGTCTCACCACTTCCCAACTGCGAGCGGGCGTGTCTCAACCCGTCGGAAATCATCCGGGCAAGCTGGCCTGGAGGGAGCATCATCGCACTCATCCCGATGCTTTCAAGGTCAGTCCCTCTGATTGTCGGGCGGTGCTTGCGCCTGGGTGGCAAGGCGCTCCGGCACCACCGTCAACGTGTTCATTCGCGCGCAGGCCAAGGACATGCCACAGGAGGCTTCGTCGAAATACCACTTGATCTGGTAGGGACAGGGCGCGATACCGGATGAGCAACTGGTCAAATCTCTGCAAGTCGCCGATTGACCACGGTAGGTGGAAACCAACCAGTGACATGAGGTCCATGAACATCGGCGCTGACAGCCCTTGGCAACACAACGCCCAGCCTGCGAGGCGTTCGAGCGAGAGGGGCGCGTCCAGGATGCCTTGTTCGTACCGTGAGACCATGCTTTGGGTCATCCGGTAGCCAAGGGCTTCCAAGTCAGTCGAAAGGCGTGCCTGGCTGGTCGCACCGGACTGGAGGCGCAGACCCCGGAGATACATCCCGACCCGTTCGCGGATGGCCTGCCAGCGTGCGGTCTGGACCTCGTCTCGATCTGCCACCGGGGCGCTACCTCTTTCGTGCATCAGTGACCGGCGTTACCGGATTGGCCGTGCCCTGCGTTACAACCATACTACAGGGGCCGCAAATGCCGGCGTGATGCACGCGGTGCATTGCATCGGTGAAAACCGGATGCGTACAGTTTGGGAGAGCCTTGCGCTGGAAGCGTTCCGGGCGGAACGGTTTGTTCGTCCTGACCGTTTGACTGGGTTCTCGTTCAGGGAAATCATGGCCGAAGTTTATTCAGGCCGGACTGGTTGCGGGCGATCTCCCTTGGTGCGGTGGTGGTTCGGAACACGTGGATTTCCTGTACAACCTTGTCGCGATCCGGCCGGTCTTGACGGACAGGCATTCGGGGTAGTCAAGTGGGCATTGCAACGCGTCCTCCAACCAAATCAGTTTCGTTGAACGGCCATTCCGACGGTCATGCAGTGGGCGAAGTATCCGTGTCGCATGCTTCATCGGATAAGGCTTCCCAAGGGATCATGCGCACGCTGACTCGGACAATCCCCATACGATCATCAAGGCACACGCAGTTTGTTGATATCACTGATGAAGTGGCCGAGACAGTGTCTTCCTCAGGGGTTGTGGATGGGTTTGTAGTGGTCTACTCGCGACACACAACATCACGCATCCACATCAACGAGCATGAACCCCTGCTCTTGCAGGACCTTGGCCTGCTCCTGGAGCGCTTGGTGCCACGCGATGCCTTCTATCATCACGACGATTTCTCGGTGCGCACTGTCAATTTGACGCCCGGTGAGCGTGTGAACGGCCATTCCCATTGCCGGGGACTGTTCATTGGTGCCAGCGAACATATCCCGGTGACAGATGGGGTGATGATGCTTGGCCGGTGGCAGCGGGTTTTCATGGTCGAACTTGATGGCCCGCAGACCCGCGAAGTCGCCGTGAAGGTTGTCGGCGTCTAGAGACCGACGATTTCCCGGATTTTGGGGATATCGAGGCTAGCCCGGGCCACGGTTGCAAGCCGGTCGAGTTGGCTTTCGATTCCTGTTCCTTGCCCCCACGATGCCGGTGGCCCCAAGGTGTCGGCCCGGCGCGACAGGACTGCCGCGAGGATTGCGCGTCGGACTTGGCCGGTGTCGAAAATGCCGTGCAGGTAGGTCCCGAGGATCCAACCGGTTTCGTCGAGGCACCCGTCTCCCGTCTGGTCCCGGTCCGATGGTGTCCGGCCTTCCCGCGACGCAATCGTGAATGGGTGCGGTATCGGCGGATTGGTGTTCGCGCCGGTGGGAAGCGTCTGTCCCATGTGGATTTCGTAGCCTGTCAGGTCGGCACCGCGGACGCCTGCAAGGAGCCCCCGAGGGTCACGCACCTGGGCGCGGACGAGGCACGTTGTCTTCTCGCCCGCGAAGGCCGTGGTTACCGCCAACAGTCCGAGCCCGGCAACGCGCGTCCCCGCAGGCGCCTCGACACCATCATTGTCCTCGACTGCCTCCCCAAGGATCTGGAAACCGCCGCAGATCCCGATGATCGGTGTGCCCAGTGCCCTGACATTTCTCGGGTGGACGAGCTCGCTGATCCGTCCGGCAAGACCGGATGACTTCAACCATGCGAGGGCGGCGACGGTCGTCTTTGTTCCCGGGATGATGATCAGGTCTGGCGACCCCAAATCGGCTGCCCGATCAACCCAGCGAACTCGCACCCCTTCCTCGCGCTTGAGTGGATCAAGGTCGTCGAAGTTCGACATGTGGGGCAGGGCTATCGCCGCGACATCAAGGATCGTGGTTGAGCCCGGATGCGACATGCTTGCGGCATCGAGTGCTTCCAAGGCGTTGGAGGTGCGGTCTTCTAGCGAGAGCGAATCCTCATCCGGGATTGACAGGTCACGTAGGTAGGGCATGACGCCCACAACCGGTACTCCAGTCCTCGCTTCGAACCAGTCAAGGCCCGGACGCAGCAGCGTGGCGTCACCTCTGAACTTGTTGATGATCACGCCTCGAACGCGTGCGCGCTCATCTGGTTCAAGCAGTTCCAGTGTTCCTACCAGGTGTGCGAAGACACCGCCGCGGTCGATGTCGCCTGCCAGGATCACTGGCGCGTCGGCCATCTTGGCAATCGCCATGTTGACCAGTTCACCATCCTTGAGGTTGATCTCGGCCGGACTACCCGCCCCTTCGATGATCACGAGGTCATGCCTCGCCCGGAGGCGTGCAAGGCTGTCATGGATGATGCCGACCAACTCGGGTCGTCGCGACCGGTACTCGCGGAACCCCATCCGTCCCCAAACTTTCCCGGCCACGATCACTTGCGATCGGAAGTCGGCTTCGGGTTTGAGGAGAATGGGGTTCATGTCCGAGTGTGGCGGAACACCCGCAGCCATCGCCTGAACGACCTGCGCCCTCCCCATCTCACCCCCATCCGCATCGACGAACGAGTTGAGCGACATGTTCTGGGACTTGAATGGCGCAACCCGTAACCCGTCGGCGTGGAAGACCCGGCAAAGGGCACTGACGAGAAGTGATTTTCCGACGTTGGACGCAGTGCCCTGGATCATCAGGGTCCGCGCAATGGCCGTGCCGCTTTTAGGGTGGGGAGATGCGAGTGGGTCGCGCACGGGGCGCAGTGTACGGGAGCACCGAACAGCCTCCTCCTGGCGAGTTTCACACGGGAGGTGGCTGAAGCCAGCGTTCAAGAAGGGATGCTGTGATCGGACTTACGGCAATCTCGCGTTGCATGCCCGGCATCATGACCGCACTCGCGACCATTGTCCGGCGGCGGATATGGATGATTGAAAACCCACTCCCGGTGATTGACCGAAATGTCTCTCCCGGCCAACACGGGTCGAGCGAATACGCGACGGCCGGACCAGACCAGACCGGCACTCCAGCGTACATTCCGGCCGTTGGGTGGTGCACGTGACCCGCCAGGATGCCGATGACATCCGTTCCGTAGATCGTTTCATGGAAGTCCGCCGTATCCCTGAGAAGGATGTGGTTCAACGCTTCCACGCCACCGTGGGTTGGCGGATGGTGCATCACCAGGATGGTTCCGGACTCAGCACGGATTCCGAGTTGCACGCTGAGCCAATGAAGTTGGTCGTGCCCGAGTTGCCCGTACGCCCTCCCGGGTACAAGGGTGTCGAGAATGATGATGCGTAGTGGGCCGACGGTGACGACTTCGTTGTGCCGTTCTGTCGAGGGAGGGTGCGTGAGCAGTGCGGTGCGGAAGGGTTCGCGTGCATCGTGGTTGCCTAGTGCCAACGCGACTGGAACCCCGTACGTGTTTTGTATTTTGGACACAGCGACGGCAAACCGCTTGTAGCTCGCTGGCTCGCCATCGTTCGCCAGGTCACCCGCGAAGATGAACCCATCGGGAACGATCCCACTTGAGGCAATCCGATCAAGGACCGCATTCAGGTTTGCAAACGTGTCTTCACCGTCCAACCGGTCATCGGGGTGAGGCTGGATGTGGGTGTCGGCGATCAGGATGAGGGTCTGGTCTGGAGCCGCCATGTCTCGCCTTTCCCGTTCCGGGGTCGCGGTTCTGTTTCAGGGTCGCGGTTCTGTTTCAGGGTCGCGGGGTACTTCGGCCCAACATGAGCTAAGCGGTTCCGTCAACTTCACGCGAGACGGACGCGCCTTGGAATGTGTTCATGTCGCGCAAGGTCGCGCACGCGGCGTCGAGGATCGGCATGGCTAGGAGAGCGCCGCTGCCTTCACCCAGACGCATGTCAAGATCGAGAAGGGGACGAAGTCCAAGGTGCTCAAGGGCGATCCGGTGCCCCGGTTCAGCCGACCGGTGTCCAGCGATGAGGTTTGGCGCACACGCAGGCGCGATGGCTGCGGCAACAAGGGACGCGGCGCCCGCGATGAAACCATCGAGGACAACCGCCACACGGAGGGACGACGCGCCGAGGATGACCCCTACCATTGCCGCAATCTCAAAGCCTCCGACAGCTGCAAGTACGCCGATTGGATCACGTGGGTCGGGCTGGTTTACCCGAAGCGCCTGACGCACGATTTCCCGCTTGTGAGCCAACTGGGTGTCATCGACACCTGTGCCGCGTCCGGTCACCAGTTCGGCGTCAGCGCCAGTCAGTGCTGCAACCAGGCAACTCGCAGCCGTCGTGTTGCCGATCCCCATTTCGCCGACTGCAACGGCATCCAGGCCTTTCGCGTGTTCAGTCTGCACCAACTCTGCCCCGAACCTGATCGCGGCCTCGGCAGCCGCTCGCGTCATCGCGGGTCCTTCGGCAATGTTCGCCGTCCCCGGTCCCTGGGTAGCCGCGACGAAACGAATGTGTGGTGCTGGGACAGGAAGATCGGTCAGTGCCGCGGCGACGCCAACATCGGCGACGACAAGACGAGTACCAGTGAGGCGCGCGAGCACGTTCACGGCAGCACCACCGGACAGGAAGTTGCGGATCATCTGGCCTGTGACAACCGAGGGATAGCGACTGACACCAGATGCGGTGACACCGTGGTCAGCGGCGAGGGTGATGACCGCGCGGCGGTCCATCGATGGCAGGGCCCGACCTTGGATGCCAGCGAGTTGGATGGAAAGTGTTTCCAGATAACCGAGTGCACCAGCTGGTTTCGTGAGGTCAGCCTGCCGATCGCGGGCGGCTTTTGATGCCACCAAGTCCGGTTCGGGAATCCGGTCAACGATACTGCGCAAGTCATCAGGCAGTTTCGGAATGGTTGGTGGATGTGCGACCTTCATGACGGAAGCCCGTTCGGGTGACTTTGAGGCGCGGTTCGCAGGAGTGTCACGTCAAACCGTGCAAGGGTAGGCATGGACCGCCGAGTGCATTGGCAATTGCTTGTGCACCGTGCAGACGCACCGCATCGGTCTCGGCGTCGATCACGATCCCGTTCCATCCGAATGCCCGCAATTGCCGGGCGGCATTCGATGCGTCTTCGATGCCCTGACAACCGCCGGTTGCCCGACCATCAGTGATGATCCATCCGGTGTCGCGGTTCGATGTGTGGGTGGTGGCTTGCCGCGCGCCTAGTGTTCCGATCAAGCCAATGGCCTTGGCAAGCGGCGATGATCCGCCACTCTCGATGCGGGTGATCGCATCGGCTATCCGGCGGACGTCGCGGGTTGGCCGGACGGAAACCAGTGCAACACCCGCCGTACACGTCACAAGGGCGAGACGCGCACGGCGTCTGTACGCATTCTCGGCAATCGCCAATGCAACCCCTTTGGCATCGGCGAGGACAACAGGACTGCGCGCCCCGCATGCCAAGGGGGCGCCTCCAGCGCTCTTTGGAAGCCCTGGTGCACGGACACGCATGGATCCACTTGCATCCAGAAGGATTGCGTCGAGCGTTTCCGGTTGGCGGATCACCTTCCGGCCGCGGAGTGCAGCGGGTGAGGCGGGGTACGTCGTCGGATTGCCACCAACGCCGGTGGCCACTGCCATGGTGACCAGTGTTGCGAACGCGTCTGGGCGGAGGCCTGGCTGCCATGCCTGGACGGGGGATCTCGTTTGGTGGTCGCGCGCCGCGAGTGGTGCCTGCGTGCTGGAATGCGTGGACCGCATCCGATGCGACTTTTGCACGAGGGCGGAGATGGGAAGTGCCATTGCCGTGGGGGCCACTACGGTCATGGGTCCATGCACGGTGTCCGACTGGCCGATATCTGGTCGCATCTCGCGTGACAATGTGATGGGTGCCTGACCGATCTCACGGCGCGCGCTACGGTCTGGCTGGTGGCCAATCCCGTCCCGCTCTCCCCCGCTTGTCACGGTGGCACTGGGTCGACGACTTGGCGAAACCTGACGCGATGACCCGGACAAGCCAGTGGTTTGCGATGGTTGGGCAGTCTCTCCGGACAGGTCGGGCTCTTGCGGATCTGTCTCCACGTCGGCCTGCGGTCCAGATACGTGAGCCGAACCCATTGTTCGCGTCGCGTCCGGTGACAGGTGTCGGTCGATTTCTGTTGGGTCCACGCCATAGGGATCAAGCGGCCCGCGTCGACGCCGGTGGGCGAGGGTGAATGGCGCGACCAACCGAACATCCTCGATGGTCACTTCGGACCTGCCTTCGAGAGCAGCGAGTGCCTGCGCCGCCCGGCATGTCGCCAGGTCGGCGCGCATCCCGTCGACACCGATGCCGAGACACAATCCGACAATCCGGTCCATGACGTCGTCGGGGATGGTCACTGACCCAACCGCACCACGGGCACGGGAAAGGTTGTCCCGCAATGCGATTTCTGCCTGCTTGTACGCGTCGACAAAACCCGCCGGATCGGTATCAAATGCCATGCGCTGTCGCACGATTGCCGACCGGGTCGCCACATCGCGCACCGGCTCCACGGTGACCGACAATGCGAAACGGTCGAGAAGCTGGGGACGGAGTTCACCTTCCTCGGGGTTCATGGTGCCTGCGAGGATGAACACGGCAGGGTGCGCGTGGGAGACGCCATCGCGTTCCACGTGGTTGACACCCATCGCGGACGCATCGAGGATCAGGTCGACCAAATGGTCAGGCAAGAGGTTGACTTCGTCGATCGAGAGGATTCCACCATGCGCGCGGGCAAGCAGTCCCGGCTCGAAGCGGCGGTTACCGGTCCGGAGTGCCTCCCCCACGTCAAGTGTTCCGGTAACCCGTTCCTCCGTCGCGCCGAGAGGCAGTTCTACGAAAGGCACACCGGGTAACAAGGATGCGAGGGCCCGGACTGCGGTCGACTTCGCCGCGCCTTTTTCACCGCGGATCAGGACCCCGCCGATTCGTGGGTTCACCGCCGCCAATGTGAGCGCGAGCCTGACCGCCGGTTGCGCGAGAATGGCCGTGAAGGGAAACGCGAAGGCCTTTGCAGTCAGGTCCATGCGTACTCCCTTTTCAAAGCCTCACCAGTGCCGGCGACTGGATTTGGCCAGGACCAAGTCCGCGCACTCCCCCAATGGCGAGCAGACCGAGATTGCTGATGCGCGGTTGGGGATTGGTTCCATTGTCCCCATCCATCCCTTCATGCCAGCTCATTGCCGCGGCCACGTCTTTTTGGACAGCCGGGATCCTGCCAGATGGTCGCACACCGCTTGTGCCAGGGCACGATCGTCACCGCATCTCCAGATCATCCTCGAGGGCCAGGTAGGCGTCGGTGAGTGCCTTCAGCACCTCCGGGTCAGGCGCGTCCCAGATGCCCCGTGAGGCTGCTTCCAGGAGCCGTGAAGCTGCTTGATGCCACGCCCACGGGTTTGCCTCGCCCAAGGTTTCTCGGTTCGCGGTGTCGAGCAGGCACGAACGTGCGAGGTCCTCATATACCCATCCCGGCACGCTCTGAGTGGTTGCTCCCCAACCGAACGCATATTCGATGCTGTTCGCAACCTCGCTTGCGCCGCGATAGCCGTGGCGAGCCATCGCAGCCAACCACGTCGGATGCGTCACGCGCGTACGCACGACGCGTCGAACTTCCTCCTCGACCGTCCGTGCAACTGGTGCATTCGGATCGCTCGCATCAATGACGAATGCTTCCACGGGTCCGGAACCCTCAGGTCCGCGCCAGCGCCGTGCGGTGGCGATCATCCCCCCGTGGTCCTGGAAGTAGTCGTCACTGTCGAGAATGTCGTGTTCCCGGTTGTCCTGCACCTTGGCCGCGACATCAATCTGTCCGAACCGACGTCGGAATGCATCCGGGTTGAAGTCACCCTCGTTAGTGCGGCCGTATGAGTGGGCGCTCCAGCGTTCGTACACGTCGGTCAGGTCGTCCGCGTCAGACCAACTGCCGTGCTGGATCATCGGCAGCAGACCGCTTCCATACGTTCCGGGTCGGGGCCCGAAGATGCGGCCATCGGTCACAATTCCGGTGTCGTGCGCCCGTGGAGCGTTCATCTCCAATGGCTCATCCGTTCCCTTGACGGCGACGAACGCATCGTCAAGAAGGGTCAGCAGGCCGGGAAATGCGTCGCGGAAGAATCCGCTGACTCGGACCACCACGTCGATTCGTGGCCGACCGAGCGTGGCCAACGGGATGACCTCCAGTCCCGTCACTTGTCCCGATGCCCAACGGGGGGACACACCGAGTAACCAGAGGGCCTGCGCGACATCCTCGGCACCGGTCCTGATCGCTGACGTTCCCCACATCACGAGACCAACCGTACGCGGAAGGTGACCGCGCCGCTCCTTGAAGCGCGAAAGCAGGGCATCTCCCATACGGCGGCCGTTGTCCCAAGCCGCTTCCGTGGGCAGTGTCCGTGGATCCGTGGTCGACAGGTTCCGACCGGTGGGTAGGCAGTGCCACACGCCTCTGCTTGGCGCACCAGGTGGACCAGGTGGGATGAACCGACCGTCAAGGACGCGTGTGACAGCGCCGAGTTCGTCCGGCGTTTGCCTCAGCGCCGGCCAAATCCGGGTGGCGATAGCCCGAAGGACCGGCGAGACAGGCCGACGGGTTTCGCGGGATCCGATTGCCAAAGAACCATGTATGCCTCGCGCCCGTCGTCGCACGCGGAGTGCACGTCCAACCGCGAGTTCGATGCCTTGGTCATCCCGGTCAATCCGGCGACGTACGGTGCGCACACCAGTTCGCCGGCTGGATCGACGCCCCTCGCGGTCGAGTGTTTTGAGCAGTGATCGCAGCATTCGCACCGTAGGATCACTTCGCGGATGCTCACCTGGCAATGCGCTCGTCCTTGGCGGGCTGGGTGCCAACAGTTGGCCCGATGCATCGCGACCAGTCGCTTCAAGTCCCGGCCGGTTTGCGGATCCCACCCGCGCGATCGCCCGCACGAACTCGGCCCGGACACGGCCACGTGGTGCCTGCCCAAGGATGTGCAGCCCCGCACGGGTAGTTGCCAAGTCAAGATCGTGAAGATAGTGGGCTAGTCGGACTTCAACGTTTTTCCAGCCTTCGTCGTCATCGGATGCCGGCGGAGCCCTTTCGATGGTTCCGCCCGTCTCGGTCGCGAGAGCCTCGTCGTCCAGGTGATTTGCCTCGATGGTTGCCCACAGCCGGAGGCGCTCCGATCCAAGCCGGGCCTTGTCGACGGACGCACCTCGTTCGTGGCCGTCTCGAGCCACGGGGATTGCCGACCGAACGCTTTCGAGAGCTGCTGACAATCCGTTCATCGCAAGTGGCGGGGGCAGGTGTCCGATTGTCACCGCGTGTGAACGACGCTTGGCCTGGGCAGCTTCGCCCGGATCGCTCACCAGGAACGGGTAGATGTTCGGTAAAGGCCCGAGGGTTCGCTCCGGATTGCAATTGGGTGACGTTCCGGTTGCCTTGCCCGGTAGCCACTCTAGTGTCCCGTGCTTGCCAAGGTGAATGACCGCGAGCGCGCCCCATTCTTCCGGGTTGCGCAGCCAACGGTAGAACGCAACATAGGATGGAGGCGCGGGGAGCTCCGGGTCGTGGGCGAGCATTTCAGCAGCATCTCCCCACCCGCGTGGTGGTTGAATGCCGATGAACACCTTTCCGAACTGGAGACCCGGGGGGGTCCATCCAGGCCCGTCAACCGGCGCGTCACGCCAACGGTCATCCCACGTTCCTCGGCGGATTAGCGCATGGATCAGTTCGTCGCCGGACCGGGGCCGGGCATCCCGCGGCCCCAGGTCGTAGCCCTGACGGGCAAGGGTCATCAGTAATCTGACCGCGGATTCTGGTGCGTCGAGCCCAACGGCACTGCCTATCCGGCCCGTGTGGCCTGAGGCGTTGTGCAAGAGAATGGCAATCCGTCGGTCCCGGGGTCGCGTGCTGCGAAGGCGGATCACTGAGGCGACTTGTGAGGCGACGAATCTGCAGCGTTCAGGGTCTGCCACCAGACGTGTCAGGCGGGCACCAGGGATCAAGTCATTCGTGAACGGTTCACGGAATGCGACCACGCCGGCGAAGATCCTGCCGTCCACCTCGGGAAGGGTGATCCCGAGGGTTGTGGTCATTCCGTCGAGTCCGCGCCGACTAGCCTGCCAGGCTTCGCGCGTCCCCATTGACCCCACCACTTGGAAGACGGGTACCCCGAAGCGTGAGAACGCTGGTTCGTGAACTTGCGTGGCCGGCGTTGCGTTTGCCCTTGCCCGGCGCCGCAAACTCCCTAGTACGTTTCGGCGATGATTGCGAAATGCCTTGTTCTGCGCGGGCTGTGTCCGTGGCGCCTGATCCTCCGCAGTCACGACAGGATCAACCGAGAAACTCAGCATTGTGATCAGGACATCGGGCGAGAACGCACAATCATGCCCTCGAAGTAGCGTGTCCAATGCCTCGATCCTTCCGTCCCGAAGGCTTGAGACGGCCACGACCTTCGACCGGATGCCCGCATGTGCCAGTGCATCCACGAGACCAACGATTGCGCCTGTATCGCCCGCAACCACCTGCGACCGGTAAGCGACGATTACAGCCATGGGAGCGGTCACAGGCAATTCGGCCATGTCTGTTATGTCAACTACACCGACATCAGGCAGATGCTCCGGTGCGATGACATCACGACCGGCTAGCCAGTCGAACATCGCCGTCAGGTTTCCCGCCCCACCGGCATTCAAGTACGCCCGTGCATGGTGCTCGAGTACCAACGACGATGGAGGGCTAGTTGCCCAGTCGAGGCGAGGCGGCATCTCCGCGCGATTTTCGGGCGGTCGGGCAGGGGTGCCGGCTTCGACAAACGCCACCGGAATACCCGCGCGACTGAAGGGTGCGAGCATTCTGGACACCTCTGGCTGCGTCTTCGAAGCATTAAGCACGTGGGCGATCACGACCCGCGACCCCGATGAGACAAGCTCAGGGATTGCAACTGACGGATCGCCCAACCGCGTTACACGAACCTTGGCGGCGCGAACCGGCCCCATGCACGCAAGGGCATGGGCGACGGCTAGCAGGTCGCTATCCAGATTTGTCAGGAAGTGGATCAAAACTCGATCCCGCGTTGGGCCATGATCCCGGCGCGGAACGGATGCTTGATCTCGCGCATTTCCGTGACCAGGTCAGCGCGTTCGATCAGCGCATCCGGCGCGTCCCGACCTGTCAGGATGAGATGCAGCATTTCCGGTTTGGCCTCGACCAATCCGATGACCGTTTCGAGGGAGACCAGTCCAGCCTTGATGGCTCCCAGGATCTCATCGAGAATCACGACCGCCCACGCTCCAGAAACGATTTGCTCGCGCACCAAGGTGATGGCGGCGTCCGCAGCCAGTTGATGCTCATTGTCGGTGATCCGCGGATTGCGAAGATGATCGATGGTGAAACCGCGCCCCATCCTCTCGATACGGACCAGCGGGGCGAATTGGGCAAGTGCCTCGACCTCTCCGGTCTTCCATTCGCCCTTGATGAACTGGACAATCAGGACTGGCATGCGGTTGCCCGCTGAACGCAAGGCAATGCCAAACGACGCGGTCGACTTGCCCTTGCCATTGCCAGTGAAGATCGCCACGAGACCCTTGCGACGCATCTCCTTGGGTTTGGGCCGGGACTTGGTGACGGGCGCCGCTGGCGCCTCATGGGAATCGCCGGAAGTGATTTGCTCTGTGTCCTTCGTCATTTATGTCCTTGGCGGGCGCGCCACGCTGCTGCAATGGGTGATCGAGTTTCAAAGTCGGTACGCGTCAGACGGGTACTGTCCCGTTTCGTCTGAAGTTCGTGCTGCCAGACCGCGACACCCTTATCTGCTCGCCGTTGAACCGGGTACCACCACCACCGAATGCGTGCTGTCCGGTTCGGTGTAACCGCACTGCAACGGAGCGGTCGCGAACGCCGGTAACACTGACAGTACCATCTGATTTAGAGAATGCCTCGACCTTCACTGCTGTCGTCCTTGTGTGTGGTCTGCCTCTCGGTCGTGTCGGCCGCGGGGTGGATGGGCGTGCGCTTGGATGGAACCGCGTCACCCCGTGCGTCATCGACGGCGGCCGTTCGTCCGACTGGTGGGATGGACGCTGGGTTGACTTCGCAGGGTCGCCGACGCGATGCCTGGCAGCCTTCGCCCGTCCCCGCCGGTGTGTCTGGCGGCCAAAAGGCGCGGACCGATACGGCATCACAGGCTGGCTCGAATGCTTCAACTGTGGACGTGCGACGCCGAGATGCATGGCAACCGTCACCGGTTCCGGCGCAGGGCTCTGGTGCCGTAGGCGTAGCCGTCGCGAGGCCGGTTCCGGTTGGTGGAGCCCAGGCCCTACCCGCATCGGTTCCGGTGGTCGCACCCGCGCGCAGTGCGGCCTCTCATGCGTCTCGGGTCGTTGACGCCTCTAACGCCCAACAGGGCGGGATATGGACTGCGCTGACGCGGGCCGTTTCGGTCATCCAGGATCCATCGCGTGACGTGGCGCGCATTGTCCACCTGATCGCCAACGTCATCACCGACACGACTGGTGAGGGTGAACCGCTGTCGGGAATGATGTATCTCAACTATGAAGACGTGTTCACAACCGAACGTCTCGAAGCCATCTATGGCACGGGTGTCTTGCCGAAGCGTAGAGGCGAATGGCACTACGAACAGGTTGACAGCCGTGCCCTCGGGTCGAGTGAACAGGTTTTGGTCTGGACGCCTGCTGGCTACGAGAGTTCGGTGTCCAGACTGCCGACCCTGTACCTCCTTCACGGTGCGGGCGGTCCAGGGGGGTTTGGGGTCGATGAATGGCTCGGTTATGCCATCACCGAGGACCTCGACCGCCTGATCGATCAGCGAATGATTGAACCGATGATCGTTGTCCTGCCGGATGGCCAGCAGGGCTACTGGACCAACCATGCAAATAGCGGTCCCCAGTGGGCTGACTTCGTGACTGACGACATCGTTCCTTACGTCGATGCTCACTTCCGTACCGACGCACGGCGCGAACGGCGGGCGATCGGTGGACTTTCAATGGGTGCACACGGGGCAATGCAGATTGCCTACCGCAGGCCGGAACTGTTCTCTATCGCAGGCGCACACAGCCCCACGATCAGGCCATTCGAGGACAGTCCGGAGTTTTTCGGTGACCAGGCACACTTCCGCCTGTACGATCCGCTAATGATCGTCCGGACGACAAACAACGCCAAACGGGTCCTGACCTGGATCGATCTTGGAAACGAAGACAAGTTCCGTTGGACGACCGCCGAGATGAGGCAGGCGCTTCTGGCCCACGATGCCCCACTAGAGTTCCATGTCTTCGAGGGTGAGCATGAGGGGTGGTACTGGATGGGGTACCTGCCGGAGTACCTCCGGTTTTACTCACGTGCACTTCATTCCACGACGTTCACGCCCGACGGCGCACCGGATCTTCAGGACGACATGATCCTCCTGACTGCGCCGGCGCAACCGGGTCGCTAACCCGAGATTCCGAGCACGGATAAGCTTCCCGTACAACGTTTTCGGGTCGCGGCAGGTGCGTTCCGGTGACGGGTGATAGGGTAAGTCCGGACGGATCATCCTGCGTGGCTGGCCCGTCGGAACCAATCCTCTGAACCACCATATTTGCGCTAAACGCGTTCCAATCAAGACGTCTTCATGATCGCATCGCAATCGAATGGTGGCGACAAAGACCCGAACCGCCGGGTGATCCGGGGTGGCGGGAAGCCGTCATCCGCGGGGTCAACGTTCGTTCCCCGCTTCCCTGGTGATCGCCCGGGCCTCGACGACATTTCGGTTCGTCTGCCAACCCCGTTTCAGTCCGGGGACTTCGCGGCGGTCAAACCTGCCGAACCCGAACCTGGTGTCACCGAACCGGCTGCAAGACCCAAGATCCCGGCTGGCGTCACGCTCGCATCGTCAGGGCGCGACCTGCGGCTGGACGCGCTTCGCGGGTGGTGCGCATTGGCGATGGTCATTGACCATTTCGGTGGCGCATCCTGGTTGTACGTATTCACGGGTGGCAACACGTTCTTTGCTTCGGCCGCCGAGGGGTTCATCTTCGTGTCGGGTCTCCTCGTGGGGCAGATCTACGGCGTACGGATTACCCGGGACGGTCTTGCTTCGGTCCAGCTCAGGCTGTTGCGGCGCGCCGCGACCTTGTACGGGATGACCATTGGTCTGACTTTCCTGTTCATTGGCCTGTCGCGCTTTGCGTCGATGCCGTGGTTGCAGGACGAGACCCCGGTTTCGCCGAAACTCATTGTGAGCTTGGTGACGCTTCATCACACCTATTACCTCGTGGACGTGATGTTGCTCTACACGATTCTCATGCTGCTTTCGCCGGGAGCACTGCTTCTACTTCACACCAAGAACACCAGGTGGGTCGCCGGACTGACCATCGGCCTCTGGGCCGTGTATCAGGTGTTTCCGGTGCAGGCGCAGTTTCCTTGGCCGATCGTGAATAACGACACGTTCCAGGTTCCAGCATGGCAACTCTGGTTCTTCACGGGCATGATCCTGGGTTACCACCGGGATGTCGTTCGCCAGCGGGTACGCCTGGTTTCACTTCCTGTTGTCACGGGGACTCTGGCTGTACTCGCTCTGGTGACCGTCTGGCTCTATGCGACAGACGGCGCATTCCTCGCGGAGGTACTCCAGGCGCCGAGCGGGCACGAGGTACTGGCCGTGCTGTTCGACAAGCACGTAGCGCGCGTCGGAAGGGTGGTCGCGTTCGGCATCTGGTTTCCACTCTTCTACCTGGTCCTGACGTTGGCCGGGAGGCCAATCCTCAGGGGTTTGGGGTGGTTGCTGGTGCCATTCGGGCAGAATGCCCTGTACGTGTATGCGCTCCACCTGTTCGCAGTTTATCTTGGTGCGCTTGCCCTCCCCTATGTGGCAGGGTTTGACCGGTTCAATCCGTTGCACAACACGCCGATGCAAATCCTGGCGGTTGCACTTATCTGGGTTGCAGTGCGCTTGAGGCTGTTCTTCGACGTAGTGCCGAGATAGCGCCTGACCGACCGTGTTCCCAGACTGATCTGACACGTCCGGACTAGCGTTCAACGGCGGTGGACAGGGTGAAGTTCAGGGTGTGATGGCAGTACTAACCGATGGGCATTCGCCATCGTTGAGGACTAAACAACGTCAGCGGCTACTAGTCGATGTGCCGGCCAACCAGACGCCACCACAGGGTCGATGGGTCGCGCGCCTTGTCGACGATTATTGGTGGAATGCGCACGGGCACCCTTCCTGAAAGGAGGGGCATGGAACTTGATGGGCTGACCAGATTGTCCATGGAGAGCTCCCAAGGCCACGGCGCCGTCGTCGAAGTCCGGGACGCCGGGGGGGTACTCAACGCCGGAGGCAGTCCCGGCATCGTTACCCCGCCTACCGAGGTCTGCCCTGGATCAAGTGGCAATACCCGGACGGCACGGGTCCCAGTACGGGCTAGATCCGCGTCAACAGTTGCAGAAAGGAACCTGACTGCATCATCGATCACCGGGGTCGGGAGCTCGTGACCGACACCTCTGGTCTTCAGGAAACGGGTCACACATCCCGCGTCCTGAACGGCACGCGCAAACTTCTCAGCGCGTTCCGCCCGGTTCTTGCCTTGGAAAATGTCCCACTGGCGCGGTACGTCGGCGTCCTTGCTGTCGAGTTCACCGACACCGATCCAGTAGCGCACCTGCTTCACGGCATCGAGGTTCACCGTCCGGCCAAGCTTCTGGTCAATCCCATCCGTCCCGAAAGGGAACGGCGCGGCAAACGTCCCGGAAGTGGTGGTCACGGTGCGGGTTGGCATCGTGTAGGTTCCGGCAGAGGCCGCGCCCACCCCAATGACCCGGTCGGGATAGATCAATCCGAGGCGCGTGGCGGTCTGTGCTCCACGCGAGAACCCGAATGTGAGGAAGCGGTACTGAATTGAGACGCCAGTGCTCCCGCCTTGAACGTGGGACACGACATCCATGACTTGCCGGATGATCCTGGGCTCTGATTTGACCAGTTGGTCTGGTTCACGCCATTCACCATAGTCAAGTGTCGGCGCAATGATGACCCAGTTCCGAGCCTGTGCGAACGGCATCAGTTGCCCGCCAATCGCGTCGCCCTTTTGTCCCATCCCGTGAAGGGCGATGACCGCAACTCGCGGGACGTTTGGTCCGGCTGGCACGTAGACCCAAAATCCGGGTCGATCTCCATTAGCCGGAACGGAAAACTGTCGCGAGGAAGCCGTTTTCAGAACCGCCCCAACTTCCTGAACGACGGACCCGGCGTCCGCATCCCCAAGGGTCATGGCGTAGGAAGTCGTGGCCGAACACCAGAGCGAAACGATGAGCGCGACGGCAACCGCCGCGGTGACACGAAGCAGTGATCCGAATACCGAAATGGCTGACCTTGGGTCGGTCTGAATGTCAGCACCACGCGGCTCATTCACGCTCGTTCCGACTTTCACGCGCCAACCACATCTTCGACCATCCCGGTCTCGCGGACCTTGACGATCACCGATCACATTCCGTGGCTTTTTTTGATCATCCCGATCAGGTCAAGTCAAGGGCGATCATACGCCAACAACGGGTGGATTGCAACGCTTTTGTAACCGGTGAGTGAACAAACCGAGGTCACTCCCCGAAGGTTCCGCACGACCGGGCATGTAGCTAGAAACGGCGCGGCATCCGGGGTGGTTCGACGGCGCCGAATACCTCCACCAAGTGCACTTGCGGGGTCACTCAGGTACCGGCGGGTGTCGGTGAATGGCCGGTGTTACACTCGATGCAAGGTGCAGGCGTTTCATGCCTCGCTGTTGCGTCCCGCACATGGTATGCGGGACGGGTGGGACGCCGGAAGACGGTTTCCCCGCACACCGCCGCAAGGCAAGGAGTAGTTGCGCTGTCGTACGAGGACCGGACCATCACATGCGTCGATTGCGGGAAGCCATTCATCTTCACCTTGGGTGAGCAAGCATTCTTCGCCGAGAAGGGTTTCGGTGGCGGACCGAAACGATGCCCGCAATGTCGTGCTGCACGGCGTGCTGAACGTGAGGGGGGTGCCCCTGCACCCGCCCGCTCGCCCGGCGCGCCTGGCATTGCCCCGGCCGGTGCGCCACCTTCCGGTCCTCGTCCTGTCGGCCCACGTCCTGGTGGCTTCGGGGGCCCTCGTCCTGGCGGTGTTGGCGGCCCACGACCGGCGGGCGCGGGGGTCGGCGGCGTTCCTACCCCATTCATGCGCGGCCGTGGAGGCCCACGGGCAATCGTTCCTGTCGATGAGCCTTTCCGTGTGAATGACCGAATTCGCGTGCCTGAAGTCCGGGTCATCCTTGAGGACGATGACGGCAACGAGGAAAACCTGGGCGTCATGCCGACGTATCAGGCACGTCGTCTGGCTGAGGAACGCGACCTGGACCTCGTCGAGGTGGCACCCCAGGCACAACCTCCCGTCTGCAAGGTCATGGACTACGGCCGGTTCAAGTATTCCTTGGAACGCAAGCAGCGTGAGGCGCATCGTGCCGGGCGCGCGGGGCGTGCTGCCTCAGAAATGAAGGACGTCCAGCTTTCCCCGCGCATCGATGACCACGACCTGCAAGTCAAGGTTGATCGTGCCTTTGAGTTCCTGAACGATGGTCATCCGGTCCGGATGGTAGTGCGGTTCCTCGGGCGTGACATGCGGCACCCGGAGAACGGCATGCGCGCCCTGCAGACTGCCCTTGATGCCCTTGGCAAGGAAATCGCGATCCGTGTCGACCAGGCCCCACGGATGGAGGGTCGGCAGCTGTTCGCCCTCGTGCGTGTCGACAAGGGTGCTCGTCCCCGTACCGACAAGCCGGCGGACGAGAAGACCGGTGCTGACGGTGAGACCAACGAGATTGATCCGCCAATGGTTGCCTTGGACACTCCGTCCGAAGCGACAGGGCGGGTGGCGGTTGTCCCTGAGGTTGCTTCAGAACCCGTTACGGAATCTGCTGAACCCGTCGCAACTGCCTGATTCGCGCGTCAATCCACGAAACGCAGGGAGGCTCTCGCCACATTCAGGCAAGCGCCTCTCGTTTTCTGCATTCGCGGTGTTGATTCCCAGCGTCACCGGGGCCTCGCAGTCCGCCTGACCCGTCGCTGCCGGCCGGCTGCGATGTCCGCAATTCTGGAAGTGGTCCGAAGGTGCGCCTGACTTTCAGGCAGGTCGCTCGGGTTCGTCCTCTTCCGGGTCAGTCTGGCCACCTTGTGCACGCCGCCGCAGGAAGTCTTCCAGCTCGCGAACAACTTCGTGCGGATCGACTTCGAGAGGGTGATAATCGGGGTCTGGATCGGGTTCCGGTTCGGTCCGTCGCAGGCTTTCACCTGGAGCAAGGGGCATCCCTTGGGCGTCGTATTGGACCTCAAGCCTCTCCACGTGCTCGCGAAGTTCGGTGCGCTCGGTCACGGCATGATTGGCCTGTCCAATCAGCTGGTCACCGGTTTCACGAAGTGGGGCCAAGTTGATCGCCAAGTCGAAGACGGCGCACAGTCGACGCAGGAGTGCGAACGAAAGGTTTGCGTTCGGTACCGGCAGGTAGTGAGGTCCATTGCTGAACAGGCTGACGCAGGAGATACCCGCGTTTCGCAGCGCTTCAATCGCGGCTGACTGCATGCTTGAGGGGCCCTGATACGGGGAGAACGGCACGCCGAGGGTCTCCAGCCGGATCCGCAGTCCGGCATCCGTCGCCCACCCGGTGACAAGGGGCGGGCGAGTATGGGGTACGTCAGCAAAGGCGGACCCGAAGAAGGATGCGTGCCTCACACCGCACGAGTGTGCGAAGGCCGCAAGTTCGCGCGAATAGGTGCGCCATCGCAGGCGAGGTTCGGGCGCGATGAACAGAAGCAGGCTTCGCGTCGCTGGAGCATCTGCTGCGTCATCCCGGTCCGCCAATGAGGGGGCGGTCGCGCGCCCGCCCAATGCCGTCGGAACGTCTCGGACGACCCAGAACTCGCCATGGGGCCAATCCAGGGCGCGATCCCGTGCCCTGACCGTCCTCGATACCGGGCGCAGTTCGACGAAGTCGTAGAACTCATCGCCGTCCCAAGTCGCGAGTCGCTTGGCCCCGAGTGCCTCAATCAGGAACCGCACGGCACCAGACGCACCCACGGACGCGTCAGCCCATCCAGTGAACGCACCGATCATCACTGGTGAATGTAGTTCGAGTTCGTCAAGGCTCAGGTGGAGTTCCAGGTTCATGTAGGGTCCCGGTTCACGGCGCCAATTGAGGAGGTCACGCACCGGACCGGGGGTGACAATCACCGCCCATGCACCGGATGGCGACTTGGTAACGTGCCTAGATGGTACCGCCCCATGTCGTTGCTCCAGTGATTGGTTTCCTGAACTCACGGGAATCCCGTTCAGGCGACTAGCTTTCCAGGTGCCCGGTGCCACGCAGGAGGCTTTCCTGAACCACGACTTCATGCGCAAGCGGTCGGTCGGCCTCTTGCTCACCACGAAGGACGGGTACGAGGCCCTCGACCTCAAGTTCGTAAAGGCGCTGGCGGCCAAGTCCGGCCAACGGAACCTGCTGGATACCTGCCGGGTAGGAGCCCCATGCCCGGGTCAGGACCAAACGGAGCGAATCGGCCGGTTCAAAGGGTTCCATGATCGCCGAACCATGGGTGCCGTACACCTCGAACCGGCGCGCCGTCGGCGACGGCTCCATTGCCGCAATGTCAATGGTGGCGAACGCCTTTCCAAACTCGAACACTCCCAATGTGTTGTCTGAGAACGCGGGCACTTCCGGTGTCGTGTCATTCCTGAGAAAACTGGTGACGCGGGTCGGCCGTTCATCGCGCATGACCCACAGGAGTTGGTCGAGCATATGCCCGCCGAGGTCGAAAAGCATCCCTCCAACATGTGACGAGATTGCCGCACGGGTGTTGTTCGACGGCCAGGCGGTAACCGGGATGTTGGTGCTCATGTGTGCGCGGACGCTGAAGATGTCGCCAAGCGCGCCTTCGCGAGCGAGGTGGGAGATGAGGTTGAAGCCATCGTGATACCGGTACATGTAGCCCATTTGCAGGAGGAGCTCATGGGCCTCCGCCTGTTCGGCAATCCACTTGAACCCGGCCCAGTCATCGCCCGCCGGCTTGTCCCACCATACGTGCTTCCGCGCGGACACGCAGTGACGGGCCATCTCAAGGCTTTCAGTATTGCGGCCCTCGACGGCGACGGCCGGGATGGACGCATCTCCGAGAAATTCGTCCGGATGCGAGTACCAGTGGATGTCCGAATAGGCCGGGTCCACCGTAGCCCTCGCCCGAACCTCATCGTTTGCCTCGAACACCCCGACAAGTTCGGTTGCTGGATTGGCCCGAATCGCAAGTGCCTTGCCCGATGCATGCCCGTGCTGGACGCCCCACTGCGCAAACCTGATCCGCGACATTGGTGTGTCTCCCCCTCGCATCCGCGATGCGCACGCATTTCGACGTCTCGCAACACGATGTTGGATGATAGGGAACGACGTGGGTCCGCGTAATCGGGCATCACTAACGAATCCCATGTAAATCAGGCGGGGCGACGGCGGGGTGAGGCGGTCGGATACCATGGCCGCCATCGTGGTCGCGGCCTAGCCTCCAACATGGCAACCCGGGGACCGACGAACTGATCTTGGCCATCTGGTGACAGAAATCCCCCTGGACGAAGTGGGGATCGGTGCAATTCCTTCGTCTGGGAGTAGGAACAATGGCGGCATCCTCCGCGTCTGGCGGGTGGCTAGCGGTCACCGGGGCCCGCATCCTCACAATGGCCGGCGATGACATTCCGGATGGGGTCTTGCTGATCCGTGATGGATTGGTGGTCGAGGTCGGATCTCACGTGACTATCCCCAGCGGCGCCGTGATTGTTGACGCCCGAGGCCAGACGATCACGCCTGGCTTCATCGACGCACACACGCACCTTGGCATTCACGAGGAGGCCATCGGGCGCGAGGGCGACGACACGAACGACATGACTGATCCACTCACGCCGCACTTGAGGGCGCTTGATGGGATCAATCCCGAAGAATCCGGCCTGCGGAGGGCCGCTTCCCATGGCGTGTCATCGGCAGTCGTCCTGCCTGGGAGCGGGAACGTGATCGGCGGCCTCGGGACGCTGGTAAAGACGTGGGGCGACTGTGTGGACACCATGGTCGTTCGCGACCCGTGCGGCCTGAAGATTGCGTTCGGTGAGAACCCCAAGCGAGTATATGGTGACCAGCGGAAGATGCCATCGACCCGCATGGGCACCGCCGCGCTGCTTCGCGACGCGTTTGTCAAGGCGCAGGAATATGCCCGCAAACTCGATGCCGGTGCGGAGGATCCCTCGAAGACTCCCGATCGTGATTTGCGCCAGGAATCCCTGGTCCGTGTCCTGCGCCACGAATTCCCGTTGCTGGCACACAGCCACCGTGCCGATGACATGCACACCGCGATGCGTATCGCCACCGAATTCGGGGTTGGCATCGTGCTGCAACATGCGAGCGAGGCGCACCTCATGGCCGATCTGCTTGCGTCGCGCAACATCCCGTGCGTTGTCGGACCGACCTTCGGGTCACCCCCGAAGATTGAGACCCGTGCCAAGACGTTTGCGACGCCCGGGGTTCTCGCCCGTGCAGGTGTGAAAGTTGCAATCTGTTCGGATCATCCGGTTACCCCAAGTGTCCACCTGCGCCTGTACGCCCTCCTCGCGGTCCGCGAAGGGATGGCGCATCGCGATGCCCTTTCAGCAATGACCATCTGGCCCGCGCAGATCAGCGGCGTGTCGAACCGTATCGGGAGCCTCGCCCCAGGGCTTGATGCCGACTTCACGATCTATTCGGGTGACCCGTTGGACGCCGGGTCCGTAGTGATTGGCGCCTACCAGAACGGTGTCAAGGTTCCGATGGAAGCCCGGAACTGACGACGAGGCCAAAAGCCGAGTCGTGCACCCTTGGGTCTGGACCGCGGGTGCGCCACTCAATGCAACTCGCTCATTGCACCATCGTCATTAGGGACCGGTGCGCCGTACTTCGGTCAGGCACGTGTGTCGGCGACGTCGCGCACGATCAGGGGTTCGTCCGCAATTCGGTCCTGGCCACTGCGGTAAGGAATTCCTGCACCTTTGTCAGGAATGTCGCCGGGTACTCACCGAACACACGGATTTCATATCCCCAGTTGCCGCGGATCACGAAGAGGTGGATTGCCACCCATTCGTGTTGGACAAGCGTCTGCGTGCAACCGCTGCATCCATCCCAGTATTCGATGCGTGTCCGGGTGTCGTATCGAAGCGCCGGAAAGCCCGCGATGGTGGTCGTACCCGAAGGGGCGTCGGTACCAGTGCACGTCGTCGGTCCGGTGCAGTAGAACGACAGGACCTTCCGCGCCAAGTCGGTGGTCGTCGCAACGTCCTTGTTGTAATCGAGATTGGTTGCAACCACGCGCGCGAAAATAGGGTCGCCGCCAGAAACCACAGTCCACTCGTGAAGCACGTGGGATGAGTAGATGGTGTCGAACCGGTGATCCTTCGCCTTTATGCCGGTCCCCTCAGTCCACGATGCGCCGGATCCGAGCGTGATGTCCCCATCGGGTCCGAGGCGAGGGGTGCGGTTGAGGCGGTAGGCCTCGGAACGGACATCCATCGTCGGCGTGATCGTTACCGATGCCGTCGTGGTCCCGGAACCCGCAGTGCTGCTTGCGACTGCGACAGGTGGGGTGGTGACCGGGTTTGGGGTGACCGACGGGATGGCCACTGGCGCCAGGATGCCCTTTGCAAGGGTCCCTGCACCAATCCCGAACCGTCGTTCCCACAGGGCTTGGTCGTAGACGAGGGCCCCCCAGTTGTCGCCTGAGATGCCGAAGAGTTCCACATCGGCAAGCGACTGAATGTGCAACAGTGTCGGGGAGGCGTCGGACGTCTCCCACTTCACCAGATAGATCGGGTCGCCGAGTTTCAGCAGGCCCGACGACAGCCATGGACCTCCGCGCCGGTACTGGGTGAATTCGTCGCGCGAGACTTCCCGCTTTGCATCCCAGTCGACACGCTTCCCGGCAAACGCGCGGGTGTCGCCCACCCAGTGCAGGACACCATCGTCGTCCGCGACCCAGATATGGGCGGTTCCCCGGAGTACGACGACCGCCCCCGGGGAAACCGCCGGAGAGTCCGCGTGAGCTACCGGGGATCCAAGGAACAAGGCGATGGCCAAGGCAACCGCGCCAATTCCACGCCAGTATCCGCTCATCAATTCTCCTCCGGGTGTTGTTCCACCGATTGGACGGGCACCGAGATACCGGTCAGCCCCGTTGCGTTCATTGTCGCGCATGAGCGCGAACGGTGTGGGAGGGGTCGACAGGACTGCTGCGCGGAAAGGCATTCAGGGCATTTCGCAACTGTCGTAATCCCGGGGACAATCATTGATTGCCGTTGAACCGCTGACTGAATGATCACGCGTCGCCGCACATTCATCGCATTTGCTGCAGGCGTCCTTCAGGCCTGTGGGACATACGTGTCTGGAGGTGACCGCCCCGCGGCGTCGCCACCAACGATTGCCACCGCCGGCCGGAACGCAAGTCCAGATTTTTTCGGGCGCAAGGGAACCGCCCCCGGCTTCTTTGATGGGCCGGTTGCGCTGTCCGTGCGCCCCGGCGGCACGATCCTGATCGTCGACGCCGGAAACGGTCGTGTGCAGCATGTGGCTCCCGACGGCGACAGCATAGGCGTCATCGCATCGCCAGGTTCGGCCTCCGGTCAGGTCCGGTTTCCGGAGGGCATGGCGAATGCCCCCGATGGATCGGTGATTGTGTCGGATGGTGGGAACAACCGGATCCAGATGTTCACCGCAGACGGTCATGTCCGAGGGATCTGGGGTCAATCCGGTGCCGGTCCTAAGGCGTTCGCGGTTCCGCGCGGGGTGGTGATTTCCCGCACCGGCGTCGTGCACGTCGCAGACTCCCGCAACCATCGCATCCAGAGGCTCACCACTGACGGGCGTTTCCTGGGTGCCTGGGGTGGGTCTGGCATGGGTCTGGCATGGGCCTGGCATGGGCCCCGTCGAATTCGATGCACCGGTCGGTCTCGCACTGGACGAAAGCGGAAACCTGGCGGTTGCCGATTCCGGGAACCGCCGGATCCGACTGCTTGATGTGGATGGCCGGCATCTCTGGACCGTGGGCGGGATCGGAAATCAACCTGGCGAATTCCGCAGTCCTGAAGGCGTACTTTTTGATCCTCAAGGCCGCCTTGTTGTTGCCGACACAGGCAACGATCGCATCCAGATATTCGGTCGTTCGGACCGCGTCCATCCCGTTGCTGAACTCGTGACCGGGCGACGCGGGAAGGGTGTCCGGGAATTTGACGAACCGATCGGCTTGGCGATCAATGGGCGAGGCGGATTGCTCGTTTCCGAGTTCGGAAACCACCGGATCCAACGCATGGTCATCACCTGACCGCTTCTGGCGACGGAACCTAGCGCTCCTCAACTTTGCGTGGGTCGAGGGCATCGCGCAGGCCGTCCCCGATCGAGTTCACGGCGATGACCGTCAGGAAGATCATCAGGCCCGGAAAGACCGCCGTCCACGGTGCCCGCACCATCTGGTCCTGGGCGTTGCGAAGCATGTTTCCCCAACTCGCCATCGGCGGTTGGATGCCGAGTCCAAGGTAACTCAGGCTGGATTCGGTCAGGATTGCCCCTGAGATGCCAAGGGTCGACGCCACGATGATTGGTCCGATCGCATTCGGCAAAAGGTGGCGCAGAATGATGCGGGAGGGAGAGGCGCCAAGGCAGCGTGCCGCTTCGACGAACTCGCGTTCGCGCAAACTCAGGAATGCTCCCCGGACCTGACGGGCCGTTCCCATCCATCTCAGGCCACCGATCACTAGCACGAGGGTCACGGGATTTGTCCCATAGATCGTTGCCAACAGGATCAGCACGAAGATCGATGGCAGCGCGATCATGAAATCGACCAACCGCATCAGGACGTTGTCGACCCAGCCTCCGTAGAAACCAGCAACGGCGCCAACCGTCGATCCGATCGACACTGCGAGCGCGACGGCGAGGAACCCGACGGCAAGCGATACGCGCCCGCCATGGAGGATGCGTGTGAAGAGGTCCCGTCCAAGTTCATCGGTCCCCATCGGATGGGCCGTCGATGGGCGGTCCAGCATCTCGACAAGCGATGTCTTGATTGGCGAATACGGGGAGATCCACGTCGCCAGTATCGAAACCGACGCGAGGATGAGCAGGATCACCATGCCAACGAGGGCCATCCGGTGACGGCGGAACCGTCGCCATGCCAGTCCCCAGAGGCCAATGGGTTTCCCGATGGAAGGGTCGGCAGGCCCTCTTGAGGCAGAGGGGCGGTGGCGAGAGACGCGTTGGGAGGCGGACCACAAGCCAGGCTCTCCCGACATCTACCGGTACCGGATCCGTGGGTCCAGCCACGCGTATGCGACGTCGGCCAGGAGGTTGCTGGCGATGACCAGTGTGGATGCCACCGTGAAGATGCCCATGAGCACGGGGTAATCGACCCGACCCGATGCCTCCCAGAACAATCGTCCCATGCCCGGCCAAGCGAAGATCGTTTCGGTGATCAGTGCGCCGCTGAAAAGTTGGGGAAGGTCGATCGCGATGACGGTGACGAGCGGGATTGCGGCGTTGCGCAGGGCATGGCGACGCAGCACCGTCGTTCCGTCAAGCCCCTTGGCATAGGCCACGCGGATGTAGTCCTGCCGGATCACGTCAAGGAGCGACGACCGCAGATACCGGATGTAGTGGGTCGCATCGAAGATGGCCAAGGTGGTTACCGGGAGGATCAGGTACTTCAGCCGATCTCCCAAGGAATACGGTTCGCCCAGGGTGTACATCCCGCCGGCGGGAAGCCAATGGAGGCCGACCGCGAAGATCATGATCAGCATCAGACCAATCCAGAATGTCGGCAGCGAGTTCCCGGCAAAGGCAATCGTTGTCGCGACGTGATCGAACCACGAGTACTGGCGCACCGCGGAGACGATTGCGATCGGGATTGCGATTGCAAGTGTCACGGCAAATGTCACGGACATCAGCACGAGGGTGTTTGGGAGACGTTCGAGGATCATCACGGTGACCGGGCGTTTCGTGACGAGCGACCACCCCCAGTCGCCCGAAAGCATCGCGCCAAGCCACTGGAGGTACTGGAGAGGCACTGGTTGGTCCAGGCCCATCTGGGCGCGAAGCCGGGCGAGGTCCTCACCGGTCACCGTCGGGTCAGCCTCATACATCGACAGTGGCCCGCCAGGGGTTGCCCTCAGCAGGACGAACACGAACAGCGTCATGAGGAGCAGCAGCGGCACCGCCTGCGCGATGCGGCGGGCCAGATACCGGGTCATCGTGGTGCCTTTGCGCTCCCTACGTCGTCAGACACGGATTGGCTCGCACGGTTGCCACGGGCCAAATCAGACCGTGTCCACACGACGGCATCCTGGTCACAACGCTTCACCCACCCCGTACCCAATCTTGCGATGCGCGTTGGTCGCCCGGACAGTGGGCGGGCAGGAATACCCCAAGACCACATTCGGTGGGGCCACATCAACCCTGCGAACCTGCCTACTTGTTGATCCACCAGTTCTCCAGGTCCCACGCGAGGTTGTCCCATGGATTGTGGGTGCGACCCATCACGTACTTCCGAGCGCCATCGACGTCCAGGCGGTTGTAGAGGAAGATGTGGGCGCGGGATGCGGATACTGCCTTGACGGCCCGTTCGTATGCCGCTTTGCGCTTGTCCAGGTCCGGCGTCGAACCTGCCTCGTCGAGCGACTTGTCAACCGTCTCATCCTTGAGCCGGGAATAGTTCTGGCCCTCACCCTTGTTTGCCTCGGTTGGAATTTGCGACGAGTGGAAGTAGTTGAACAGGTGGAAGTGGGGGTCGATGCCGGGATTTGTCGTCCACATGTTGATGTCGAAGGTGCCCTTCGCACGCGGCGAGCCGTCCGCCCATGTTCCCAGAAGTGAGGCCGAGGGGATGTTCTTGATCTCGAGGGCGATGCCGACTTCCTTGAGCATCTCCTGGATGACTTGTTGGGCGAGTTCACGCAACCTGTCGCCGGAAGTCGTCTGGTAGGTGAGGCTCGCCTTGACGCCGTCCTTGACACGTGTTCCGTCCGGTCCAGCCTTCCATCCTGCATCGTCAAGCAATTTTCTGGCCTTGTCTGGGCTGAACTCGCTCGCGGGAATTGCCGGCGCGGCCCATCCGGTGGAAAGCGGCGATGACCCGACGGTCGTCTTGCCATAGAGGAGCTTGTCAACGATGAGCTTCTTGTTGATGCCGAGTTCGATTGCCTCGCGCACCTTCGGGTCACTCAGGACCGGGTGCCTGGTCGTCGGGTCACCCGCCTTGTCGCCGGTCGGCGCGCTGAAGTTCAGGACAAGACGTTCCACCCCCAGGCCCGGCTTGGCCCAGACGTCGATTTCCTTGTCACCGTCGAAATCGGGGATCTGGGCTTCGATCAGGTTCCAGACAACATCGACCTCGCCGGTCTTCAGTTGGGCAATCCCGACCTCTCGGCTCGGCGTGATGCGGAAGATCACCTGGTCAAGGTAGGGTTTGCCCTTGACGTAGAAGTCCTGGTTCTTCGCGACCGTTATGTGGTCGCCGGACGGCCATTCGACAAACTTGTACGGACCAGTTCCGATCGGCTTCCGGTTGAAGTCGGATTTCTCTATCGCGGTCTTGCCCTCGAATGGATGCGAGGGCAGGATCGCACCAAAGAGTGACACGAACGGCGCAAAGAACGCCTTGAACCGGACCTCGAACGTGTAGTCATCCTTGATGGTGAACGACTCGATGTCACGGTAGCCCGACCGTGAAGTCACCGGGTTCGCCGCATCCATGATGACGTCGAAGGTGAACTTGACGTCCTTGGCCGTGAATGGCTTGCCATCGTGCCACTTCACGTCCTGACGCAGCTTGTAGGTGATTGTCTTGCCATCGGCCGAGACGAGGCCATTCTTGGTTGTGGGAACTTCCTTGGCGAGATCGGGAACGTACTCGCCCTTCTCATTCGGACGGACCATGCCACCGAATATCGTGTTCCTGACGACGCTTCCTGCGGTCTGGACATTCAGGTAGGGGTTGAGGTTCCCGGGTTCCTGGTACAGGGCAATCTTGAGGGTTCCACCCGGCTTTGGTGTTCCGCTGGACGCCGCTGCCGGGGCGGGTACGGCTGTCGGTGCCGCCGCGACGGGCTTCGCTGGTTCCCCCTTGACCGCCTCTGGGGCCTTGGTAGGCGAGGCGGCGGGAGGCTGTTCGCCACATGCCGCAAGAAGCGCTCCAGGCAGGCCGATCATTGCGCCTGCCTGTCCGAGACGGGTCCAGTGGATGCGTCGCGTCGTCATAGAGCTCTTCCTTCTCGATGGCGCTTGACGGGATGTTGACCGCGCCAGTTTCCCCGCGAACGCGATGGCGCTGGCCACCGTTGGGAGACGCGTTCCGACCCGGTCGACCGTAGTTGCCGTACTCTACCAGTCCTATTGTCGCTGCATTCGGAGGCCCCTGCCATGACGATCGTTACATTTGATCATTATCCGAGATTTGCAGAACTCACTGATATTCTCCATGAATTTGCGAAAGAGTTTCCAAAACTCGTGTCGATTGAATGCATCGGGCACAGTCATGAGCGTCGTGAGATCTGGCTCCTGACCGTCACGAACTCCGAAACCGGGCCTGCCGGTGAAAAGCCGGCTTTCTGGGCGGATGCAAGCATCCACGCCACCGAACTCGCTCCCACTATCGCCATCCTGCATCTGTTGCATACGTTGGTTGCCGGATACGGCATCGATCCTGAGATCACGCGATGCCTGGACACCCGCGCCTTCTATCTCGTGCCCCGGGTTAACCCTGATGGTGCCGAACTCGCATTGGCCGACTCACCGCGCATTGTGCGGTCAAGCACGCGGGCGTATCCGCCTGACGCCGAGACGCCCCATGGCCATGTTGGCGGTGACGTGGATGGTGACGGCCATCTCCGGCTGATGCGCATGCGTGACCCGAACGGGCCGTGGAAGGTGTGCCCGGAGGAATCCCGTCTGCTTGTCCGACGCGACCCGGTTGAGGTGGGTGGCGAGTACTACCGGGTGTTCCCTGAGGGACGCGTCCACGGGTATGACGGCGTGACGATTGGTCTCGCCCCACCTCGCGAAGGTCTGGACCTGAACCGGAACTTCCCGGCTCAGTGGAGACTTGAACATGAGCAAAAGGGGGCAGGCCCGTATCCAGGTTCTGAACCTGAAGTCGCCGCGCTCATCCGCTTTGTGGCGTCGCACCCCAACATCTGCGCGGGGGTTGCCTTCCACACCCAGAGTGGCGTGATCCTCAGGCCCTTCAGTCACCAGAGTGATGAGGCGTTCCCGGCCGAAGACCTCTGGACCTACCAGAAACTCGGCGCGAAGGGGACTGAACTCACTGGCTATCCCGCAATCTCGGTCTACCACGAGTTCCGGTACCACCCCAAGGAAGTCATCACTGGCGCATTCGATGATTGGGCATACAACCACCTCGGGATCTTCGGGTGGACCGTCGAGATCTGGAACCCGCAACGGCAGGCGGGCATTCCCGAGATGAAGTACATCGAGTGGTATCGCGAACACTCCATTGAGGATGACCGCAAGATGCTTGCATGGAGTGACGACGCGTTGCAGGGGAAGGGGTACCAGGACTGGGTGCCTTTTGATCACCCCGATCTCGGTCCAGTCGAGATTGGTGGGTGGGACTCCCTCTATGCCTTCGGCAACCCGCCGCCCCATCTCCTGGAGGCCGAGATCTCACGCTTTTCGGGATGGCTGATCTGGCACGCGCTCGTGTTGCCCCGCCTTGAATTTCTCGAGGCGACCGCGGTCGCGGAAGCACCGGGGACATGGCGCATCCGGGTGGTTGTCCAGAACACCGGGTGGTTGCCGACGCTGGTGACCAAGCGCGCCCGCGACATCAAGGCGGTCCGCGGTGTGCGGTGTGAACTCGACCTTCCTGAGGGGGCGAGACTGGTTTCAGGAAAACGGCAGGAAGATGCCGGCCAACTGGAAGGCCGGGCGTACAAGTCGTCGGCTCCGACGCGGCGCCCGGCGGATCCGACCGATGACCGGGCGAAGGTGGACTGGGTCATCGTTGGCACCGCAGGAGAGACCATCGGCATCACCGCAAGTCACCCGCGTGCGGGCACAGTCCGGACGTCCCTCATCCTCGCCTGACCGATCTCCGTTTTCGACGGTTGGTCGGGCGAAGCCTTCCACGACTTGCGGGCCTACTTGCCGGTCTGGCGGGCAAATCCGGTGGCGTCCACCGGCGCATCCGCTGGCACACCAGCTTCGACGATCACATACGTTGCGCCACCGATGTAGAAGTAACCGGGTGGATCGCCGCCGAACAGGTCGAAGTGGCGCGACGCAGGCGGAAGGTCCACCACCAGGCGTCCCTCGCCATCAGCCGCCAACGGTGTTTCACGACCCTCGCTGTCGATCAGGACGGCCGACCCGCCAGACGCCTTCACGGCAACCATTGACGCCTCATCGGTGCCGTTCCACACCACCGAGGCACGCTTGTCGCCGTGATGGAAGACGGCCAGGTGTTGCGCCCACTCGTAGCGTGACGCGTATTGCGCCTGCTTCTTTGGGTCAGGGCGCTTGCGGACGTGCAGTTCCATGCGCGACGCCCCGGCGAGGTGTTCGCCGACCACCTGGTAGGCGCGGTAGCCGGGACGGGCGCGTGAGGCGTCCTTGTTCTGCATGTCCGGACTGAACCGCACAAGCCCCCAGAGTTCATCGGGTACCGGATACGGGTCATCCTGAAGCGCCTGGAAGAAGACCTTGTCGTAGCCTGCGGTCAGTGCCAGTGCGTGTGCTTGGAGGACGTAGTTGGCTTGTTCGGCCATCGTGATGCGGAAGCCATCCTCGCGACCCTTGGGGTCCCAGCCCGGAACCTGGTCATCGAACGGCATCGCGTTGATCTCAGTCAACCAGATTGGCTTGGACCCGGCACCCATCGCTTCCAGCCGGGCGCGGAACCCGGTTCGGTCCGCAGGTTCAGCGGCGATGTCCACACCGCCGTGATAGCGGTCCCACAGGTCGTGCGGGTTCCGGTAAAGGTTCAGGGCGACCACATCGAAGGCGCCGGCACCCTTGGCCTTGACCACCTCAGCGAACGCATCAAACCACGGCAGGCTATCACCGCCGCCGGCCTCCTTGTCCTTGAAGTAGGAGTACGGCGAGGTCATGATCCGTGCCGAGGGGTTCGCGGCCTTGGCAGCCTCTGACGCAACGGCAAGCAGTTGGTAGTAATCGTCAACCGAACCCGCCCACGTGTTGTAGACGGCGTTGCTTCCGGTGGCCGGGATTTCCACCTCATTCCAGATTTCGAACACGTCCATCCGGCCCGCGTATTCCTGCGCAAGGCGGTACATGAATGCCCCCCACGTGTTCAGGGGGTTGATCGCATCGCCATTGAACACCGGTTCGTAAAGGCCCCTGGGGACGGACGTGCCTGACTTCAACCCCGGCGTCTGGGCGGCCCACTCCGGTGTGCCCAGCACCATCGCCGCGACCTTCATCCCGGCCTTGACCTGTGCATCAAGGACATTCTCCCCCTTGCTATCGGTGAAGTAGAAGGTATTGAACTCGTCGGGTTCGCGCTGCATGTTGAACCACTGGACCGTCCAACGGGTCCACCCCGCGCCCGAGGCCGTGCCGAACGGCATCGCCCTGAAGGCTTCATTTATCCCCAGGTTCTCCCTGCCCGCTCTCGGGGTGAGCGTTCCCACGGACTGGGCACTCGCGAACGGCACCGTGCGTCCGGCGATCGAGGCAGCAACTGAAGCGGTGGCAATCGCAACCGTTCGATGGAACATCCGCCGCGTCTGCGTCGACCTGGTCACTTGCGAGATTTCGTCCTGAATTGGTCCGGAGATGGTCATTTTGGGAATCCCTCAAGGCGCGTGTCGGGTTGGTCACCTCCGGTGGAGGAGGCAGTGAAGTTGGTCGGGTACGGTGCCCGGTGAGAAGCCTGTGCTCCGCGCGCATCCCTGTCCGCCAGGCGCGGCGTCGGAGTAAATCCCGTGAGGCAGATTTCGCGGTCAGGCTTCACCAGGGCGTCTGGTCCGTGCGATCAGTGCTTCCATTGCGCCGAGGTAATCCTCGAGAGCCCTCCGCCCGACATCCGTCAGGTCAAAATCGGTACGTGGTACCCGGCCGTCAAATGATTTTCGGCAGCGGACGTACCCAGCTTCCTCGAGTTTTCGGGCGTGGACGCTCAGGTTCCCATCGGTGGTCCCGAGGAGGTTGCGCAGGTCGTTGAACGTCATCGTCTGGTTGACCGCCAACGCGCTCACGATCCCGAGGCGCAACCGTTCGTGGATCAGGCGGTCAAGATCCGGCCATGGGCTCTGGTCAGCGGATGCAGGACGGCCATGATGGCGGTCGGCGTCGCGCCTCTCTCCGGGCACGAGGCGGGACGCATCGGAGACCGCAGAGACTGGCACCGCAGGCCGCTTTCGCGGATTGGATACCGACGGCGTTGGCATTGTCGTCATCCACCATGCCTGCGTGCGATGACGACGCCGAAGCCGGCGAGCAATCCACCGAACCCGACCGCAAGGATGGCATCGCCCCACGACTGCGGGACCACGAATGCCAAAGCACCCAGTGCCATCAGCGTGATTCCGAGGACCCTGACGGCGCGGACCGAGGATGCGCCACCAGCGGTCACGCCAGTTCCGAAGGCCAGAAGCCACGTGCCTGGGAGGAATGCGGTAAGACCGTGCCACCAGAGTACGGCGGTCAGGATTGCCCCGCTCACCATCGGCGGCGTGAAGCTGGATGCGAACCGTCGGTTTGGCCCGGCGGTCACCGCCAGTCCGGTGCGCCGCGCTTTCCGGGCAACGGCGAGAACGCCCACGACCCCGGCGAGGGTTGCCTCGATTAGCCAAGCAGCAAGCCATCGGTCACTGGTCGGTTGCCCGGATGCAACCATGGCGGTCACGAGGGCTGAGGCACCTATCCATGCCGTGGCCCATCCGGGTACTGAGGTGAACGACCCCGCGGCCTCCATCGTGTTCCGGATGAACCGGAGTTCGTCGAGGGCGTCGGCATGGTCGATGGCAGGCAGCGAGGTAGCCGTAGACCGCGACGCACGCAGTCCGCGTCCGGTTGATGCTGACCGTTGACGGCGACCTGCGCGAGAGTGGCGTCCATTACCGCCCCACTCGCCCATCGTGGGGTTCGGCAACTGCGGGTGGTTGCCGGTCCCGTTTCTCGGTTCGCCGTTCGTGGGAGGCGGTGCCAGGGTTTCATCAGCCATGCCACGCCTGCCCCAGTCTCGTGTCTTCGTCAGGCCGTCCACCGAAGGACTGATCTGCTGACTAGCGTAGCTCATGGTGGTCGCAGCCCGTGGCATCAACTGGATGGTTGGAGCAGTTTGCTCAGGATTCGGCGTCCCCATCGGAGACCCCACCGTACTTGCGGTCGCGTGACGCGTACACCTTGAGGGCGCGGTCGAGTTCGTCCTCGTTGAAATCAGGCCAGCAGACTTGCGTGGAGTAGTACTCGGCGTACGCCGCCTGCCAAAGCAGGAAGTTGGAAAGGCGGAACTCACCGGCGGTACGGATGATCAGGTCCGGGTCTGGAAGACCGGCGGTGTACAGATGATCCGAAATCATCTGTTCGGTGATCGCTTCCGGCGCAACACCCGCAGCCGCGATCCGTCGCACTGCGTCGACAATCTCGGCCCGTGAACCGTAGTTGAACGCCACATTGAGGATCAGTCGCGAATTGCCAGCCGTAAGTGCGATTGCCTCTCCGATGCGGTTCGACAACCGTGCGGGGATGCCCTCCATCGATCCGACATGACGAATCTGCACACCATTGGCGTGGAGCGCTGGCGCCTCGAGCCCGATTGCTTCCGTCAGGATCTGGAAAAGGCCCCTGACCTCTTCCGGCGGTCGTCCCCAGTTCTCGGTTGAGAAGGCGTAGATCGTGACCACCTCGATCCCTCGCGCCCCACACGATTCAAGCACGCGCCGGAGGTTCTGGGTGCCCTCCCGGTGCCCGAACAGGCGCGGTTGACCGCGTTGCTTCGCCCAACGTCCGTTGCCATCCATGATGAACGCCACGTGACGGGGCGTGCGCACCGGCCGGTCTGCCGGTTCCGGGCTTGCCCCGGAACCACCTTGCGTCCCGCGCCCGGTTGCCTCGCGCCAGAGAGTGGAGATCGACATGGGGGAAGGATAGGTCCACAAGGTCGCCGTGGTCAAGCACTTTACGTTACAAAGTGGATCGATATGTGAGCAGGTACAGGGTGATGGTGTGGTCGGGGTTGGTGCTTGGCCGGGGTACTCGCTGGAAGTTCATTGATGGGGCGGGGGAGGATGCCCCCACCCATCCTCAGACCGTTGGCGCGACGCGATGGATCGCGAAGTCCTGGTGTCCGATGATCTCGGCGACCGTCTCGGCGCCGTTGCAGACGTCGACGACCAGTGCCTGGAGCGCTTCAACCATCGCGGTACGAGACGCGCCGTTGACGGCATCGACCACCGACAGGTCGATGTTGTCGCCCATCCGGATTGCGGTGAGCGGGTTCGCGGTCACCTTGATGACCGGGATGATCGCATTCCCGACCGGAGTGCCCCGGCCGGTGGTGAAGAGGCAAAGGTGTGCGCCGGCTGCCGCCATTGCCGTCACCGAAACGGCGTCATGCGGGGGTGTATCCATGAGGTGGAGTCCCGGACGGCTTGGCCTCACGCCGAAGTCGAGGACATCCTGGATCGTCCTGGTGCCACCCTTGGCGAGGCAGCCCAAGGCACGTGCTTCGACGGTCGTTTCACCGGTGAGGACATCATCGTCCGCCTCATGGCCGATCACGATTGCGCCGTTGGCCGTGGCATCGCGACGGAACCGGGCAGTCACCGCGTGGATCCGTGCCCCAATCTCAGGTGTCGCCGCCCGGGATGCAAGGTGATCCTCGAAGTCCATCCAGTCGGTCGTCTCACCCATGAGGACCCGCGCACCGAGGTCAACCAAATGGTCAACAACCTCGCCAACGATCGGGTTGGCAACCGTGTCTGTCGAGTGGTCGCTTTCCCCGCACTGGGTCGCAATGATCAGTTCGTCCAAACCGATAGGGACCCGGGGGAGGTTGGCAATCTGCGCCGCCAGTTCGCGGGCAACCTCGACCCCTCGCGTGATCGACTTGATTGACCCTCCAGCCTCCTGAATGGAGAAGGACACGACAGGACGCTCCGGGGCAAGGGTGCGGATGAGGCTCGCAACGTCGTTCGATTGGCACGTCTCGCATCCCAGGCCGATCACCAGGACGGCACCGACGTTCGGGTTTGCCCCGGCGCCTGCGAGGATGCGTTCCGTCAACCCCACATCGTCGCCAACCTGGGCACATCCGTGCGGGTGCGGGAGCGCGATGGCCCCGGTCACCTGGGCGGCGATCCGTTCAGTGACGGTATTCGCACAGATCACGCTCGGGATGATCGCGAGGTGGTTCCGGATACCCACCGTCCCATCTGGACGACGGTACCCAAGGAACGTACCCGTGCCGAGTGCCGGATTTCCGGTGGACGTGTGACCGGCAACCGTCGCGATAGCCATCGTCTCTCTCCTGTGGCGCTGCCGCCTGCGAACTGGATGTGGCGCTAGCAGCACGCCGGACGGGATGCCCCCGGGTTCGTGCCCGACCATTCGGACGGTCGATTGCCTAGGCTACCCACCTGTCCTCGGGCGCGTCAACCGGTTTCTGGTTCACTGTGGCAGAATGCCGCGCATGAATGAGAACGACCGCGTTGCCCAGGATGCCCTGTTCACCCACTCCCGTGACCTGCCCCTCTGGCCCGACGGGGTCGTCGAGCGGCGTCTCGAACTCCTGCGACCCCGGCAGATCGTCGCCCTGCGCAACGAGTGCCCGGTGATGTACCTGCCCGTCGGTGCCCTGGAGTGGCATGAACGCCACATGCCCGTCGGCACCGATGGCATGACCGCACACGGCATCTCGCTACGGGCCGCCGCGGTGACCGGCGGGGTCGTCTATCCACCCCTGTACTGGGGTGTGGACGAATTCGGGCTGTCGGAATCGGGTGAAGTGCGTTCGGGCATGGACATTTCTGCCGATATGCCCCTTCCCGGAAACATCTTCAGGATTGGGCACGACACCTATGGGCAACTGATCACCGAGGCCGTCGCCGAGGTCTTCCGTGCGGGCTACCGGGTTGTTGCCCTGGTGACCGGCCACGGGGCCAAGGGCCAGACGCACACCATCTACAAGGTGGCGCGTGCCCGCAACGAGGCCGCCGGGTACCGCGCGGTCGTGCCGATGGAGGCGTACTCCCCCGCGATGGGCATCCTGCCGGATAGTGATGGACATGCCGGCCGTTTCGAGACCGCACTGATCCTCGGGCTCCATCCTGAACTTGTCGACTTCCGCGAGTCCCCTCCGGCGGGTGAACCGGTAAGAGGCGGGTCAGATGCCCGCCCGCATCCCGTACACGGCCCACTCACCGTGGCAGATGGCAACCGTCTGGTTCAGGCGGCGGTCGACGGCCTCGTCGCCCGGGTCCGCGACGCCATCCGGACGATGCCACCGGCCTGACCGCACCCATTTTTCGGCCCTGTCTGGTCCGATCTCGATTGGCCTCACGGGCCTACACGGGTTCCCGGAGGCTAGGCGGGCGGGGTCCAGATGGCGTTGCGGGACAGCTTGATGAAGTAGCCGGTGTAGCGTTCAAGGGTGAAGGTGTTCGGCGGGAGGCCGCAGATGTGTCCCTCCCAGCCGCCGTTGACCCAGCGGTTGAACTCGACCATCGTGCCACTGCCATTTGCGGTGTTGATCGCCTGGCAGACGTCCTCGGCGGTGAGGGCACTGGCCTGGTAGGTGCCGATGGCGACATGGTTCCACCCGGTAGTGAGGGAGAGGGTAGGGGCGGTGCCCGGCGACCACGGTTCGATCTGGCCCGCGACGAGGACGGGCGTTGTCTTGTAGCCGAAGGTCCCGTCACCGAGTTGGCCGTACCGCCGGTTGCCCCAGCAGGTGGCAGTGCCCGAGGCTGTAGTGCCACACTCGTGCATTCCACCGATCACTGCGGATAACAGAGAAGAATGGTTTGACGATAATGTCGGGTTCGAGATGCTTGAGCTACTGGTAGACCGATAGGACTCGAAAGTCACTGTGCGTCCCCAGCAATACACTTCTGGCGTCGCGGTCATGGTCCACCCGCATGTCTTGCTCCCGCGACTGGCAATCCTTGCAAAGGTGGTGTTGGAAGCGACCTGTGCCGGGCTGGTCCGGCTCGTGTAGGTGTTGTCACCTAACTGGCCGCCCCCGTTGTCACCCCAGCAGTACGCGGCTCCGGTCGTGGCGAGGGCGCATGTGTGGTTGTCGCCCGCCGCGATGCTCGAGAATTTGGTCGAGCCGGAGACACGCGTCGGTATATCCCGGTTGCTTCCTTTTGTGCCGTCCCCAACCTGTCCGCTCCAGTTGGCTCCCCAGCAATAGGCGTCACCGGCCGTCGTGACCCCGCAGGTGTGCCACTGGCCCGCCGCGAGGTTGGCGAACTTCAGACTACCGCTCACGGGCGCTGGTTCCGCCCAGTACGTGGTGCCGGGGGTGTCGTCGCGGGGACGCCCAACTTCGCCCATGTTGTTCGAACCCCAGCACCAGGCATCGCCGCCGGCAGTCAGACCGCACGTATGGAAGATTCCGGCGACGAGACCAACGAACGCTTGTCCGCCGCTGACGGTGGATGGCGTCAGCGGGTCCGTGCGATGACCACCCAACTGGCCATTACCGTTCGCTCCCCAGCAGTACGCGGCGCCAGTGGCGGACAGCCCGCAGGTGTGTTGCCAGCCGAGTGCCAGGGTGGTGAGACCCAGTCCCGCGCCGACGGCGACCGGTTGCGACCGGCTCGTCGTGGTGCCGTCACCGACCTGGTTGCTGTCGTTCCAACCCCAGCAGTAGGTGCCGCCGGCGAGCGAGATCCCGCAGTTGTGGCGCCCTCCCGCAAAGATGCTTCCGAACTTCACGTCCGTCGACACCGTGACCGGGCTCGTGCTGCCCGAACCGCTGGTGTCGTCACCCAGCTTGCCCGCTTCGTTGTGGCCCCAGCACATGGCGAGGCCCGCCAGTGTCAGCCCGCATGTGTGTTCGGTTCCGGCGGCGAGGGAGGCGAACGCCGTTGCCCCGGCGATTTGCACCGGAGTTCGCCTGATTGTTACCGATCCATCACCAAGCTGGCCGTCCGAGTTCGACCCCCAGCAGTACGCGATGTTCGTGGTCGTGACGCCACACGTGTGCAGCGCACCGGCGGTTATCCCCTTCAGCGTGAGGCCGCCTCCAACCAGCGCCGGAGAACTGTTTGTTCCCCAGCCCCCGTCACCAATCTGGCCATACTGGTTCGATCCCCAGCAGTAGGCAGCGCCAGCCGCGGTCAACCCGCAGGTGTGGGAGTCACCGGACGCAATCCGGGTGAAGGTCAGCCCGCCCTGCACGAGGACCGGCGCAGTGCTGTTCGAATTGTTTCCGTTGCCGAGTTGCCCGTACCAGTTTCCACCCCAGCAATACGTCGGACCAGCGGTAGTCACCCCGCAAGTGTGGTCGCCAAAGCCAACTGTGAGGGTCGCGAATGAAAGTGCGGGGGCCCCCGCCACGGGCGTGATGGCAGCGTTCGTGGTCCCGTCCCCCAGTTGCCCGTACGAGTTCCTACCCCAGCACCAGGCCTTGCCCGCGTCTGTAAGTCCACACGTCACGCTGCCTCCCGCGTAGAGGCTGGTGAACGCTTTTCCTCCTGAAACCGGGACTGGTGAGGATCGGTTAGCTGAGCTAGAACCGTTTCCGCTGGTCCCGTCGCCAAGTCGCCCGTCCCAGTTGGTCCCCCAGCAATAGGCCACCGCGGGCGACGCGCTACCGAGGCCGCAGTTGTGTTCAGCACCCGCGACGATGCTCTGGAAGGTGATGCCACCAGAGACTGGCTGCGGCGACGTCGCGAGCCAAGAGCCACCATTCTTCCAACCTTCTGCCTGGCCAAGTTGCGCCGCGCCGTTGTAGCCCCAGCAATGCGCCTCACCGCTGGCGGTGAGGCCGCAGGTGTGGCCGGAACCGGTCGCCAACGACGTGAACCTGACGGCCGTGGAGGCGGTGTTCCGCCTGACGGTACCCGCGGTCGCTGCCGGGCCCGGGGTCGGCATGGCGTAGGTGGTGACCGTGCGATTGCCTCCCCGGCCTGCCCCGTGAGGGCCTGCGGCATCTGGCCCCAAGGCATCCGTCTGCACGTATGTGACCAGACCTTGCGGGGGCGTGGATGCGGCTAGCAGCACGGAAGTTGTGGCAGCCTTCGGCACGGTCGTCACCGTCGTGGATGCGGACGCCGTTGCTGCGGGCGTTCCCGTCGCCCACGCGGTCACGGATGAAACCGCCGACGGAACCGGGGTTCCGGTTGGTGCCGCCGTCACATCCGAAGCGACCAGGGTCGGTGTCGCGACCGGTGCGGACGTTGCGGCAACTGTCGCAGCCACGGTGATGGTCGCAACCGGCGTGAGCGAGACGGTCGGGACCGCCTGGCCGGACGCGGCGGGCGGGGGGAACAGGGCGACCAGGAGGCCCGCAACGGCCATCACCGGCGCTGCGAGGCGACTGAACATGCGAAGGCGGGGGTGGACCACGTACATGACTCCCTCTCGGTGCCGGAAGGCCCGGTCACCGCATCGTACCCAACAATTCGGATCTGGGGGGGCAGATCATCACGATGGATTGCATGGTGAACGAGTTCGCCTCCGGAGACTTCGAACGCGGTGAAGTGACCGGGGCGCTGCATGCCGTCCATCGCGCACGTGGCGTGTGATCGGTGAAGCACCTCGAGGGTTCCTGTCTGCGGGTCTGCGCCAGTCATCGCAGCGGCCCGGAATGACGATTGTCAGGAAGTCAGCGGTGTGCAGACCTCATGTTCAAGTCACGCTGTTGGACGGTTCGGACCTGTGTCGGGAGCCCGGCAAGCCCTATTGCGAGGCCGCGGAATGGATCGACTCAGGGCGACGGTCGGCGACCGGGTGTCCGCCAAGGATCACCAAGTGGATTCGCGAAAGATCGGCGAGGCACGAGACATCCGCGAGGGGGTCGCCATCGACGAGGATGGCATCGGCCCACTGGCCGGGCACAAGTGTGCCGGCACGGGGCCATCCCAGTATCCCTGCGGCGTCACGGGTTGCCGAAAGCAGGGCTCGCTCCGGTGTCATCCCGGCGTCGACCATGAGCGCGAATTCGCCGCCATTCGATCCGAAGACGGTTCCCGGCACCCCGATGTCGGTGCCGAACCCGACGCGCACACCGGCTTCCCGTGCCATCCGGAACGACGCCACATGGCGCGGTCCCATCTCGAGGGCAAACGCGGTGCTTGATGGGGAGAGCCTTCCCGCGCGTGCTTCACGGACGACCGATTGCGCTGCCGAGAAGGTCGGAACAAGGACCGTGCGGTTGCGGGCCATTGCCTCGACGGACGCGGTGTCTGCCATGGTCACGTGTTCGATGGTGGTGACGCCGGCTTCAGCGGCTGCCCTGATGCCATCGGCACCGTGGGCGTGCGCCGCGACCTTCCGACCAAGCCGGGTGGCCGTCGACACCGCGACCGCAAGTTCATCGTCCTCCCACAGGCATGCCCCAACGGGGGCGCCACCACCAGTCATCACTCCTGCGGTTGCCAGGACCTTGATCCAGTCGGCACCGCGGTGGGCGCGCGACCTGACCGCCTCCCGGACCGCGTCGGTGCCAGAGACGGCGATGCCCTGCGCCACCGCAACATCCTGCTTCAAGGCCAGATCCGCATGTCCGCCCCGGACCGTCACGAAGACGCCAGCGGTCGCGAGGCGGGGTCCGGTCGTCCAACCGGCGTCGATGGCACGGCGCACCGCCACGTTCGCATCGCCGAACGCACCCATGTCACGCGCCCCGGTGAACCCGGCCTCAAGCATCAGGCGCGCGTGATGGGCACCTCGGAACGCGGCTTCGGCGACCGGGGTCAGTGTCGCGACGCGCAGGAAATCTGGATCCCGAGGGTCGAAGGTGAGATGGACATGCAGGTCAATCAAGCCTGGCAGGAGCCAGCGGCCGGAAGCATCGATCACGGTCGTGCCCGCGCCACGTGGCAGCGACGAGGCGTGCGGGGACGCCTCGGGACCTGTCCAGGCGACCGTGTCCCCGCGCAGGTGGATGGTGTGTCCAGGCCTCGCAGGTGACCCCGTCCCATCCCACAATGTCGCGTTGCGGATCACCACGTCCTGCATGACAGTCCCCTTCGCCGGAAGTCTGGCCACCGTCATGGTAGCCGTCGATGCGCCCACTTCCCTCTCCTGTCGTCGCGGTGGGGGGCCCCGCGCTCAATGCCCTTTCCCGTTCTGCGCCGGGAAGTGGGTTGGGGGGTCAGGCGGGATTGGCCGGGAAATGGTGCGCAGGGATGCCGGCGGAGTGGGGCGGGCGTGGCCCGATCCCCGACCGGTCGTCCCGGACGGTTCCCGTCCTACCCAACGCCGTCACATTCGACCAGGAGGTCCGCTACGCCGATCTGGCCATCGCGATCCCCCGCAAGGACCCGCACCTCCAGCGCGCGCCTGACCACTTCGGAAAGTGAGGCACCGCTCATCCCCTCGGTGCGGTCGAGCAGCAGGTCCCAAGCGGTCTGGTCAGGCAATCCGAACACGGCCCTACCCGCAGCCCGGGATGCATCTTCCAGATGGATCCGCAAGACCTGTGCCCGGCCTTCTCGGTCCGGCAGGGGCACGGCAACGAGCCGGTCAAACCGTCCGGGACGGGTCAGGGCCGGATCGATCGCATCGACCCGGTTAGTTGCGCCGACGACGATCACGCCATGCACGTCCTCAAGCCCATCGAGGTTGACCAGCAAGGTGCTTACGATCCGGTGCGTCGCCTCGTGTGAATCGTCCCGGACCGGTGCAACGGCGTCGAGTTCGTCAAAGAACAGGACGGTCGGCACGTGCGTGCGGGCATCATCGAAGACTGCCTGGAGCCGACGTTCCGCCTCGCCGTACCATTTCGATGTGACATCGGTGCTCCGCACGTGCACGAACCTCGCACCGGCACCGGTTGCAAGGCACCGTGCCAGGAGCGTCTTCCCGGTTCCGGGTGGTCCGTGCAGCAGCACTCCCCTCGGAGGGCGGACGCCCCATCGGCGATAGGCATCCGGGTCGCGCACGGCCACAAGGACCCCGCGCAGTTCGCGCTTGACGCCCGGCAATCCGCCGACGGCACTGAACGGGTCCGACGCGTCCTCGGTCGAGGCGCGGAATGGGGCAAGGCGCGCGAGGTCGACGGCGCCCGGTGGTTGCGGTGTGCCACCGAGCCGTCCGCCTTGGAATGCGGGGAAGCCCCCGAAGATCGAACGGGCCGCCCGCCCAATGGCGCGGACGGCGCCGGTTGGTCCGTCAGTTCCGATCCCGGTTGCCGAGAGTGAGACTTCGGTGTCCGGGGGTACCAGTCCGGCCCGTGCGTACAGCGTCTCGGCAACGGCGGCGACGGCATCGCCGAATGCGGTCAGCGCCGCGTCAAGTTCCTCGGCGAATCGCCAATCCATTGGCGTCACACGTGTTCCCGTAAGCGGGACCGCCACCGGCCATGCGCCGCAGCCAATGACCAGGTGGTTCATGATCGTCGCGTGGGTCACCGCCAGTGCCCGGGCGCGGTCGTCACGCAACACCACGCCGTCACGGTGGCGTGTGATGTGCCACTGGTCGTTCCCCACGAAGACGATTGGCGGGTCCATCATCCCGGCCATCGCGCCGCGACCGAAGGCGGCAGCGGCGATCGCGCCAGCTGATCCGCCAGGACTGATCAGGGCCATGATCGCAAGCGAACCCATTCGACCACCCCGCGGCGGTTCGCTCCGGGCAAAGCAGGCGACATAGCCAAGCGGGTTCGGCAAGCGGACCTGTCCAAGCGACTGGGTGCCCATCCCGATGCGCAGGCGCTCGCGCAACGCGGGCATCGCGACCACTCTCAGGCCCGTCATGGCCGCCCCTCCCCCTCAGCACCATCGATCGTTGGCGTGTGTCGGTGTGGTGGGGCGACTCGTCCACCTCCGACGCCCGGCGTGGCAGCATTGACGTCCCATGATCCAATGGAGGTGAATGCGCTCGTCACGATCTCGCCGGAACCGCTGCGTGACGGACGCACGTCCACGCAATCGGCAGTGGTCAGGTCACGACCCGACATGGGTCACGAGACCGTCATGGCTAGGAATGACACCGAATTGCGCGAGGTGCGCGGTCAATTCCCGGTGCGCTGGCGTGGCATTGTGGCTGAAGTGATGGGCGAACCGGTCCGCATTCGGCGAAAGCAGTCTGCGACGCCCCAGTTCAGCGTGATGCCACACGACCTGTTCGAGGTTCATGTGGGAGGTTCCCGGCCCACCCAAGCCGAGGGTCGCATCGATGATTGACGCGCCGAATGTCCATCCGTCGTGACCAAGTTGGTCCAGGAGTTTCCACGCTTCTTCTGAGAACGGCCCTGTATCCGTGGCGTAGAGCACGGTCGATGGGTGGCCTTGCGACAACTCCGGGCCGCTTGTCTGACGAACCACGAAGAATGACGCCTGCTCATCGGGTCGCGCGTGACTGGCGGGAAGGACCACGATCTCGTAGGCCCTGGCGGTGGTCGCCGGCGGGGCGCCGTCGGCTGTCCGGGACCTTCCGGGCCGCACGCGCGGGTCCGGGTCGTGGGTTCCACCGGTCGAGACGGTTACTCGTTCCCCGCTCGATACGGGGCGAGGCGCGAAGCGAAGTCCGGCAGCGTCGAGCAACTTGCCTTCGCGGTCATGGAGGCGCGCAAGTGTCGGTGCAGTTGCGATGATCTCGGCAACCGGCAAAGGTGGCAATGCGAAGCCGGCCCCGCGCCACAGGAACCCGGTCGGATCCAGATGGTCGTCGTGCAGGTGCGTGATCAGGATTGCCTGGGCGTCGGCGACATCGACACCGAGCCGGATGGTTGATGCAACGAGGTCTGGCCCGGGATCGATCAGGAGGTCGTCGTTGATCAGGATCGATGAACGGAGGCGCAGGTTGTCGCCCCCGCGTTCCCTCGCCACGACGCAGCGTTCGCAACGGCACCAGAGCGCCGGATAGCCTTCGGCAGCGGCGGTCCCGAGAAAGGTCACCTTCATGACTGAATGGTACGACCCGGTTTGCCCGTTTCGTCCCCCGCCGGTCGTGTGGTGACCTCCTGGGAACGCCGGCGCCCTCGCCGGCCCAACCGTCCACGCGATGCCATCGGGGTAGGATTCCGTCAATGACACCAACGACACGAGATCAAGGCACCGAGGCATTGCACCACGGTGAGGCGCAAGGCGGTGGGGCGACCGCCCGGTCCGCTGGCATCCCTGCCCGCAGCGGGGTGGGCGTCTCGCTCCCACTTCCCAGTCCAGGGATCTGGCGCTTCCGTTCCCGCTTCCTTGCTGACGACCGTGTTTCCACGGCACCGGCAATCACGATGGGTGAGGGGGACACTCCCGTCGTACCTCTCCCCAGATGGGGTGCCCGCCACGGCCTGGACCGGGTCTACGCGAAACTGGATGGCGCAAATCCGACCGGGTCGTACAAGGACCGTGGCATGTCCATCCTCGTGAGTGTGGCCCGGTCACTTGGTGCATCTCACCTTGTGGAGGACTCATCCGGCAACGCCGGTGCCGCCGCTGCGGCGTACGCGGCCCGTGCCGGAATGTCGTGCACCGTCTACGCGCCCGCCGGTGCACCGGCGCCGAAGTTGCGCCAAATCCGCGCGTACGGTGCTGAACTCATTGCGGTGCCGGGTCCGCGGTCGGCGGTCGCTGATGCCGCCCGGAACGCCGGGTCGGTCCCGGGCGCGTATCACGTCTCGCACAACGACAATCCGTTGTTTGTGGTCGGCAACCAATCGCTCGGGTTCGAACTGTCCGAAACCGCACGAGCGCTTGGGTTCGACGGCCGCCCGTGGCACATCGTCATGCCCGTTGGGGGTGGGGCATTGTTCATGGGTGCCGCCACCGCACTCCTGGGTTCGTCAACTGACCAAGCCGGGAAGTGGGCAGGATCTGGGACGGTAGCCATCCCGCGCCTCCACGCGGCCCAGACAACCCATTGCGCCCCGATTGCCGAGGCATTTGCGCGAGGGGAACCGGAGCCCTCGACGGTCATCCGACGCCCGACGGTCTGCGGGGGCATCGAGATCGAGCGTCCGCAACGGGGCGCCGATATCTTGCGTGCGATCGCCGAAACTGGTGGTTCCGCGGTGGCGCGTGATGACGCCGATATCTTGCGTGCCCGCGACGATCTGGCAATGCTCGAGGGCATCTATGCCGAACCGACTTCCGCATCCGCGCTCGCCGCGCTCGCCCATTTGGCCGCAGCGGGCACGATCGGGCGTGACGATCTCGTGTTCGTGATCGTCACTGGCAGCGGCCTCAAGGATCCCGGTCCGGCCTGACCCCGGAAAGTCGGTCGATGTCTGTCCGTTGCTGGGAGCGCCGGCGCCCTCGCCGGCTCGTCGGCAATGTCATCTCGCTACCGTAGGACGCGTGCGAATGGCCCACATGGTTCACTAGCGATCCATCTGGCGGGGGTTTCAAGGCCGGTCATCACCTTCCCGGCAATGAGGTCTGTGTTGAGGTCTCACGGGAGGGCCAACCGGCACCGGGACACGCAAAGGTCCCCGACCCAAGCCAGGGCGACGTATTGCCCATCCACCCTCACGCGCACCGCTACCGCGATACCATGCGGCCATCCTGACCCAATTTGATCGGAGGCACTCATGACCCTCGACGTCCTCATCCGTGGTGGCCGTGTCGTAGATGGCACCGGTTCGCCGTGGGTCCGCGCCGATGTCGGCATCACTGGCGACCGGATCACTGCGATTGGCAACCTGTCGGGCGCGTCGGCGACCCGTGAGATCGATGCAACAGGTCTCGTCGTTGCGCCGGGGTTCATCGACTGTCATTCGCATTCGGACTGGAGCCTCCTTGCCAACCGCGGTGCGGACAGCACCCTGATGCAAGGGGTGACGACCGAGGTCGTCGGCAACTGTGGCATGTCATACGCGCCGGTCACCCACCTGAACGAGGCGCGTCTCGCTGCCGATGTCTCTCGGACGTCGCCCGGTGTCCAACTCGCATGGCACTCCTTCGCGGACTATCTCGACACCATCCGCACTGGGGGAATCGGTGCAAACTTCGCGTTCCAGGCCGGCCACGCCGCAATCCGGAGTGCGGTGATGGGCAGCGGCGAGAGGCCTGCGACGCCCGACGAGATTGCCGGAATGGAGAGGCACCTCGCACAGGCGCTCGAAGAGGGTGCGATCGGCTTCTCGACAGGGCTCGAGTTCGTGCCCGGCCGGGCGGCCCTGCGCGATGAACTGCTCGCCATGGCGAAGGTCGTGGCCAGGTACGACCGCATCCACACGTGCCATCAACGGACGCGGAACGAGGCGTTTGGGGCGTCCGTCGACGAAATTGTCGGCATTTGCGAGGAGGCCGGCACCCGCCTGCAGATCTCACACAACAACAAGCGGCGTGGTGCCCCGGATGGTGCTTGGGAGGGCACCATGGAGGCTCAGGATGCTGCCCGTGGACGTGGCGTGGACGTGTCGTGCGATACGACCAGTTACATCGCCGGCCTTGGCTTGATGGCGGCCGTCCTGCCCCCATGGTTGTTCGATGCGGGTCTGGCAACCGCTGCCGAACGCCTTGCGGATCCAACCATCAGGGAACGGGTCAAAGGTGACCTGAACCGCTACTGGCTGATGGTCGCACGGGGAGAGTGGGACATCCTCTGGCTCGGACGCACGTCCAATTCCATGCATCTGTTCGGCAAGTCGTTCGTGGATATCGCGGACATCATGCGCCGTCAACCGATCGACGCGTACCTTGACATTCTCCAGGCGGAGGGGGCGGGGATCGCCGACGCCGGCATGTTCGGGGAGGTCAAGACGCACGACCACCTGCGCGAGCTTGTGCAGCACCCATTGGTGGCCATCGAGGCTGACGCATGGACAGCATCGGCCGACGGCCCGTTGGCCGCGATGGTGAACCACCCGGCGAGTTTCGGCTGGACTGCCCGTGTCCTTGGCGACTATGTGCGCGAACGTCGTTGGCTCCGTCTTGAGGAGGCGGTCCGCAAGTTCACTGCGATGCCGGCCGCGAAGTTCGGGTTGCGTGATCGTGGTCTGCTTCGCCCCGGCTTGGCCGCCGATGTCACCATCTTTGACGCTGCGACCATTACCGACCGTGCAAGCTTCGAGACGCCCGCGGTCTATCCGGATGGGATTTCCCATGTCTTCGTCAACGGCGTGGCGGCCGTGACGAACGGGCGGCTGACTTCCGCGCGCTCCGGATCAGTCCTGACGGCGTGATGCGTTGGCCCTGGCGGTAAAGGCGGCGATGCAACTCGCCGATAGTTCCAACAGACCCAGATGCAAGCGTCCCAGTGAAGGACGCACCGGAAGGGTCCTTGAGCAAGGATGCACGTCATGGAAGCAGGAAGGCCCATTGTGGGTTTGGGCAGGTTCAATGCCTCGGCCGGTGTATCAACAGGCCATCAGGATGGTGAGCCGATCGAGTGGAGGTGGCTCGTACGCGAATTGCGGACCACGGGTGGCGCCCAGGTCCGTGCATCTGCGGACTGGCAGTGGGTGACCTTCCGGCGAGCCGAACAGAATTCGGAAGTGCGGCAGATCGTTCGTTTGCCTGAAGACGGTCAGTTCACGGTCAGCCGATACGACTCGCGGGCGCAGACCTGTGAGCTTCTCGGTGACTTCCCCGATGCCCCGGCGGCTCTTCGCGCCGCCTTGGCCTGAGCAATGAACGCGAACCCGGGCCCGATGAGGGAACGGGGTCGCTTTTGGTTGAGATCCATTGCATGCGATCAGCACGGAACATCCACTGACGCCGGGGCAGCCCGTCGTCAGGCGTAGATTTCCTTCTGGGTGACGATCTTGGCCTCGTCAATATCCATGCCAATACCCGGTCGGTCCAGCACGGCAACCTGGACCTCTCCATTGACTGGCCAGATGGGGTACTTCAGGAACCACTGGTGGACCGTGTTCCACTTGAGCAGGAATTCCAGAAGCGGGCACAGGTTCGGCGTCATCGCGGCAATCAGGTGCATCGTCGCCGGCGTCGAGTGGCCGTGCGGGATCACTGGCAAGTCGTAGGTGGACGCGATCGCACAGATCTTCAGGGTCTCGGAGATCCCGCCGCACCAGTAGATGTCGGGTTGCAGGACGTCCACTGCCTGCGCATCCATCAGTTGCTTGAGGCCCCAGCGGGTGTATTCGTGCTCGCCCCCCGAGACCGGGATGCCCATCGCATTGAGTGCCCGGCGCACCTGCGCGTACTGCTCCATCTTGTCCGGCATGACAGGTTCCTCAACCCATCGCGGGTGGTACTCGGCAATCCGTCGCCCAACCTGGATCGCGTAGGGAAGATCCCAACTCATCCAGGCATCGAACATCAGGTCGGTATCCGGTCCGACGGCCTCGCGAAGCGCCTTGACCATCGCCACATTCCGGTCGATACCCGGTTTGCCTGATCCCGGTCCGTCGCGGAAGAACCACTTCTGGTGGCGCCATCCCTCGGCGTGAAGCATCTTCGCGCGTTCGGCGGCGCGTGCTGGCTCCACCGAGTAGCCGAGGCAACTCGCATAGGCCGGCACGGAAGTGCGTGTCGGGCCACCAAGGAGGCGGAAGACGGGTTGTCCAAGCCAACGCCCCTTGAGGTCCCAAAGGGCGCAATCGACGACCGAGAGGGCCATCATCGCGGCGCCTTTGCGTCCGTGAACCTGTGAACGGTAGATCTTGTCCCAGAGGAGTTCGATGGCAATCGGGTCGGCTCCCATGAGGAGTGACCTCATCTGGGTAGCGATGATGTACGCCTGGTCATCAGAGAGTGGGCCGCCGATGCCGTGGACACCCTGGTCGGTTTCGATGCGCAGGAATGTGCTTGCCATCCGGTACCGTCCGCCGGGAAGCGGTTCAAGCCACGCGGGGGCATCGTCCCGGTGTTCCGGGTAGAGGTCGAGAGGACGCACGAGGCGTTCTTCCCAGAACACGCCCGGGAAGGTCATTTCGCCGGTATAGGCGATGAGGCGGACGGCAGTGATCTTCATGGCGCCATCATGCCACCGGTCACGCTTGCCCGCCACCGACACGTACGCCAACTGCTGGCCGGGTTGGGCTCAGGTAGTAGGCGGGGGAGGAGATTGCGGCCGTCGCATCACGCGCACGGCCGCGAGAAGCGACTACCTAACGGGTTGCCAACGCGTCGGCGGCATCCTGGGCAATCTGGAGGACTTCCATCGCTGGAAGCACGCTGTCCGGGGAAATCGTCGGTGGACGCCTCTCAAGGATTGACGCATGGAACTCGCGGTTCTGGAGGACGACAGGGGACGACGAGTTCGCCGTGTCGGCCCCGGGAACGTCTGCCGGAGTACCGTGCCGCTCCTTGAGGTTCCCGTCCCGGATTTCCATGGTGTCCTCTCGTCCGATCAGCACATAGTCATAGCGGCTGAGGTGGGCGTTATACGACATCGCGATGGTTGCGAGGCGGTCATCAGCGGTCCGAAGGACGATTGACAGGTCAAGGGGCGCACCAACCGATGCATCGGGTGTGGCGATGATTGACACCACTTCGACCTGCGCGCCGCTTGACGCACCGAGCAGGTGCATGACCAAGTCGGTTGCATGGCACCCGTGGTGCCAGAGAAGATTGTCGGTCCACGACCGACGGTAGCCCGATGCACCGACATTTTCGCGCCGCAGGAACATGTATCGCGCCACGATATTCGACAGCGACAGGCGTCCCTTGGAGATTTCGGCGTGCGCGGTGCGGATTCCCGGGTGGTACCGGTGAGTGTGGGCGACCATGGCCGAAAGGCCGCTTGCCCGGGTACGGTCGGCAACGCGGGCCGCACCAGCGGCGGACATTGCGACCGGGATCTCGATGAGGACATGCTTGCCCGCGTTCAGACAGGCGAGCGCCTGCTCCTCGTGCTGTTCGCTTGGTGTGCAAAGAATGACAGCATCAACCGTCCGGTCGTTCAGGGCCATTTCCAGGTCCGTACCGTGCTTGCCATACCCGTACTCGGTCGCGAAGGCCGCTGCCCGTTCGGGAACGCGTCCAATGAGCCAGCGAAGATGATGCCCATCGGCCCCGAAGGTCCGGGTGTGGCTCGTGGCGGTCATGCCGTAGCCAACGACGGCGAGTCCAAGGCGGTCAGTCATGCATGGCTCCAAGTCGTGATGACCCGATTGTACGTCCTTTGTCAGGCGGTGCCAGAACGCAAACGCGTGCACCCCGCTCCGATCAGGGAATGGGTGCACGCTTGATCCATGGAGTGCGATCAGTGGTGCATTGCCTTTGAGGGGCACCGGTCTGGTTGCCGGGCACCATCATCGGCGAGATCTTGGAGAGGGATCGCGAAGACGGGGCTGACTCGACCTTCAGCCAGTGGACTGCCGCACTGCCGAAGGTCATCACACGGGTAAAGTTTTGCGGGATTGTGCCAGTGGATTCCCTGAGGTCACGGTCGGCGCCGTTGGACATGAGCGGCGTGTCCATGTTGAAGAAGTGGGCATTTCCATGGACGAAGCGCACCTGACCGCTTTCCTAGAGGGTCTCATCGACGAGGACGTTCAGGAAATTCGTGTATCCGTCACTCGGCGGCATTCCGACGGCTGCCGGATCAAGCCGTTCGTTGATGCCCTCGGTCTCCGGCAGGTCGATCCCGGGGTCGCCCTGGGTGACAATCACCATCCCTTTTCGAGCCCTGCTTCTTGGCGAGGTCGAACGAGGAGCTCAGCCAGGGGACGTTCTTGGCGTCACGTTCCTTGTATTCGGCATTGTCCGCGTCGCAGTCCGCAGCACGGCGCGCTCTCTTGTCGGTGCATTCCTTGTCGGAATTGACCTTGTTGTTGCTGCCGGGTTGGTTGATCTTGACGAACACCAGGTCGCCGCAGGTCCACCGACTGTTCTCGGAATACGCGGCGCCAGCGACGCCCTGGTGCTCCAGAACCATCTGGACCTTGCCGAAACTGTTCGGGGTGCCGAACATCGTGCGTTGGATGTAGTTGAGCCGCTCGATGGTGTTGCACCCACCGTTGTTTGTCCGGTGGCAGTCGGTCCACTCGTTGTCATCGGGGACATAGATGACAGGAACCTTCAGCGAGTTGAACGGCTCGGTGGCACCGGCGTACTGGTCCGGTGTGCAGGGGGACGATCCGTCCTTGATATCACCGTCGTAGACGCTGAAGGCGATTTGCTCGCCATTGAAGTCGTTGACAATCCTGGTCATTTTCGGGTGGTTGCCACCCTTCGCGTACGGCATGTCTCCCCACAGTCCGAAACTGAAGGAGGTGCCGGCTGGGGCCGGTCGTGCGATCGGTGCGTCTGCGAGTGCGGTTGCTGGTGTAGCCACGGTGAGGGCGGTGATCATTGCAACGCCAGGATGTCGCGCGGTGGTTCCCAGGTTCGTTCTTCTCCCGTTCCTGTGCCAAGGCCGGCGATCCGGACGGGCACCCATGGCAGTGTCACCGGATAAGGAAACCGGACGGTGAACCCGCCGCCATTCGTGGTGTTACACCGGGTCACCAAACAGGTCCCTTCTAATAAGTTGCGGATGGACTTGTGCGCCGGAACCCGAAGGACGCGCTAGAGAGACGCCAACTGGCCCGCAACGTCACTCCGCGCACCGCTTGCCGCTGGAATCAGACCTGCCAAGATCCCAAGGACCACCATCGCCACCGCGAGGGCAGGTTCGATCAGCGACGGGCGCACGATGACCTGCACGTTGCTTGCATCGGTGATCGCCGCGCCGACGCCAAGTGCGCCGGCGATGCCTCCGGCTACCCCGAACATCGCTCCGAGGACGCTGACGACCAGGCACTCGACGAGGACTATTGCCAGGATTCGTCGTCGCGATGCGCCAAGTGCGCGAAGGATTGCAAGGTCACGCCTCCGGTCGCTGACTGACCCGTACATCGCGAGGAAGACTGTCGCAGCGGCGATCATCATCGCACCGACCGCCACAGCACTGAGGACAGTCTGCGCCTGGCTGACCTGCCGGTTAAGTGCGGCCAGTTCCTGATAGGGCACGACCGCCTGCACTTCGGTTCCGAACACGCCCGCCAGAGCCTGCTGTTGAATGCGGTAGACGTCGGCAGGAAATGCCCTCGGGACGATGAGAACTGCGGTTACCGCGTCCTTCCCGGCCGGGTCCCCGGGCGTGACGGTAATTCCCGCGTGGATTTCCCAATAGCTTTCGATCGCGACATAGATGCCGAGATCTGCCGGACTACGGGTTTCGGCAAGAGTGCCCACGACCGTATACGGATGAGCGCCGTGGGCGTCATCCTCCTCCTCACCGGGCAGTTCGGGTTCGTCGCCGTGGTCAGCGTGAAAGGTGTCCCCTGGCTTGAGACCCGTTCGCCGTGCCACCGCCGATCCGACGATCGCTTCGAACGGTTTTGCGAAAACGCGCCCGTCAGTGATGCGGAAGTATGGTGGCGCCGCCGGACGCGCGCGGGTTCCGAGGAACTCGGGTGTCGTCCCGACAATCTTCATGCGCCGGTAACTGTCGCCGTGGGCAAGCGGTATCGCCAAGGCCACCCCGGGATGCTTCGCGACGCGGTCAAGTGCGGCCCGTCCGATGTTGCCTACTGGCGTTCCTTGCAGGAGGACTGTGTTTAGGACAAGTTGCTGGGCATTGCCCTTCGCGCCGATCAGGAGGCCGAAGGGCAATGCGGCCTGGTCAATGCCGGCCTGGACGCCTCGGGATAGGAGCGTCGTTGCCAACGCAAGGGCGAGCGCGAGTCCGACAGCTAGGGTGGTCAGTCCGTGCGTGACCCATCGCGCGGAGACCTGCCTCCAAGCGATCGAGAGGGAGCTCATGGCGTGTGGCTCCTGGCGGTCAAACCAACTAGGCGAGGCGGTATTCGTCCACACGTTCGGCGCGGAGACGCAGTAGCGAGAAGAAGCCGGTGGTCTCGTCAGTGGCCTCTCCAACTTCGAGAAGACCGGTCACGGTGACTGGTTCCGGTTCCCCGGGGTTGCGATAGGAAAAGTCAGTGAGCGTCACCAGGATGATGTCCTCCGGCCACTCGGCCGAGGAAGAACAGAAGGGACACACCCCAAGCCGGCGTCGTGTCAGGACAAAGAAATCAAGGTCGGGCTTCAGGGGCGGTGCTACCCAGCCACTGACCGTGACCCTTCGGCCATTGGCTGAAAGCAGTTTCTCGGAGAGATTGAATTGGAGTGGGATCGTGCTTGGTGCGTAGAACTCGCTGAACTTGAGGGAAATCGGCGCTTCGGCCTGAGCACCGGCCGGTTTCGCGGAGATTGCGCTGATCCCGGCACCGGCAGCCGTGGCCGCCCATCCGAGGATCAACCGGCGATCACTGCGTCCTCTCATGGTGACTTCCTTCCAGCCGGGGTTGACAAACCACACGTGCCCCGTAGTATGCCAATGTTGTGGGTTATTGGCTACGTCAAGCCCCTCTCCCGTTGCGTCGGGCGAGGGGCAGGTTCATGCTAGGGTCTGGTGAAGTGAGCCCGGGATGCTGGGTTGGCCGGGTCCCCGAAACGTCCGCCGGTGATCTTGCACATCGGGCTTCGCCCGGTCGGCGAGAGCGGGTCAATCCCTAGGGACGCCACGGTTCCCCAGAACAGGTCGGTGTTGTCGACCAGGCCATTGGAGAACTCCGAACCAAGACCGGCCGGCCATCACTGGCACGTCATCGGCCGTGTGCACCTCCGAATTTGCCGATGCGGGGATGGTCCGGGGCATCATCACTCCCTTGCCAGATGGCGCACGCTTGGGATCACCGATGCAGGTGCCCTTGACTTGCGGATCCTCGGTGGTGGGTCCGAGCGGTTCAGCCCACACGGTGGTACCGTCGTCGTCCTCGGGGTGGTTGGCCCAACCAACCGCAAGGGTGGTCTTGGTCACAGGGGAGTCCGGGAAGCCGTCTCCTCGCTTGCGGGTGAACGTGGGGAATGCGGACTGCTCGTAGGTTCCGACAGCGTCCGGGCCAATCTTCCCTTCGTACGGTGTGTAGGTTCCGGTGATGCGCAGGGAATGGCTGTGGTCGGCCGTCACGATGATCAGCGTGTCCGGGTGCTTCTCCTGGAAGCGCCGAGCCGCACCGATCACGTTATCCAACTCGATCTTGTCGTAGACCGCCCGAACCCAGTCCATCGGATGGAGCTGCTTGTCAACCGATCCCGCCTCGACCATCAGGAAGAACCCATTCGGATTTGTCGCAAGGGCGTCGATCGCCCGTCCGGTCATCTCTGGCAGGTTCGGCTGATCGTTGAACTTGCCGAGGACGTTCGGGTTCTTTGCCCCTTCGCGGTCATACCAGACTGACATGTTGCCAGTGTGGAAGAGGCCGAGGAGTTTGGTCGCCGAGGCCGGTGTGGCACGCAATTCGGTCCGAGTGGGGGCAACTGCATGCCCGGCTGCGCGGAATTCGGCGACCAGGTCTCGGTCGTCAGTACTTGCCCCCTGCGGTGCCTTGGGGAGGAACCATCGCGAACCGCCACCCATCAGGACATCCGGCCGATGCCCATCCTCAAGCTACGTCGAGGCGGCGAATGCCTGTTCGCAACGGCGACGTGTGTGGGCGGCAAAAGCGGCCGGCGTGGCATCGGTGATGTCGGCCGTCGAGACGAGGCCGGTCGCCATGCGCCGGGTGCGCTTTGCGAGCTCGAGGATGTTCCCGACCCGCGGGTCGTCAGCCGGATCCTTGGTGTTGTCCTCGTAGACGCCCATCCCGTTGACAACCGACTTGTGTCCGGTCGCGTATGCCCAGGCCGAGTTCGCCGAGACGGTCACGAGTGCGTCATAGCCGCTGGTGGTGACGGTGCCCCGGTATTGCATGCGGTCCATGTTCAGGAAGCCGTCGTACTTGCCCTCGGCAATGCCCCGGGACACGATGCGCGTCGCGGTGATAGTCGGATCGCCCATCCCGTCCCCGATGAACAGGATCACGTTGCGGGCCTGGCCGGCACCCATTCGCAGGACCGTCCATGTGAAGGTATCCACAGAGGAGCGTCCACCGACAGGTGCGATGACCTGCACAGCGACGGGAACCGCGTTCGCAACCGTCACGTTCCGGTAGGTGACTTCGCCCGACTTGCCCGCGACTTCATTCGTGCGGATGGCGTTGGTGCCTCGGAAGAAGGTGTCGGCATCCTGACCGTTCAAGGTGACCTCAATGCGGTCGGGTTGCGCGCCGGCAACCTCGACCCGGAAATCGAAACGGGACCCGGCCAGGATATTTGCGTGGTCGATTGGCAAAGCCTTGATGACCACGGGGACGGATTGGGCACTGGCTTCCGGCACTCCATGGGTAGCGACGATGGCGGATGCGGTTGCCGCTGTGCCAAGCACGGCGCGTCGCGCAATGCCTCGTGTGGCGCGGCTAGTGATTCTGCTAGCCGTCGGGGCCGGGACTGGCGGGCTCATCTGTCTTCTCTCCTCGCGACGGCCTCAACTCAAGGACGGTCGCTGTGTTCCCCATGCTTGGACAGCGCGTCCGTTGCCGGACGAGGCGGTACCTGCCACAAATCCGGTTACTTCGGTTCCTGCCGGGGCGACGGGTGGAGAGGGTTGGCCATTTCCCGCGTCGGTTGGGATTGCACTTGGCGGTCGGAGGTATGACCGCTCGGTAACCCGCGCCGGGGCGCGCAACGGGCACAATGTAGGGAGACCGAACACGAACGGACGGACCGAGATGGCGACCGAAGACCTGAAGGCGCGGCTGGAGACCCTGGCGCAGACGATCACGCAGTACCAGGTGCGTCTTTGACCTCGCCGGGAAGCGGGTCGAGATCGAACGCCTTGAAGAACTCTCGCAGGATCCTGACTTCTGGAATGACCCGCAGCGGGCAGCGGCGACACTTCGAGAACTGAACGGCGTCCGGGTGACCGTCCAGACTTGGACCGACCTCGGTTCTTCCGTTGCGGACTTGCAGGAGTTCCACGCTGTTGCCGTGTCCGAGGGTGATGCTGATGCCATTTCCGCTGTTGATACGGAAGGTCAGGGCATCGAGGCGCATGTAGCCAAACTTCGGTTCCAACTTGCTTTGTCGGGACCATATGACCGCAGTGCGGTGATCCTGGCCGTCCACGCCTCCGAGGGAGGAACGGAGTCTCAGGACTGGGCTGAGATGGTGCTTCGCATGTACACCCGCTGGGCCGAGAAGCGTGGGTGCGATGCCGAAGTACTGGACGTGACTGTTGGTGATGAAGCCGGGATCAAGAATGCGACCTTGCAGATCACCGGTGACTACGCGTACGGCTACGCACGCTCGGAACGTGGGGGGCATCGGTTGGTGCGCATTTCGCCGTTCGACGGTCAGCAGCGGCGTCACACCAGCTTTGCGCTGGTCGAGGCGATGCCGGTGGTGGAACACGACCTTGACGTGGTGATCAATCCCGATGACGTGGAAATGGACGTCTACCGCGCTTCCGGTGCCGGTGGCCAGCACGTCAACAAGACATCGTCTGCCGTCAGGTTGACGCACAAGCCATCGGGAATCGTCGTGACCTGCCAGAACGAACGGTCACAGACCCAGAACCGTGAAGTCGCGATGAAAATACTGAAGAGCCGCCTTCTCGACCGCCGGCTTGCCGAAGTCGAGGCGGAACAGCGACGGCTTCGGGGTGAACCGATGACAGCGGGGTTCGGCAATTCGATCCGCTCGTACGTGCTTCATCCGTACAACCTTGTCAAGGACAACCGCACGAGTTTCGAGACCAGCAACACCCAGGGTGTCCTGGATGGCGACCTCGACGCCTTCATGGAGGCGTGGCTGGAACAGCAGATCGAGGCCTGACGTATTGCGCGTGTCTCCCTTCTCCCGTCGCACCGGTGGAGAGAGGGGGGGACAAATCATCGGCCAGAGTACTCCCGGGTCCCGATGTGGCACAAGAGCGTGCAAACATCAGGGCCGACGGACCGGGGTATGGATCGCCGCGCGACACGTTCTGTCATCGCCCCGTTTGGTTCCACGTATGCGCCAACTGTCGCGAATGGTCAGCGTTGCCGGCTACGCCATCGTGACCGCGGTGGTCAACCTTTACCGTCATGGCACCCAGAGTGCGTCGGCGATCTTCGCCACGGTGGTAATGCTGCTCGTGCTCAATGGCTTCCTGCTGGTGGTGAGTACCTTGAACCTTGCGATCCAGGCGCTTGAACAGAAGGTGAATGTCATCGCCTACCTCAAGGAGGAGGTCGATGACGAAACCGGGGAAGCACTCAGGGATCGCATCGGTACTGTCGGTTCGGTCGTGGAGACGGTCTACCTGTCCAAGACCGCTGCCATGGCGCGGTTGCGGGAACAGTTGGCCGACCGCGCCGAGTTGCTCGACATGGTGAGTGGCAATCCCTTGCCCGCAAGCGTCGAGGTTCGGGTACGGGACGCATCAGAGGTGCGGAAGGTCGCCGAGATCCTTCGTGCCGATCAGTCCGTCGACGAAGTTACGGTGCCGGAAGATGCCGTCGACAGCCTCATCCGCCTTGCACAGGCTGCACGCTTCGGAGGGGCTTTGACCATCATCGGATTTGCTGGGGTGACGGTCGTCGTGATTGGCAACACCATCCGGCTGGCCGTGTATGCACGTCGTCAGGAAATTGAACTGATGCGCCTGGTCGGTGCGACCGACTGGTTCATACGGTGGCCATTCGTGATCGAGGGAATGCTATATGGAATCGTTGGGGCGGTCATCGTCGGGGCCGTGACGCTGATGGCCTTGGGGTCAGTCCAGGGCGCGCTCCTCGATGTCCTCAGATTCCTGCCGATCCGCTCCGATCCCTTGCTTCCCTTGCAGCTGCTGGTAGTGACCGGGATTGTTGGCATAGGGGTCGGCACTGTCGGCAGTTACGTGTCGGTGCGCCGGTTCCTGGACGCTTGAGGTCAGCCGACGATGATCATCCTTCGCAACGTGATCAAGGCCTATGGCAGTGGCAAGCAGGCATTGTCTGGCATCACGCTGACCGTGCCCAACGAGGATTTCGTGTTCTTGGTCGGAGGGAACGGCGCAGGCAAGAGCACACTGCTGAAATTGCTGATCCGGCAGGAAGTGGCTACGTCCGGCGTGATCATGGTGGCTGGCCACGACCTCAAGACCTTGCCCGACCGTCGTGTTCCAGCCTTCCGTCAGCAACTTGGGGTCGTGTTCCAGGACATCCGTCTCTTTCCCCAGCAGACGGTGGAGGAAAATGTCGCCTTTAGCCTGCGGGTCGCCGGTATGGACCGGCGGGTCGGATCGCGCGATCTCGTTGCCGAGGCGATGGACCTGGTCGGGATGTCCGGGTATGCCCGTCGGTTTCCGCATCAGCTGTCGGGCGGTGAGCAGCAACGGGCGGCGATTGCGCGGGCAATCGTCCGTTCTCCAACGCTTCTCCTTGCTGACGAACCGACCGCCAGTCTCCCGCCCGACGTCTCATGGCAGATCATCGAACTCCTCGGTGCGATCAATCGGCGAGGCGTAACCGTGATCGTTGCGACACATGACCGGGACGTGGTGAACCGGATGCGTCGCCGGGTCGTCGAGCTTGATGCGGGGCTCGTTACTCGCGACGATCGCTTCGGGAGATTTGGATCCGGGGCCGCCGAGGAAAGCGTATTCAAATCAGCAGTGGCGCAGTGGGGTGAGGGTGGGCTGACGCTTCCCGGCGTCCAGGGGCCGGCTGGATGAAGCCGGTTTCCCCACCGACATCACGGACTAGGGATCGCAGACTTCCCCACCGGCAGGGTTTCTCCGTCTGGTCTGCCTTGAGGCCTCTGTTACCGGTGTTGGTCCCGCTCATCCTTCTCTACGGCCCGCTTGTGCCCGGCGCGGTGGCCGAGGGATTGCTCGATGCGCTGCAATCCCGTCTTCTGCAGGCGCAACAGGCGGTGCGCTCCGTCACTGGCGCACGTGACCAACAGGCACGCCGCGCCGAGGACTTGCGTGGCGCGACCAAGTCCCTCGCCGATGAGTTGCGTCGCCTCGACGAGGAAATCATCGCGACGGTCGGGAAGTTGCGCGAAGCCGAGATTGATCTCGGCCGACTGGTATCCGAGACCGAGTCGCTCGAAGGCCAGATTGATGACCAACTCAGTGCAGTCCTGGCCCGTGCCGATGCGTACGGCAGTCACCTGACGATTCTTTACAAGGCGACCAGGACCACGGCACTTGAACAGATCCTTTCGTCTCGCAGTCTCGGCGAGGCCGTCCAACGGATGGTCGCGATGCGTGCCGTCGCCCAGGTGGACACCAGATTGCTCGGGCAACTCAAGCGGGACCATGCCACGCTGATCGAGAAGCAGGAGGCACTGGCCCGGACCAAACAGGCTGCGGCGGCCCGACGGGACGAGATTGACGCCTCTCTCGCTTCTCTCCAAGCGGCCCGCGACGAACACGCCGTTGTTGTTGCGAAGGCCGAAGCGGAGGCCAAGGACGCCGAGGTCAAGCTGACCGATTACGACCGTCAGGCGCGTGAACAGGTTTCGGCTATCGGGGTGATCCAGCAGCAATACCAGCAGCAACTGCGTGAAATCGAGAGGGAACGCGAGCTTGAGGCCCAGCGCGAGGCCGTAGCACGTGTCGCGAGCGAACGGGCAACCGCCGTCGCCGCACAGGCAGAGGCCACGAAGCAGGCTGGTGCCAGTGCCGAGGCGACCCGGCAGGCGGTTGCCCAAGTGCAGGCAACGCAGACCGCGCTTGCCGGTCAGGCACGCGCCCTTGCAACCGTGTACGCACAGGGAACCGTCGTGGCAAGGCAGACTGCCACGGCCTTGGCAAGCCGGAGCGGCGGTACTCCTGCTGCCACGCGCCCACCTGGTGCGTCCGCGGTGCTCACACCGACGCCGATCGCGGCAATCGCCGCACTTGCCCAACGGCCTGCCCCCACCGTTGTGTCGTCACCCTCGCCCGTTTCTGTGGCCGGCAGCGTCCGTACGAACCTCCTGCGGCCGTCCACCCTCGGATTTGTCTGGCCTGTGACCGATCCTGACGTCACGACCGAATTCGGCGAACGGAACTTCGCGCAGTCGTTCCACACCGGGATCGATCTTGCGAAGCCGATGGAAACCGCCATCCGCGCCGCCGCCGATGGCATTGTCCTGAAGGCGGGGCTTGCCATTCCGGGGCAGCCATCAGCCAGCTACGGCATGATGGTTGTCGTGGCGCACGGCCCGACCCTTGCCACTCTTTATGCCCATCTGGATCACCGCGGGATGCCCCCCGTGGTCAAGGAGGGTCAGGTGGTCCGTCGTGGCCAGGTCCTCGGGTACGTCGGCATGACTGGGCTGACAAGCGGACCACACGTGCATTTCGAGGTACTTGTCAATGACCAGCCGATAAATCCCCGCAAGTACCTTCCGGCAAGCATGGGCTAGCCAAGTCCCTGGCGGAGTGCGGTTGGGCAACGGGGGAAGTTAGGCGCGCTACTTCCCGACGTCAAGTGCATCACGGAGAGGGGCGACGCGAGGCCGGTCTCGCCACGCCGAGGCGATCTTCTCGAGCCCGTGATCTCGCTCACGACCCACTTGTGACGCCAGCTTCATCAGTCCAACGAGGTCATCGCCGGCATTCGCACTGATTGAGATCGATTTTGCGACTGCCACGATCCGTTCATGCCATCCCACCCGGTCGTGCCAATCGCCAATCTTTTCCTGGATCCGTGCGAGTGACGTGATTGTCGAATCCAAGGCTTCGGCGGCGTCCTTGAAGGCAGGAACGAACGCCTCTGCGGTGTACCGGGCACGTTTGGCCACGAGCCTGATCTCGTGCGCCGGGGCGGCCGGGAATGACGCGATCCTGGCCGTTGCACGGTGCGGGTCCGGTTGGTCCACCCACGCCGATAGCGGGCGTCCAGCTTGGTTGAGGTCGCGGACCGCCCGAGCAATGGCCCGGCGGGCGTGCCGTTGACGTGCCCTAATCAGGACTGAGTCGTCAAGCGCTTCTTGGCCGATTGCGTCCTTGAGCAAAAGAGGAATGTCGTCGCACAACCACGCTACTTCGGGCGACTCCAGATGATCCCTGAACGCGTCGTTTGCGATCCGCCGTTCGTCGGTTGCGCGGTCGCGGAGTGCGTCAACACCGGACGTGACGCCGGCCCTCTCCGACAGCGCGACCAGGTCCAGCAACCACACATCAAGGTCTCGCACGGCACCGACTGACCGTGCGAGGTCTCGCAGTCCTCGTCTTGCTCGCTTGACCTCGCCATCTCCGAGGACTTGCCCGAGTGGGCCTGACCACAATTCCAGCGCCACACGAGTGCGCCGGCATGCCACGCGAAGGCGGTGCACGAACTCGTGGTCATCGCCGACGGTTGCTCCGGGGATCTGGGCAATTGCCCGGGCGAGATGCCCACTCACGACGGTTGCTCCAACGCGGATCGCATCCGCCTCGATCCGTTTCCGACGACGACCCGTAGGTGCAGCGACTCTGTTCCCCATTGATTCAGGTGCGCTCATGTCCAATTCTCCCGCAGCCGCTTGTCCGTAACGACCCGTCCCGAAGATCACTGCAATCTCCGGGACGGCCCCCGAACCATGTCCGTGGATGTCGCGTGGAGATGCATGGTTGATTACCGCAATTGCCGCACCGTTGGGACGGCTTTCGCGGACGTGCGGCCCAGTCCCCATGATTGGCGAGCGTGCAGGGTCAGCGATCGCACCCGTGGCCCCGCTTGTTACGGGCGCGCGGACCGCGTCATGTGTCGACGCGTCAGGCGGTACTTCAGAACGTTGGGCCGATTGCGTGAAAGTACGTGCAGTAACGGAACTAGCCGGGGTGATGATGGGGATTGTTGGACCGGTGGGTGGTCCTTCGGCCACGAGTTCGCGCTTGTGTCGCCGGGAACGTCTTGCCAGCAGGTATGCGATTGCCCATGCAAGCGCAGCAAACGCCAGGACCTTGTGGAAGGCGGATGCGCGACTATTTGACGGTTTGCGCGGTGGGGCTAAGGGGTTGGATGGGGCAACGGTCATGGTTTCGTCGGAGAGGGCGACGGCAATGCGCGCGCATCAACGGTCGGGATTACCGGTGCCGATGGCCCCTGCCTGGCTCCGGTCATCGTGGCATACGCCTGAACCACGCGTGGGTCGCGCGTCGGAGACGCGCCACTCGTACCGGCGACCGTCGCCATTGGGGCAAGGCGTGAATCTCCGACGACTGGTGTCATGATCGACGGCGCGCCCGGCGTCGTGACTGGGCGTGGCGTGGTGGTTGGAGACCCGGCGGTCCGTGTCCCAGTGGCAATGGGAGTGGTCGAACCGGCTGGCATGCTTGTCGGTGTTCCAAAGATACGTCGAACGCGGATTTGGACAGGTGCCCCGCGATCTGCGGCGCTGTCCGCTTGAGGTTCCTGAGCGAATACGACGTCTGGGTCGACTCCAGTGAAGGGTTCGTCGCTGACTGACACCCGAAATCCTTCGCGCTCGAGTGTCCGGCGCGCGATATCGCCGACCATCCCCACGACCCGGGGTACCTTGACTTGGTCTCGTCCGCGGCTAACACGCATGGTTATGGTTTGCGATGCTTCGACCTCGCCACTGCGTGGCTGTTGGTCGAACACCACCCCAGTCGATGCGATCGTGCTGAATTCTTCCACGACCTCGACCTTGAGACCGAGTTTTACAAACTCCTCGCGTGCGACTGTCCCGGTCTTGCCGATCATGTTCGGAACGGTGACCCGTGGTGCCCCTCGGCTAACCGTAAGGGCGACGGGTTTTCCGCGTTCGATTGCCGCTCCGGCGACCGGGTCCTGGGAGGCGACCATTCCGGCGGTGACGTCCTTGTTCCAGTCCTCGGTCTGGACCACCGTCAAGCCAAGTGAGACCAGTCGTTCCTGTGCCCGTGCCACCGTGTCACCAGTGACGACTGGCACCAGTACCGTCGTCGGCGAAGCGGTCGCGAGGGCGACAAGGGGCACTTGGGTTGGAGTTGGAGGTGGTGGCAAGACCGGCACGGTTGCCAGCGCAATGGGCGTAGCGATGGTGGTGGCGGAACTGAACGATCTCGCCGCGAACGCGCCGACGGCCATGAGCGCAAAGAAGCCAAGGATCCCACCCGCAATGAGGACGCGCGTTCCAAGCGCCATGCCGCTCTTCCGGGGTGGGATGGTGACATTCCGTCCCTTTGTGGCGGGTTGTGCCCCCGGTCTGCCGGTGCCGCTGGTTTCCCTCCAAGGGCTTGGGTTCGTTGTTCCACCGCGTTGCCCGGCACCAACCGTCGATACGACACGGGTGGTGTCACCACGAGCGGGCTTTCCATCCGTACTCCACCCCGCCAACCCTGATTGAGGTTCGGTTTGATCGGCGCGGGGGTTCGCCCACTGGCTCGAGCCTGCTCCCAACACGGGAACTGCCCGCGTGGTCGCGGCATCACCTCCCCCCCGGTTCGGAAGGTTTGGAGACGCGTCGTTCGCCCTTGTGCTGCCTTGGCGGAGTTGCTTCAGTGCATTGGCGAACGCTTCCATCGATTCCAGCCGTGCAGAAGGGTTCTTCGCAAGGGCTCGGATGACAAGCGTTTCCAGTGGTCCCGAGAATGCCGACCGGATCGACCCGAGTGGCCTTGGTGTTTCATACACGTGCTTCATCATGATCGACGCGGGTGTGTCTCCCTCGAACGGTGGCCGACCGGCAAGCAGTTCGTAGAGAATGATCCCGAGTGAGTAGATGTCGCTGTGAGGACCGGCCGGCTCGCCTTGCGCCTGTTCGGGAGAGATGTACTGGACCGTCCCCCAGACAGTGCCGGGTTGTGTGTACTGGCTGCCGGTCCCCGTTTGCGCAAGGCCGAAGTCGGCAATCTTCGCATGGCCTTCCTCAGACAGAAGGATGTTCTGGGGTTTGAGGTCTCGGTGAACGAGACCCCGGCGATGCGCGAAGGCCATGCCCGCCGCGATCTCGATGGTCAGGGTGATCGCGGTGTCAATTGGGACAGGGCCCTTTGCGACCAGGTCGGCGAGTGTCCTGCCCGGCAGGAGTTCCATCACGATGAATGGTCGGTCTGCGACCACTGTCCCGAGACCGCCAAGGTCATGCACCTGCACGAGATTTGGATGCGACATCGAACCCGCGAGGGTCGCCTCACGCTTGAACCGTTCCAGGAATTCCGGCTCCGAGGCGTACTGGGTGCGAAGGATCTTGACCGCCACGTCGCGAGCAAGCGTCTTGTCGTGTGCAATGAAAACTTCGGCCATCGCACCCGCGCCGATTGCCTCGCCAAGCAGATACCGGTTTGCAAGGAGCACCTGGGCGGTACGGCCTCCGCCCGAGAACCACCCTTTCACGTCGGTGTACCTGCGGACGAGTCAACCGCCTGCCTGCCCGGGGTCGCGAAAGTCAGGATCGGATCCGTGGCCGTGCCTTTACTGAGCCGAGCACTGCGTGAACAGGTTGAGCCGCACCCGGTGGCTGACGGGCCAAAAGAGTACGGAACCGGATGGATTTCCGCACGCACGGTGCCATGGGCCGGACAACACTGCCGATTTTCTGCCCAGTCGGGTGGATCCGTCGAAATGTTCGGCCGGCGGTGCATGCGCATAGCCATCTTAGAACGGTCTGGGGGCGTCATTCGGCGCGGCGAAGCATGTCCACGATCACGCAGGTTCCCGGGACTTTTGAATGGGCGTTGACGCACTCGTCACCGTTCCAAGTTGGCAAGTGCGTCCCTGGCGGCGGCCTGTTCGGCAGCCCGCTTCCCCGTGCCTTCGCCATATCCGAGGACGTCATCGCCAATCCGCACTTCCACGCCGAAACGTTCGGCGTGCACAGGTCCGTCACGCGTCACTACCACGTATTTCGGCGTGTGACCATTTGTCGCCTGGACCAGTTCCTGCAGACGTCCCTTCACGTTTGCCGATTGCAGCTCAAGCGCAATCTCCGCAAGCCGGGGTTCAAGGAGGCGTCGGGCGACGGCCCTCGCCGCTCGCATTCCTCCGTCCACGTAGACGGCCGCGACGATGGCCTCCACGGTGCCGGCAAGGATCCGGGGTCGCCCGCGACCATCAAGAGTGCCTTCACCGCGGCTCGCCCGGACGAACCGGGCTAAGCCGATACCCTCGGCAACTATCGCCAGACCGGTCGTAGAGACCATGAGGGCGCGGAGGGCCGTGAGTTGACCTTCCGGCGCATCCGGAAAGTGCTTGATCAGCATGTCGGCAACCACGAATTGCAATATTGCATCTCCAAGGAACTCGAACCGTTCATTGGAGACTGCGGCATCCGGCTTGTGTGACGGGTTCTCGTGCAAGTACGAGCGGTGGGTCAGTGCGACCGTCAGGTGACCGAGGTCCTTGAACCGGATCCCCAGCAGTTCAGCGAGCATCGTTTCATCGAGGCGCAGATCAGTGGGTGTGAGATGTGTCGATGTCATCGCCGATCGTCCCGGTTCACTGGTCCCACTCTCCACCAGCGTGTTCGCGAAATACCGCCATCGGTAGGACGCACCGTCCGGATGGTCCCGGGATAGAACGTGTCGTAGAGCAACATTCCACTGAGAATGGTGATGACCGCTGAGAGCACGCCACCAAGGACGAATGCGATCGTCCCGCGGTCCGGTTCCGGCCATGGGAGTCGTACGATCACGCCCGCAAGCACGACCGCGATTGTCACGCGCATCGTGAACCGGATGGCCTCTCGAAGGAAGCGGGACAGCATCTCAACCCCCGGATCCGTTGCTGTGCACCGCGTGACCCTTGGATCGCGTACTTGGTCCCCCGAACAATCCGCGCGCCCAATGAGCAGCCGTCAGGCCAGTTTAGCACCATGCCGGCGCCCGAAAGCTTGCCACTTCAACAGCCTTTCAGGAACCGGTGCAACGGGTCAGACCGGCACAAACACGACGCGCACGCTTTGCGTCTCGCGTCGATAGACTTGCCAGATGGTTATCGGGGTGTGCCGTTTTGAACTGCTGCTAGAAGACAACGGGTCACTCAAGGGCAAGCGCTCAGTGATCCGTCCACTGGTAGCCCATGTGCGACAACGGTTCAATGTCGCCATTGCCGAAGTTGACGATCACGACGACTGGGAACGGGCCGTGCTTGGATTTGCCGTGGTCTCGACTGATGCCGCTCAGACAAGCCGGATGGTGCAGTCGGTGATTGACTTCATTGAGAGGGACGCCGATGCGTCCCTTGGTTCCTACCAAGTCGAACATATCCACGCATTCTGACCGCGCTTGGGCACGGGTTAGTGATCCGACGCCGGTCCGGCAAGGGCGAGGGTGACTGCCCGCTCCCACTCAAACGTCGCCCCAACCGGATGATCAGTTTCGGTCGCGTTCCGCAGCCACAATAGGAACTCCACGTTGCCGGCTTGACCACGAACCGGCGATGAGATCAGTCCGTGGAGAACGAGGTCCAAGTTCGCCGCCGCTTGGGCGACCGTGTCTAGGACAGTGCGGTGGACCGCCGGGCTGCGCACCACGCCTCCCTTTCCCACCTGCGCCGGACCCGCCTCGAACTGCGGTTTCACGAGCGCGACGACGTCTCCGTGAGGTGCGAGGATGCGCCTAACCGTCGGGAGGATCAGGGTCAATGAAATGAAGGCGACGTCGATCGTCACGATCGAACCCGTTTCCGGAAGCACTGTGTTTCCAGGATGAGCTGGTTCACCCGCCGACCCAGGTGTCGGGCCGTGCAGGAAGCGGGCGTTTACCCCTTCCATGACAACCACGCGGGGGTCGTTGCGGAGTGTCCACGCCAGTTGGCCATGACCTACATCAATCGCATAGACGCGGGCTGTCCCTCGTTGCAGCAGGACATCGGTGAACCCCCCGGTGCTGGCGCCGATGTCCACACCAACTCGCCCGACCGGATCGATGGCGAAGGTGTCAAGGGCGTGCGCCAACTTGAGGCCCCCGCGTCCAACATACTTGTGGGGGTGCCTGATCTCGATAATTGCGTCTGCCGGGGTTGCGGTCGACGGTGCAGTCGCGCGGTGGCCGTTGACCGTGACTTCCCCGGCGACGATCAGGCGTCTGGCACGTTCCCTGGTCGTTTCGAGACCCCGTGCGACGACCGCCACATCCAGGCGCATGCGGCCCGTCCGCGACGTGGAGTACGCCCGGTCTCCGCGTGCGTGGTCCACGGGCATGCCTGCCCGTTCGAAGGGCGGTGAAGGCGTCTCCCGTTCGGGGTTCGTCATGCCTCGAAGTGTGCCATCGGGGTCACGTCTCAATGTAGGAGAACCGATTGCCCCACGCCTGTCACGGATATGTGCGTCGGTGGGCTTCAATTCCGTCGCGGTCTAGCACGACGACCGCGCCACCGCTATCGGGCCAGAAACTCCGCCGACCTAGCACGACCCGTCGTGGTCCCGGATCGGTAGGCACATTTGCGCCGCTCAGGAGGGTAAACGTGGTGCCCGGTTCGATCACGAGCCCCGACGGCAAGGGATGCCGGGTGGTCGAAGTCGCTGAGCGCAGCGCCCAACCCGCAAGGTCCTGAGCCGCGCAACTCCGGTTCACCACCACGACCTGTTCGATGCCACCGAGGGCCGCGACGTGCTCGATCTGGATGCTGGCGCCCGTTGCGCGCATGCCGGCGGTTGATGGAGATGCTGTCGGGCGCGCCACCCGCGTCACGGTGGGTTCCACCGTCGGCACCACCCCAATGGCCTCGGACGCCTGAACGGTGGGGGCCGGAGCCGGAGTACCCTGCGTTTGGGTAAATATTGCCATATATTATATATGTAGATATGTTATAAAAACCTTAAGTTTGTGAACCGGTGATGCATTCCCTGAACTCATTCGCCAAGCAACCGATGGCATCGGCCCTCGCACTACGAGTTGGTTCCCGACGAGCCGGTCAGGAGCCATGGCGTCGTCCGGAAGCGCGCCACCGAGACGAAGCACAAGTCCGACGCGCGCCAATGTTGGTTCTGGTTTCGCGGTCGCCTCTTGCGCCAGTTCGTACTCCATCGCACCACGCTCGAACCGTTGCCTACGCCACGCCCCAGTGATTTGAAGGGGTGATGCCGGGAGACCGAGGAGTTCCAGGACCAACGGTCCGGAGGCGTCGAAGTCCATAGGTACACCATCCGGTGAGTCTCCAGAAGCCCGGTGGTAGTACCGGTCACGGATCCCTGGGTCGGTGAGCCAGGCCAGTCGGTGGAGGGCCTCCTGCGCAGTCACGGCGGTTGGCACGGCGGTTGGCACGGCGGTTGGCAAACCGATCTCGGCAAGGTACGGATCAATGCCTGTTTGTCGTATGAAATCACCCGCCGGGAGTACCGTGACCTGGTCGTCACCTAGACGCCAACCCAAGGTGCCTCGTTCGAACGTCTGGGTAGTCCATCCATCGACGGCCATGGCCGGTCGGGCGACTGGGTTTCCGAGGACAGCGCTCCCTCAATACCGCGAATGGGCAGATGCGAGCGCCGGCCCGGACGGTTCATCGACGACCGCGTATCCGGAATTCGGGCCAAATACTGGATGGAACCAACCATGCGTGACAGGGACGGGTTCGGGAGAGGTGTCGAAGGCGTGCAGGTCCCGGACTGCACCTTCACCGAGCCGGGCTGCGAACACTTCAATCAGCGGCCCGGCATGGTGAGAGGTGGGGCCATCAGTCCCTGTCGGACCGGAACCATCGTCGGCAAGCGCATTGCCAAATCGCAGGACGGAACCGGTCATCACGGTTGCGAGGAGAAGGCGACGCCGGTTGGCTGTGCTTACTGGAACCAAGGGGGTAGTGGTCCCGAACGCGTTGAGGTCAGCGGTGATGGAACTGGGTTGAGCAATGCGATCAATGAGGTTCGAGGCATCTGACGTGCCAAGTGTTTTGGTGTGACGAGATAGGTCCCGTGCGCACTACTCAAAATGCTGCCATAGTTGTCTCATTTCGCCACGTGCCACATTGCCAGCGTATGCCGGACCACGTGCTCTTGCAACGGTCGCCCGTGGCAGGCAATACAATTGACCGTGATGGATCAGTCTGATTGGTTCCCGCTGTGGGGTAGTGTGCAAGTCTTTGCCAGGCTGTGAAGTCGACTCACGGTAAACATTTTGTGAAATGTGAACACGATTGAAACATCAGTCCGTTAGGGTGCAAGGGTTCACGGTCGGACGCTGGGGCCGCCGATGCACCTTGTTGCGATCAAGGCGAGTGTTCACGGGTCGTTGTGGTTGAATTGGGCCGGCGTTGCCGGGCAGGAGTGTGCAGGTGGGCCTGACGCGTCTTTCCTTGGCGAGGCCAGTCGCAATCGTGATGCTCTTCGCCGCCCTGGTGGTCCTGGGTCTCCAAAGCTACGGGAGGCTCGCCGTAGACCGCCTTCCCCCAACGAACTTTCCCAGTGTCTCGGTGAACGTCAACTATCCGGGAGCGTCGCCACGAGACATCGAGACCCTGGTTGCCATTCCCCTTGAGAAGGCTGTCGCCGGCCTGCGGGGTGTCGACACGGTCAGTTCGACGTCCTCCCTCGGGTCTGCGAGGCTGAACATCAACTTCACCGAGGACACCAACCTCGATCAGGCGGCGATCGATGTTGAGAAGCGCCTTGCGGCCGTGCGCAGTCAGCTTCCAGCCGATGCGTCCGCGCCATCTGTCGTGAAGGCAGACTTCGGTTCCTTCCCGATCATGAATATCGTGATGTCGGGTGGGGGCAGGTTGACAACCACCCAGTTGTATGACCTTGGCATTGAGCAAGTCCAACCCCAGCTCCTTCAGGTCGATGGGGTTGCCGACGTCGGCATTTCTGGTGGGCGTCAGCGTGAGATTCAGGTCCGGGTCGACCCGCTGCGACTGAAGGCCTTCGATATCAGCTTGCAACAGGTTGTGACGTCGCTGGGAAGCGAGAACCTCAACGCCCCATCAGGAACACTGCGTATCGGAAATGCGGAACCAAACGTCAGGTTCACTGCACTGGCCCAGAGTGTTGCAGACCTCAAGAACATCGTGGTTCTACGAGGTGGTGCAGGCGGTGCGGGTGGTGCAGTGGTTCCGCCGGTCTATGTCAAGGACATCGCGGAGGTTCTTGATACGTATGCCGAGCAGTCCAGGCTTCAGCGGTTCAATGGCGAGGAAGCGGTCGGCATCACCGTTACCAAGCAGCCTGACAGCAATAGCATCAAGGTAGCTGATGGGATCCGCGCCGCGGTTGAACGGGTGCAGCGAAGCGCACCCCAAGGTGTGACGTTCCGCATTGCCAACGACACGACGAAGTACACGCGGTCCGCATTGAACGATGTCCAGGTTGACCTTGAACTTGCGGTGGTGATCACCGGTGCGGTCCTGATGGTCTTCCTCCACTCGTGGCGCAACACCGTCATCGTGCTTCTTGCCATTCCGACATCCCTTATTAGTACCTTCCTGGTCATGTACTTCATCGGGTTCACCCTGAACTTGATGAGCCTCCTTGCGCTTGCCCTCCTGATCGGCATCCTGGTCGACGACAGCATTGTTGTCCTCGAGAACATCCACCGGCGCCTTGGGCTTGGTGAGACACCGATGGTCGCTGCCCTTCGAGGACGGTCGGAGATCGGACTTGCGGCCATCGCGATCACCCTGCTTGATGTTGTGGTGTTCGCACCAATTGCATTCGTGAACGGGAATATCGGCAGCCTGTTCAGGCAATTCGGCCTCACGATCGCTGTTGCAACGCTGTTCTCGCTGTTGATCTGCTTCACGCTCACGCCGATGCTTGCCTCACGTTGGCTCAAGGAACACGACCGTGAAGGGGACGACGAGGCCACGGTCGCGGGGTTCACTGGGGGTCTCCTCGCGATGGCCGCCGGAATCTACGGCTCGCTTGCATTTCTTGGCGATACGTTCGCCGGCCAGACCGTTCCCGTGCCCGGATGGGTCACCTCGTTCATCAACAGTGCGACCGGGGTCCAAGCCCCCACTTCTGGCGGTTTCGGAGGGTCCGCCGGGTCCGCCGTGGCCGGCCAGACGCTCGGCGTTGGTGGCCTGGTAGCACTCGGGATAGGGACTGTGCTCTTCCCTATCGGGTGGTTCGCCCTTAGACCGGTTGCTCGAGTCGTCATGCGCACGTTTCCGCGTGTCTGGGATGCCGGATACGGAGCGATTGCGCGTGGGTACAGAACCATCCTTCCCGGGGTCATCCGACTCCGGTTCCTCGTCGTGCTTGGTGGTGTCGGAATGCTCTGGGGAACCATCGCGATGGTTCAGGGCAACGTCATCGGCTCGGAATACGCGCCACTCGAGGATGAGAACCAGATCACGATGACACTCCGGATGCCCCCGGGGGCCACACTTGAGGCAACCGACAGGGTGACTCAGCAGGTCGAGAGCATCGTCATGGACAAGACGAGGTTCCCGGAGGTGAAATCAGTCTTCACGTCGGTTGGCGGTGGAGGCGGTGGGTACGGAGGCGGAGGTGCTGGACGTTCCAGCAACCTGGCCATCGAGTTGGTGGATCGTGGAACGCGCAAGCGCACCGTCTGGGATATCCAGACGGAGTTGCGATCGCTTGGTTCCGGGCTGCCTGACGTCACGGTTGGGACCAACCTGCCCGCGGCACTCGGCGGTGGTGGTGGTGGAGGCAACGTCAGCGTCAGGATTCTCGGGCCAGACCCGGAAGTCCTCGGGCGGATCGCAGATCAGTACGAGGCGCTTCTGAGGCGCACTCCTGGCATTGCGGAAGTGTCAAACTCCGGCCAGTCCGGCGTTCCCGAGTTGCGCGCGACCGTGCGACGCACCCAGGCATCCGACCTAGCGGTGACCAGCACAACGGTCTCACAGGCCATGAGGACTGCCATCCAGGGGACGGTAGCGACCCAACTCCGCGTGCAGGATCAGGCTCAGGCGGATGTTCGAGTGCTGGTCAGGCGCGACCAGTCGGGCACGGCGCTCAATCTTGAGGATGTGCCAATCCTCACCACCCGTGGCGTTCTGGTGCGGCTCGGACAGGTTGCAACCATCGAGAGTGCAACCGGTCCCTCGCAGATCAACCGTTCCGAGCGAAACCGGTCAGTCAGTGTCAGCGGGCCAGTCGTGGGCAGGCCACTGAGCGAAGTCGCTGCCGAGATCAGGCAAGCCCAATCAACGATCCCGCTGCCAGCCGGATACCGGGCCTCGGTCGGCGGCGCCGTCCAGCAGCTTGACCGCGCTATCACGGCCCTGTCGGGCGCGCTTGGGCTCAGCCTCGTGCTGATGTACCTGCTGATGGCGGCGCTTTACAACTCGTATCTCTCCCCGTTCATCGTTCTGGCATCGCTGCCCTTGGCAATGGTCGGCGCGCTCGGCGGGCTCTACCTGCTCGACATGACCCTCAACATTTTCAGCTTGATCGGCATCATCATGCTCACCGGTCTCGTGAGCAAGAACGCGATCCTTCTGGTTGACTACACCAACACCCTCCGCAGTGAGGAAGGGTTGTCCGCGCGCGAGGCTCTTGTCCGTGCCGGACCGATCCGGCTCCGTCCGATCCTTATGACGTCTGCCACCCTGGTTTGCAGCATGCTTCCGATCCTGCTCGGCACCGGACCTGGAGCCGAATCACGCTCACCGGTTGCTGCGGTCATCACCGGGGGCATGATCACCAGCACGCTGCTGACATTGCTCTTTGTGCCAGCGCTCTACACCTACTTCGACGACCTCGCAAACCTTCCCAGTCGGATCGGTGCCTGGCGCGACCGGCGGCGGTCACGCCGTGCGGGCACCGCTGAAGGGACTTCTGACCCGGCGGGTGAGGCCGTGCAGGCCGGAGGTCATTCGCCTCCGGCGGTGCCAGCAACCGTCGCCATCGTCGGAAGCACCAATGGCAGGGACTAGACGGAACCTGAAAACTGGGCGGTTCGGAAGCCAAATCGCCATCCTGATTGGAGGAAGTGAATCCCCACCCTGTTCAGGTCGCTGCGAGACGCAAGCCGGGACAGGTGCTCCATCAGGTGCCATAGGAAAACATGGATGAACAGCGCTCGTAACCGCCGCTACCGACAGGCCGTCACGGTTGGTGTGATCGCCACAATGCTTGCAGCGTGTGGCGGGGGTACCACCCCGCCCGTCGCAGGAGGGTCAACGGCGGGAACCCCGGGTGCACCCGCGCAGCCACAAGGGATACCGGTTTCCGTCGTCACGGTAGCCCGAGACAATGTTTCCCAGGTTGTGGGTTATGGCGGTTCAATTGCACCGAAGGCTCAGGTAACCATCCTGCCCAGGGTCGCTGGACGGGTGATCCGCACGGCCGTCGATACCGGGGCGATCGTGAAAGCCGGCGACCTGCTTGCCGAACTTGACCATGCAACCCTCGATGCGCAGATTGCTCAGGCAACAGCGAACGTGGCGGGCGCAGTCGCCAACGTTGCGGCCGCAACCGCACGTCTTGAGACCATCAAGGCCGGGGCGAAGCCGGATGACGTGGCTGCGGCCCAAGCGGCCGTGGACATTGCCCGGGCCAGGTACGAGCAAGCCCTCGCGGGTGTCCGTGAGGAGGACCTTCGCGCTGCCCAGGCGGCCGTCGATGCCGCACGAACCCGTCTCGATTTGGGTCGGACTGGGCGGGTCGAGGATGTTCGCGCCGCCCAGGCAGCCGTGGATGCCGCGAAGGTGCGCCTTGATGCGGCGCGCGCCGGGGGGCGGCCGGAAGAGATCCATTCCTTGAAGGCCGCGCTTGATAGCGCACGCAACCGCCTTGCGCAGGTCGAAGCTGGCACACGGCCTGAGGATCTGGGGGCGGCCGAAGCTGACCTGAAGACCGCACGCATACGCCTTACCCAACTCCAGAACCCGCGCGCCGAAGACATCGCGACCGCTCAGGTCGCGGTCGATCAGGCACGCACCCGGCTTTCCCAGGCCCGCGAAGGCGGGGTTGGCAGCGGCATCACCGCCCGGGCACGTCCTGAGGACCTGAGCACGTTGGAGCTCCGCGTACAGGCAGCGCAAGCCGCGCTCGACAAGTCGAATACCGATCTTGCGAAGGGCCCGACCTCAACAAGTACTTCGCAGTCGCTCAATCTCGCGGTCACTCAGGCGCAGATCAATGTACTGACCGCCCAGAATGACCTTGCCAAGGCACGCGCCGTTGGCGGTCCATCGGACTGGGACCTGCGCCTGCTTGAGGAGGCCGAACAGGTTGCCAAGGTTGCCTTCGAGAAAGTCACCAATCCGAGTGCAAACGACATCGCTGTTGCTCAGGTTGCAGTCGAGAAGGCGCAAGTAACCCTCGAGAAGCTGAAGACCGTGACCCCGTTTGACATCGAGGCTGCCCGTCAGGCGGTTGCTCAGGCACAGGGCAACCACGACCGCGTTGTGAACGCGGATCCGTCGACTGTCGCGCAGTTTGAAACGGCATACGCGAGTGCCGTCGCCACCCTTGAGAAGACGATTGCACCTGACCCTGCAGCAGTTGCCCAGCTTGAGACCGTTTACGCAAGTGCCGTCTCGGCCCTGGAGAAACTCCAGAAACCACTTCCGTACGACGTCGAGGTTGCCCGCGCGACCCTTGCTCAAGCTGAGGCGCAATACAACGCGCGACGGAACCCGTACACCGACCTGGACCGCGCCGCTGCCGAAGCTGCGGTGCGCCAGGCGGAAGCGGCGCTTGCCCAGCAGCAGGCCGCCTTGTCTCTGCAGTCGGTAAACCTTGGCGAGACCCAGATCACCGCGCCGTTCGACGGCATCATTGCGGAACGCCTCGCAACCGAGGGGGCAGTTGTCCAGGTTTCCACCCCGGTCTTCACGCTGATCTCCGGAGATACCGAAATTGCCCTGAATGTCGAGGAGGCCGTCATATCCCGGTTCCGGGAAGGTAGCACGGCCGACTTCACCGTGAACGCATGGCCAGGCGAGAAATTCCAGGGTGCGGTCACGAGTGTGTTCCCGACGGGGGATGCGCGCAGCCGGACGTTCACGGTCAAGGTGAAGCCAGCGGATCCCGCAGGGAAACTGAAGCCGGGCATGTACGCCCAACTCAGTGTCACGCTTGAACAGCGCACCAACGTGCCGGTGGTCCCTCGCGATGCGGTCATCTTGCGGAACGACAAGCCGTTCGTCTTTGTGATCAGCGATAACGTGGCTGCGCTCCGCCCTCTTGAACTCGGCCTCGGTGATGACCGCAAGGTCGAAGTGAAGACGGGTGTGCAACCGGAAGAGAGCGTTGTGACGAGCGGTCAGGCAACCTTGCGAGACAAAGACGCGGTCCGGATTGTCACCCAAGGTGCACCAGGGGGTGCGGGCGGACCGCGTCCCGCCGGTGGATCGGGCGCAAGCGGACAGGGTGCTGCGCCGGCTGATGCTGCCGGAGGTGGACAGCGTCCCGCTGGTGGATCGGGCGCAGGCGGACAGGGTGCTGCGCCGGCTGATGCTGCCGGAGGTGGACAGCGTCCTGCCGGTTGGACTGGTCAAGGTGCGCCGGGTGCTGCAGGCGGACAGCGTCCTGCCGGTGCTGGCGGACAAGGTGCCGCTGGCGGGGCGCCTCAGGCCACGCCCACCAAGGCACCCTGATCCGCAAAGGTCGGAGAAATGTTCGACACTCGCCGATGTCTGTTACCGGATGCTCGGAGGGTGTCGATGCCTTCAGGGCCGTTCGGTTCATCGCGGTGACGTCTGGAAGACCGTATCGCGGGCTTACCCGTTGGTGCCGGGGTGGTTTGGGCGTCACCAAGCCGAATTGAATAAAGGCCGGGGCTCCCCCAGTTCGGACGTTGCCTCATCCGTGCTACCGTGGCTTTGAGTGAGCGTCATGTCCGGTGACCGGGAGTTGGGATCGTCACTCCCATCCGGTGCGGCTACGGAGGATTCACGCATGAAGACGGTGTTCGAACCCGAAAGTGGTAGCGTCCCGCTGACCGAATCCCGGTTGCACCAGATAGAAGAAGCTGTCGAGGCCCTCGTTGAGGAGGGTGCGGAAGCGGATCGTGCGGCTGACGATGCGACTGATGCGATTGCCGAATTCGAGTTGCATAAGGCCGTTGACCAACTGAAGGAACGGGTGGCCATCGAACTTGCATTGGACAACGAAGAGGCGCTTGAAGGCGCCAAGGTCACTCGCGACGTGGTGAACGACGCGTTCGAGCACCGCGTTCATGACGACGAAGCTGAGCGTCAGCGCGAAGTGGGTCACGCACTCGACGACTCCGAGTGTGCCGGGTCGATGACCGTCTCACACGTTGAGATCATCGCCGAGGTAGATGCCCTCAAGCGTGCCGATACCGAAGCGCGCGCCCGTGAAATCGGCCACGCACTTGATGCCTCCGATCACGCGGACCGAGTGCGTGACCAGAACGATTGACGTCCCCGGTCCGTGGTTGCGCCGAGGGCGCGACGCGTGGCGCACTCTTGGTTGATTGGCCCTGACGTGCGGCATCGGTCGGCAATAGTCCACACCCCTGCTCCCTGCACTGTTTAACTATGACGTGCTATACTTGCATTCGATGCACGCGCGCGCACCTCTACACGTGCCTTGGTTAGTGTTACGGGCGCGAGGACCTCAAGGAGGGCTTGCGGGATGGAATCCGATGGTGGCCAAATTCACATGACTGGCCCGCGGATAGTGGTTGCCCGGCCCGGCCGGGACACCATCTCCACGCTTCGCGATGCCATTTCTTCGGCACAGGCATCCGACTGTTTCGCTCCCGTCCTGCTTGTCACGGCGACGGTCGATGCCGGACGCGAACTGCAACTCGCCATCGCTGACGGTGGCTCGTACATCAACGTTTCGTATGCACGTCTCTCCGAGCTTGCGCCCCGGCTATTGGGGGTGGAGGCGACAACGAGACCGCTTGGGACGACCGCCGAACTCAGCGCGGTTCGAGCCGCCCTTGCGCGAACGGCATTGAGGAACGGCCGCGGTGATGCGTTCCGCGAAACGCGACACCACCGGTCACTTCATCTGGCGCTCCTTGGCTTGTTCCGCGAGTTCCGAAGTCGCGAGGCCCATCCGGATGATGTCGTCGCCTTGGGGGCGGCCGGTGCCACTGCCCGGGCGGCGTCGCAGGTCTACTCAGAGTTCAGGGCAATCACCGGCCAGGCCTCCGAAGCAGTGTCGCTCGCGCGTGAGGCGGTGGCAGCCCTGAAGTCGCCATCTCAGGCGAACCTTGACGCAATTGCACGACTGGGAACCGTTATCCTGATTGGTCCGACAAAGCTTGATCGTGCGGATGCAGACCTTCTGGCAACCCTTGCGCACCAGGCGCCCGTCGTGGTCATCCTGCCACGCCTTGACGACCCTCGTGGCAGGGCTGACACCCGGGCGAACCGGATTGCCTCGACACTGACCGAGGCGACACTTGCCACTTCTCCGACCGGACCTCTCGCCGGTACGGAAACGGTTTTAAATCAGATTAGAAGGGGTGGGGACTTCATTCCCGCCGTCCCGCCACCAGCACTCGTACTCCGCGCAGACCTACAGGTCATCCGTGCGCCTGATCCTGCCGAGGAGGTGAGGCAAGCCGTCCGCCGACTGCTTGCGGTTGTCGGAAACGGCATGCAATTGCACCGGACGGCGATCGTATACAGGCAACGGGATCCGTATCAACGCCTCGTCTCCGAGGTGCTCGATCAGGCAGGGGTGCCCCACGTCGACCTCGGGGGCATGCCTCTTTCCGAGACCCTGCCCGGTCAGAGGCTGCGTGCGCTTCTCCGTCTTCCGGCCTCCGACTTCTCACGCGCTTCGGTCCTTGCGTGGGCTGAGACGGGGCCCGTCGTGGGGTTCAGACCGCAGGGGATGGATGAAGGCACCCCGGCCGAATCGGTGACCATCGATGGTGCCGCATGGGACTGGATATCCCGGGAGGCCGGAATTGTCCGAGGCGCTACCCAGTGGCGCGACCGTCTAGAGGCCTATGCCGACAAGTGCGACGATGACGCCGACGCTGCGCAGACCTGGGCCGAAGGATCCTCACCCGATGTCGAGGTACCGGTTGGACGCGCCAAGGACGCGCGACTGATGGCTCGCACCATTGGTTATCTGGCCAAACTCCTGACACGTCCGGACTTCCGTGACCAGTTGGATGGGTCCGGGCAATCGGTCGGCGCGTGGGAAGCGGCATCCGCATGGGCGACCAACCTGCTTTGCGATGCGGCGACGGGTGGCACGCTGGGCCCTGAATCGGCTGCCGGGACGGAGAAGGCGTACCTCGACCGGATCAAGGGGGTGCTTGTCGGGTTGGCTGCGTCCAACCCTTACGACCTGAACCCGGGCACCGAGACTGTCGTTTCGGTCATCGAGGCGACACTTGAGAGTACGTCAGTGTCAACCCGCCGCCTTGGGGAAGGCGTTGTAGTGGGCACGATTGACCGGTTACCCGCGGTCCCATTTGACCACATTACCATCGTTGGAATGATTGAAGGCGCCTTTCCTCCTCCGGTCGGGGCCGACCCATTCTTTCCCGATCCCGACAACGATCCCTTTGGCAAGCGGGAATCACATCCAGTCGCCGAACGGGCCACCTTTCTTTCAGCGGTCGCGCTTGCCGATTGCGGCACAGTCACGTTGTGTACGCCCGATTCCGTCGAGGGCCGTGAGGCCTATCCCGCCAGGTGGTTGCTTGAGTTTGCGGAGGCGCGTCACGGGTCGCCGCTCCCCTACGGGAGAAGCCTTCGTGACCTCTCCGCCTCCGTCCCGGTTCCCGACTGGCTGGACCACCGTGTTTCAACCCGGGACGGCGCGAGGCAAGCCAACGGGGATCGCCGTCCCGAGCCCGGTTCCGAAGATACGCATGGGTCATCCCGCGCGACGTCCGGTGCAGACACCGAGGTTGGCCGTCGTGCCGTCGCGCTAGGTGTCGAGGACCGGCGCATCGGCGCGATAGCCCGGTGGGTCGACACCGGCCAATCGGCCTCGGCTCACCCGCTCGTGACTGGAGACCTGCCGGTGCGCGCCCTCTGGGAGCGGGCAACGGCGAATGACCCTGATGCAACGTCATTCACGCCGTACGACGGCAATGTCGGAACCATGCGCAATACCTCGAGGACGCTGAGGCGCGCACTGGAGGGAAGCCTGTCGGCCACCCGGTTCGAGACGTGGGCAACCTGTCCGTACCGTTCGTTCCTCAAGGATGTGTTGCGCGTCACGCCAACCCGGATCCCGGCCGACACCTGGGGGGTCGATCCCACGGTGCGCGGGACCGCAGTCCATGAGGTCCTCGAAACGTGGTACCGGGAACTGTTGGCGCTCGAACGGCTGCGTCCTGATCGCCTGCCAGATGGTTCCGACCTCGCGTTGCTTGACACCATCGCATCGACGGTGATCGCGAAACTCGAGAAGGAGGGTGCTGCGGGATATCCAGTGGTGTGGCGGGCGTCGCGCGCAACGTTGGTCGCCGAACTGCGCGAGTTTGCGATTGCGGACGGTGCCCAACGCGTTGAGACCGGCCTAGTGCCGGTGCATTTCGAACAGTGGTTCGGAAAGATATCGCGCCGACGCCTCCCCGTCGCCGGCGCAACATTGTGGCCCGAGATCATCGTCACCGTTGAAGTCCCCGAGGACATCGATGCCGGCTTCCTTCTAAATAATGGAGGGACGGCCAAGCCAGATGATGTCGGCCCAGACGCGGGCCAGACGGACCGTGTGACCAAGATGGTGGCGGTGTCGTTCCGCGGTGCCATCGACCGCGTAGATTGCTCGACCGATGGTCGCCGTGCGTCGGTAATCGACTACAAGACCGGTTCCCAGGATCGGTTCCGGGGACTTTCAACCGATCCAGTCCTGGCGGGCAAGGCGGTGCAACTCGCCCTATACAGGTATGCCGCCAGCCAGGTGCTTGGCTCTGCCGAGGTCGGAGCGACGTACCGGTTCGTCTCGGGGCGCGGTGCGGGAACCGAACACTCGGTTATTGACACCGCGCGTGCCGACCAGCGTTTGCGGGAAGTCGTCACCGTGGTCGCTACCGGGATGTTGCATGGCGCCTTCCCGCAGGTGCCGGGGAACGATGAGGAAAACTGCCGCATCTGCGATTTCCGACTGGTGTGTCCCGGCAACCTTGAGGCGGTCCGTGGACGCACCCGACAGACGGCTGGCGGGGCAATTCATGATCACCTTGCGCCGAAAGCCGAGCGTGCCGTTGACCGTACCGAGGACGTGAGTTCGGACGAAGGGGATGAGGAGTGAGCGACCGCACACCTGCGCCATTGTTCGATGCCCCGGCGAGGCACCGTCTCGTCACCGACCTTGATACGACATTTGTTGTCGATGCCGGGGCAGGGACTGGCAAGACCCATACCCTGGTCACGCGGATCGTATCGCTTGTCGCGAATGGTCGCCTGGAGATGGGGGCATTGGCCGCGATCACGTTCACCGAGGCCTCCGCTGCCGAACTGCGTGACCGCATCCGAGGGGGTCTCGACCGCGAGGCAACCAACGGGGATGTGTCCGGCTTGGCGCGTGACCGCTGCCGCTTGGCTTCTGGCGCAATTGATGAAGCGTCAATCCGGACGATCCACGCCTTCTGTGGCACCTTGCTTCGGACGTTCCCCCTTGAGGCGTCCCTGCCCCCGGGGTTCGCCACGTGGGACACGCTCGATGAGGCGCGGGCGTTCGATGAGACATTCCGCGCCTGGCTCCGGGATGAACCGGCACCCGGGACCGCACTTGAGGCTGATCTCGCCCACGCCCTGCGCCTCGGCTTGAACCCAGAGGACTTGCGTGGGCTTGCATCGCGCTATGCCGAAGTCCCGGTTCCCGGACTGGCGCAACCCCAACCAACCGACTCCGATGGCGCTCCCTCGGATCCAGAAAGAGGGGTTCTTCATCCGCCCGACAGGGATGCTCCTGCACCTGTGGGGCGGGACGCAATCGAGGCGGTTGTCGAGGAGGTCCTTGGCACGTTCGCCGCGATCGATGCCCTGCTTCCCCGCGCCCGCAAGGGTGACGAGGATCGCCTTGTACGGGTGGTCGAAGGCTTTGCGTCCGACCGTCGACGCCTCCGGTACTCGCTTGCCAACCCGGATGCGGACGGTGTTGGCCAAACCCTGGCCCTGATCTCCCTCGTGCGGCGCAAGGTGTCCGGTGCCGGAAAGGGTTCTCAGGGTGACTGGGATGCGTCGGGAGTGGCCGAGAACCCGGTGGTCACCATCCGCCGGCAACTTTCATCAATTGACGAACTCGCACGAATGACGGTCGCACAGGTCCGGGCCAATGCGCTGCGTCAGGTGCTTTCCCATGTCGATGCCTTCACCCGACGTGAGGCCGACCGGCGTCGCGCCGCTGGCATCACGACATTCCAGGACCTTTTGACGCGAGCGCGGGACCTCCTGCGTGACAACCCCGAGGTGCGCCGACGCGCGCACGCCCGATGGCAGAGGCTGTTCGTCGACGAGTTCCAGGACACCGATCCGCTTCAGGCCGAGATTGCGTGGTTCCTGTGCGCCAGTCCCGATCAGGCCGAGGTCACCGATTGGCGGGCGTTGGAGATTGTCCCGGGACGGCTCTTCGTCGTCGGCGATCCCAAGCAGTCTATCTACCGCTTCCGCCGGGCCGACATTGCGGTCTACAACGAGGTGTACGAGCAACTTGCGCCAAAAAGCGGTGGAGTGCGGGTCGAGCTTGTCCAGAACTTCAGAAGCCTGGCACCGGTCCTTGCGTGGGTGAACGACGAGTTCGGGACCGCCATGAAGGGTGCGTCCGGCATCCAGGCAACCTACATCCCGTTGGTTGCGCACGGGAGTTCGGCGGGCGGGCGAAGCGAAGCGGGTTTGCATCAGGGGTCTTTGGGCGTGGTTGACACGGCCCGCGGGTCGATCGACCCTGGCGTCACCTGGCGTCTTGGGACAGTGGTCGATGGACCGGTCTCGAAGGTACGGCGCACTGAGGCGACTGATCTCGGGCGGGCCATCAGGCAAATCGTCGACGGCGGGTGGATGGTTCGCGACCGCGAGACCAAGCAATTGCGCCCGGCCCGGTTCCGGGACATCTGCATCCTGATGGCGACCCGTACCGGGCTTGGCCACATCGAGACCGGATTGACCGCACATGGAGTGCCGTATCGCGGGGTCGGGGGTGCCCTCGTCGCCGCGACCGCCGAGATCCGTGACCTGATCTCTTGCCTGCGGGCAATCCATGACCCCTCCGACCAGGTGGCGACGGTCGCGGCGCTTCGATCTTCGGCATACGCGTGCACCGACTCAGACTTGCTGTCGTGGGTGGACGCGAAGGGGCGCTTTGACTACCGGACCGTACCTCTTTGCGCAGGCACGAGTGCGGGTTCGCCAGTTGCGGACGCGCTTGCATCGCTGCACGCGCTTCACCACGCGCGGACTGGCCGGAGTGCTGCGATGACTGTCGAGGCGCTCGCGCATGAGCGCATGCTGGTGGTCGGGACCTTTCTCAACCGGCAACCGCGGGAGGCTTGGCGCCGGGTCCGTCTGGTCGTGTCCCAGGCTCGGACGCTCGCGAATGCCGGCCTGCCAACCCTGCGCGACCTGGTCGAGTGGTTCGATGACCTTCTTGAAAGGCGCGCGGACACCACGGCACAACCTCCCGAAGGGGACGAGGATGCTGTCCGACTGATGACCGTCCATGGCGCGAAGGGGCTCGAGTTCCCCATTGTTTTCTTGACTGGTCTCGACGGGCGACAGCGGTCAACTGGGTCTCGTGTCGATGTTGCAGTCCCCGTGGTGGGCGCCCTACCCCAGAACGGGGAAGGGGATCTCAACCACCGTTCCCGTAGCGACGGGCAAGGGGAAATCGAGGCGCGCTGCGGGGATTTCCAGACGCTGGGGTATGCTGGGTACGGTGAGCGTGAGAAACGGCTTCTTGAGGCCGAACGGATCCGGCTGGAATACGTGGCTGCGACACGCGCCTGCGACCACCTGATCCTCTTGCTTCACCGTCGCGCCCCCTCGAAGTCAGAGGGAAAGTCACCGCCGACGGCTGCGGCGCGCATCGCCGCGCGTCTTGACCGTTCGGACGCACCTTCGCCGCCGCTCGCCGTGCCCTTTGTCTGGCAAGACATTGCGCCGGCCAAGACCACTGTGTTGCAAACGCCGGTCCTTGACGCCCTCCAACCGTGGGAACGGGTTGGGAATGCGGTCGACTGGATCAATGACGAGAAGGAGTGGGCCGACGACCGCACCGAGTGCATCAAGGGCGCGTCCCGTCGTGCGGTCGTGACGCCAAGCCGCTTGCGCCGTGACCATGCTAGGCCGACGAATGATGCCGGTCTGGCCGATGCCGAGCAGGCCATTCCGCCATCCGAACCCGACGAGAGTGACTTGGTGCGGGAAACTCCTGGCGGAGATCCGGCCGAGGAAGCCAGTGAGAGCGCGGAGTTGCGCACTCGCGCCCAAGCCAGAGGCACCATCGTCCACCAAGTCCTCGAGCGGATCAACCTGGGGACACTTGAGAACATCGATCAGCTCGTGGCTGAATGCATCGATGACAAGAAGCGTTCGCCTCTAGTCCGGGATTTGGTCAAGGGTGAGGCCTCCCGGGTCATCACGCTTGTCCGTAATGCCGCCCGCAGCCCGTTCGTCGCGACGGCAGTCGCCTCGGGGCGTCTATGGCGTGAACTTCCTCTCGGCGCTTCCGTCGATGGCGTGACCATCTCCGGGGTGATCGACCTTCTCCACGAGGCGCCTGACGGATCCCTCGCCATCGCGGACTTCAAGACGGACGTTGTCCGAAATGAAATCGAGGCCCGGGCGACGGCGGGCGCGTACGAGGCACCGGGAGGCGCATACGCGCTTGCATTGGAGGCGATTACCGGGCGCCCGGTATCGTCGGTGTCGTTCATCTTCGCGCACCTGCCCGATGGCCATACCGTGACGTATCAGGGCGATGAGCTGCGTCGGATCATCGAAATGGCCCGCGACCAGTCTCGCGAATTGCATGCACCGACTCGGTGACGATCCGTTCGACCGTCACACTGTTCGGCCCGAACTGACCCGTCGCACCTAACCTTTCCACCAGCGCCACACCAACCGGCAGATCATGTCGCTTGTTGCGAGCATGTGATCTGGCCGACGTAGCTGGATGCGCCCGTTCGCAGTGTCTGCCACGACAACCGTTCCGTTTGGCGCCACGGCGATGCCATCGGGCCACAGGAACTCGCCGGTTTCGTTGCCGGAGCGGCCCCAGATTTCGAGAAGTTTGCCATCTGGCGTGAAGCGTTGGATGCGACTGTTGTCGGTATCAAGGACGAGCACCATTCCCTCTGGATCGATGGCGATGCCAAGAGGCCAGTCGAATTCTCCCGGGCCGTCGCCCGCGTGTCCCCAAGTGCGGACGAATTGGCCGTCAGGACTGAAGACCTGCACACGATTGTTGCCGAAGTCAGCGACGTAGACCCGGCCTTCGGGGTCAGTCGTCACTCCCCGCGGGTACCGGAACTCCCCGGGCGCGTCTCCCTCACGGCCCCAAACCGCGAGCACCTGACCGGACGGTGCGATTGACTTGATGCGGTGATTGACCGTGTCTGCGACGAGGATGCGTCCGTTGGTTGCGATGGCGACGCCAGAAGGGTTGGCGAAATCCCCCATCCCGGATCCGAACCCGCCCCACACCGCCATTGGCGTTCCGTTGGCCTCGAACCATTGCAGGCGGCTGTTGTCACGGTCGGTCACCAGGATGTGCCCTTCGCTGTCCACGGCAATCCCGTACGGACCGTCGAACTCGCCGGGGCCAACACCACGTCGTCCCCACTCGCCAAGCGGCGCGCCGGTTGGGGAAAGCTTCCTGATGCGGTTGGCGCCGAACTCGGCCACCAGGACGTTCCCGTCATGGTCGAACGCGACGCCAATCGGGCCGGCGAACTGTCCGGCACCAGAGTAGGTGCGCCCCCACGAGGTCACGGCAGATCCGTCCCGACCAAGCACGTGGACGCGGCGTGCCCCGCGATCGGCGACTACGATGGATCCGGTGCGGTCAATGCCGATCCCGATCGGAACCCTGAGGTCCGGCAGAGTTGTGCCCCGCACCCATCGGCCCGTCACCCGCCCAGACGGGTCGCGCGCGGTCACGTCGGCCGTGATCTCATCGGTGATGTACACCGTGTCGTCGCGCGCAACCGCCAACCCCAGTGGCGCCGGAGACATCGTGTCGTCTTCGGATGACCGTCCCCAGTCGTCAATCGGGATGCCGAACCCATGCCGGCCAGGCGGGTTGAAGATGCGGACGCGGGCGTTCCCGGTGTCAGCAACATACGTCATGCCATTGGCATCGACCGCGACTCCCGTGGGGCGGTCTAGTCCGAGATCGTCTGAACCACGATGTCCAAAGGCATTCACGAATTGGCCGTTTAGATCAAAGGTCTGGATCCGATGGTTCTCGCGGTCCGTGACGAGCGCGGTGTCACGCCAGATGGCGATGCCATAGGGAACATCGAACTCGCCAGGGCCTGACCCGCTATGGCCCCAGACTGAAACGGGTACGCCGGATGTAGTGAAGACCTGAACCCGGTCGTTTCCGCCGTCGACCACATAGATGCGTCGGTTCGCGTCCACTGCGATGCCGGTCGGGCGGTTCAGTTCGCCCGGTCCGCTTCCCTTGCGTCCCCACCGCGCCACCGTATGCCCATCCCGATCGATGCGGATCACCTGGGCACGGTCACGGTCGACAATCAACGTGGTGCCGTCGGGGTCACAGGCGACGGCCCACGGTGTTTGCAGGCCCGGCACGCGGTCATCCGCACTGCCGAGGACACTCCATTCAGCCAATCGGTCGCCACCGGATCGCACGATGACGCCGACTGTGTACGCGAAGCCGAGTACGGTGAGACCGAGCACTACGATCGAGGCGATGACAGCGGTCCGGGCGTGCTTCATGTGATGCACGCACATTTTGGATCACGCCCCAATTTCGCGGAGCGCACCCAATTCGTGTGGCGTTGAGGTGGAGTCGAAAACAGGTGCTACGTGTGCCCAACTCGAACGACAAATCCCGGGGAGTGACACGTGTCGTCGGCTTGCGTCTCGCGAGGCTGCAGCCTATCCGGCGTGCCGTTCCGTCTCGGGAGACCGGATCAGCTTTTCTAGACGCGCGACTTCGGTCTGGGATCCGAGCCACGCATGCCACTCGGCGATCGAATAGCGCGCCGACTCGAAGGCACGCCATTCCAGCCGACCGGCCCCATCACGCAAGTTCCGTTGTTCCTCGGGGAGCGATGCGCGGACCCGCAGCCATTCATCCCGTTCCGGAAGCGCGTCACATGCGGTCCAATAGGCTTCTTCGGCACGGTCCATCGTTTTCCGAGCGCGCTTCAAGTCATCTTGAAGATTTTCCATAAAGTTTACGATACCGCGTGTTGCATCAGTACCACAACTCCGACGTTTGAAGTACTGCGACAAGCCTTCCCTGTCTCGGTTCACCCGTCAATTGGCGTATGGGCATCCGCCCCACGTCCAGCCGGGCCTGCGGGTGCGATCTGGCCGAGGCCGGCGACCGGTTCGCGCACGCCATCACGGGCGGGGTCCGCGTATCGCACGAACCAGTCGTCAAGCTCACCCTTGAGTTCCCGCCGGGTTGAAACGTGTCCCGGATCCGACGCAAGGTTGACCTGTTCGCCCGGATCTTCTTGCAGATCGAAAAGTTCGTGCGGGCCGTAGGCGTACCGGTGGACATACTTCCAGCGATCGGTACGGACCATCCTCACCGGGCCGTATTCGTCGTGGATTGTCTCCGGGCGCGCACCCGTCGTGACAACCACCAGGTCGGAGACGGCACCCGTTCTCCCATCGAGCGACGGGGCGAAACTCCGTCCCGGCAGGCTTTCGCGATCAGGCACCGGTAGTCCGGCGTGGTCAAGGAGGGTCGGGAAAATATCGAGGTGGCTTCGCAAGTGGTGGTCGACACTGCCCGAGGCAACCCGCCCAGGCTGACTGATGATCGTCGGCACGGTCACTGAGTTCTCGTACATGTTCAGGGGAAACGTGCCATTTCCTTTCCCCCAGAAACCGTGTTGCCCGCAAGAGAACCCGTTGTCACTGGTGAAGATGACAAGGGTTTCATTGCGCAGGCCGAGCGTTTCGAGACGGTCAAGGATCCGCCCGACGCCCGCGTCCATCGCTGTGACGGCGGCGAAGTACCCGGCAAGGGCGTCCCGGTTGCCGTGATTCTGGATGGTCAGTGGGCCGGCCCAAGGATGGATTGCGTCCTGCGGGCACGACGCGAACGCACAGTCCGCGTAGCGGTCGACGAACTCCGCTGGGTGGTTGCCAATCCACGGACTATGCGGTGCGGTGTACCCGATCTGCAGGTAGAAAGGCGTTGGACGGGGCCGGCCGGGCATCACCGTACGGCTGTCAAGAAACTGGAGCGCATCCTCGGTGATCGCATCGGTGAGATACCGGGGTTCCTGGTGAAGGACGCCATCACGGATCATCGGTGCGCCGTAGTACGGGCCTCCCCCAAACTGGTGTGCGTACCAGTGGCTGAACCCGGGACGAGGTCTTGGGCTGTCCCCGAGATGCCACTTGCCGGAGAGGGCGCAGTCATAGCCATGTGCTGCCAGGACGTCCGTGTAGGCGGAAATGCCGTCGAGGTACCCGATTGCCGGTTGCGTTCCTCCGTTTCCGTCCCGCAGCCAATCGTGGATGCCGTGATGCGATGGGATGCGTCCGGTAATCAGCGAGGCACGCGCGGGTGAACAGACGGGTGAAGCACAGAAGAAGTGCGTGTATCTCGTGCCCGTCAAGGCAAGTCGGTCGAGGTTGGGGGTCATGATCTCGGCGTTGCCCGCGCATCCCAGTGCCCACGGCCCTTGATCGTCCGCAATGATGACCACCATGTTTGGCCTGGTTGTCTGTGTATCTGACACCCGATTTTCCTTCCGCCTGGCCCTTGTCGGTAGAGAATCCGAACAAGTCCTCCTGGAGGTCGAGTTTACGGAACCGCACGGGGCATCCCCCTGCAATTCGCGCTACTTTCGGGAGCGTCATCCGTCTTCTATTTTGCGATCGCGTGATGAAAGTAGAGCCTCATCGCGCGTCGCACGACTTGGCCGGGCGCGCTATGGCAGGTGCGCCCGGCTTCTTTTTTTGTCCGGGATCCAGCCGACGCGTTCGCGCGACACGTCTGTCGGGGACCATACAACTGGATCCGGTCTGGGGGCACTCCGGTGACGGTGACTGCGCGGATATGCTGCGCCAATCCCCTCGCGCGAAGTGCATGCAGATCATGGGACGGTAGTGCGATGCGGGGAAATCACGCACCGACCGGACACGTCAATGGCCGAGACACGTTATGTCGACCGGATCGATTCGGTCGATGCCAAAGTTGAGGCACTGGCCCGTGCCCGCGCCAATGGCGACCACGCGATAGCCCTCGCACTCGCCGATTCGATCAAGGACGGGGTGCGGGCGGAGGTGGCGTTTGCATCCGCCACTCCTTCCGATAGAGATTCGGACGCACACGCCGACTGGTCGCCGGTTTCGGCACTTCCTTCCCAATGGCACGAGTGGGTTGCCGGATGGACACACTTTCGCATTGTCACGGTGACGGAACCGCAGGGACTGCTGCGCGATCACGAGCCGGTCGACATCGAGGTGGTTGTCCCGGTGCCTAGGTCGGGTTCGCTGGCGCGTGAACTGCGCGTCGCCCGGCTTGTCGATACGGCATCGGGTACGTCACTGGGTAGGGTTGTCAGTCAGGTCTATGGCGAGACTCGGACCCGCGGGCCCCATCCAGTCCGGCGTGCACACCTCGCCTGGTCGGTCAATCTGGACGCAAGCGAACAGGCCAGCTTCGTGATCCTGGTTGGCAACCCGGCAGCCGAGCTTCCGCGGGACGTGACCGATCTCACGGTTTCTGGCGAGGGTTCCGCACTCGAGATCGGGAATGCACACCATGTCGCTTCACTGTCGGCGCAGATGGGTCAGCTTGAACGTCTTCGCTACCGGCGCGGGCACGGCCTGGAGCTGTTCGCTGGCGGTGAAGGCCACGGAGAACCGCCGCATATCGACTGGGCACACGACTATCTGGCATCCGATCGTTTCCAGAAATTCCGCGTGACGAACTGGGATGCATGTCCGAACATGGAGGTCATCCGCGGTCCAGTCGTCACGATCGTGCGCCGGTGGGGCTTCCCACACAGTCCCCTCCATCCGATGTTTCCCGCTTCGCGCATGTTTGTCGAAGTGCGCTACCTCTTCTATGCGGGTGTGCCCTATTTCCTGAAGGACGGGCGCATGGAAGCGACCCGTGACTTCACCTTGAACTACCTCAGGGATGATGAATGGGTCTTCTCGGGCTATGCCTTCACCGATCAGGTGTGGGTCGACGAGGACGGAGTGGCACATGAGGGTGCCGTTCCACCGGACCATGCCGACCGGATGTGGGGGGTCGGGTTCTTTCATCGGGATAGCCAGGATGCGTTTGTCTCGCTGCGCCTCCAGCATCACCTTGAATCTGCCATCCCGGGCAGCGATCTGCGTCAAACCGTTCCTGCCATGCGTCATGCCGACGCACCCGCCCTGCACTATCCCGGTCACGGCCAACTCTGGAGCCGGTGGGCACTGCGTGACGACCCGGAACTGCTTGCCGGGGACCGTCTCGTGCAGCGGAATGCGTACCTAACCGCGCCGTATCCACCCGGCGACGGCGCGTCACAGCTTGGCGACTGGGTCAGGCGGTTCAGGAACCCGGTCGTGGTATCCGTGCAACCGTCCCACGATGCCGGAACCGTTTCCACCTCGACGCTCCTGTCTGGTGTGATCGGCACGGAGGCGACCGTGCCTCCCGGCCGTCTCGCAATGGCAGGCGAGGAAGCCTCGTGCGCCGTGCTGAAGCAGGCGATTTGGGATGCCTTGCGTGATGTCCGTGACGACATGTTCTATACCGTCAACGCGAACCTGCACGGGATGGGATACGTCTACGACCTGCGCATGCCCGATGGACTGGCGTCGGGTCGGGTCGAGATGACCTTCACGATGCCCCATCGGGGCCGTCCGATGTACCGCTATCTCGCCAATCCGGCGGTGGCACGACTGAAGCAGGTTCCTGGGGTCCGCGGTGTCACCGTCGCCCCCGTCTGGGATCCGCCGTGGACGCCCGACCGGATGGACGACGACGCCTGGCAGGCAATGGATTTCCCGGTCATGCCATCCGGCCCGCACGTCTGAACCGCAATCGCCTCGGACGCGCCGCTCAAAGGCGTGCCTGGCTGGGCGATGGGGTGGCGTGGGAGGTACTCGGGTTGCCGGCTTGCCTCATCCAGGGGTCCGGTGCGGCGAGCACGAAGCATTCGTGCAGTTAGCGAGGCAGTGGGTGGTGCTCCGCGGATATGTTGTCCGGGTAACCACCGCGCGGCGTCCAGTGGAACTGGTTTGCGTGCGGTCGAGAGTGCGGAAGGACCGACGGAAGTGACTGGCGAGCAAGCGACGCGTCGTTCAATCGGCGAAGAAGGGTCGGGGATCCCGTCAACGGGTGGCATGCGGGCGTGGATCGACGTGATGCGTCATCTCGAACCGATCATGGCCGACTACGAACGCATTTTCGATGCGTGGGGATCCGGGGGCGTCGACGGCGTGGTGATCGGTCCGCTCGCCTTCGAGGACAAGAGTTTCACGTTCGACCCGAACCCGGCGGTGTACCGGCGGTTTGGTGTTGAACCCCCGTCGGCCAACACCCAGGACTCGTTGTGGTGGAAACTTCCGGCGACCGATGTCCGGGGTACGTGGCGTCGGCCGGATGCCGACGGGCGCGATGCTGCGTCGGTACCCACGGATCTCCGCGAACGGCGCGCACTCCTCACTCGCATGATCGAGGCTGCGAAGGCCCGCGGTTGGCAGGTCTGGCTGTTCTGTCCCCATTACGGCGTCGGTCCCGGTTCGCGCGGGCCCATCCTTGTCGATGAGCAGACCCGACGGGTCAATGCGGCGCGCCTGGTGGATGCCATGGAGGCGTACCCGATGGCCGATGGGGCCCTCTTCGATGGGCCCGAGTGGGGCTATGAGATTGCACCATTCCACCAGAACGCGCGGTCGTCAATCTTCAATGACCTGCCCGAGACGGTTGCCGACGGCGCGGCCCGGATGGGCTTCGATTACGCCAGGATGGTCGGCGCCAAGGACCGCTTGTATGCCCGGCTGCACGCCTTGGATGATCGGACAATCGACATCTGGGGAGACCGATCGGGAGGCTTCATGGGAGGGTTCGGCCTTCTCGGAGGTGACCCGGCGTTGGCCGAGTGGATCACGTTCAGAACGGCGGCGGTCACCGAAACCTTCTCCCAGATCAAGCAGATGGCCAACGCGAACTCCAACCGGAGCATCCCGATTGCGTGCGGCCCGCGTTCGGCTGCCTGGTCCTCGATGGCCGGCTACGACTACGAGGCCCTCGGCAAGGTTCTCGACCGGATGTTCCCCAAGCACTATTTCTGGCACCGGGGCTTTGACGGGCTGTACGGGTCGGTGGCGAGGTACGTCGAGACGTTGCGCACCTGGAACCCGGGTCTCAGTGAGGCTAGTGCCCTCAAGTTCGTCACGTCAGTCTTCGGGATCGACCTTCCAGAGGTGCATTCGTTGCGCGACTTCGACCGCGGGTTCCCGCAGGCGTTCTTCGACACGGTTGTGGTTCGTGAGACCACGCGGGCGATCGCTGCGATGGGTGGGGATGCCGAACGGGTGGTTCCCTGGGTCGACTCCGGCCGGAAGCCGCATGATGGTGACCCGTTCACGGCACATGATCTTGATCGCATGCTCGAGGCCGCCCAGGGGGCGGGATTGCGCCGGTTCCTGTACCACCACCACGGCAATCTCACGCCGGGTGACTGGGCCGTGATCTCCGCGCGGTGTGGGATCCCGTGGCAGTCGACGACAAGTCCGATCTGGAGCCTCGAGGGATACATCGGCGCGTACTCCATGCCGGGATACCACCCGCCCGATCTCGCAACGCTCTAGGGATCATCTGCATAAGGTAGCGGTGGGGGAGTGTGATGGGGAATCATGAAGGCATGAACCAACTGAGCCTGATGACGGGATTCGGGCGCGGGACCAAGCGGACGGTCAAGCAGGTGTTCCTGGAGGAGATGCTGGCGGTGGTGCCGTGGGATGCCCTGGTCGCCCTGGTCACGCCGCACGCGCCTGCCGGGCTCACCGGCCGGCCCCCGTACCCGGTCCTGATGCTGCTGCGGATCCACTTCCTGCAGCAGTGGTTCTCCCTGTCCGACGAGGCGGTCGAGGACGCGTTGCATGACGTCCAGGTGTACCGGGCATTCGCCTTGATCGACCTGGGTGCGACGCGCATCCCGGACGCGACCACGGTGCTCCGGTTCCGCCACCTGCTGGAGGCGCATGGCCTGGCCACCGGGTTCCTCGCCACGATCAATGCCGTTCTGGAGGCGAAGGGCCTCCTGCTGCGCCGGGGGACGGCGGTCGATGCCACCATTGTCGCCGCTCCCAGCTCGACGAAGAACCGGACGGGGACGCGGGATCCGGAGATGCACCAGACGAGGAAGGGGAAGCAGTGGTTCTTCGGGATGAAGGCGCACATCGGGACGGACGTGGCGTCGGGGCTGGTGCACACGG
>SHXX01000043.1 GCA_009693165.1 Chloroflexota bacterium
CACGTCGGCCCGAAGATGCGGGGGTCAGCACTGATGGCGGTGGTGATGCGGGTCATGAACGCCTTGGTGGCACAACCGGCAGCCATCGGTGCACTCGCGACCATCATGGCGGCGACAGGAGACGTCCGTGGTGGCGAATATGTCGGAGGCTCCCGCATGAACCAGCTGCGAGGCCTGCCGGAAATCCTCAGGTCGAGTCCGGCGTCCTATGACCGTGAAACCGCCGGACGCCTCTGGGAAGTGTCAGAACAGCTCACGGGCGTCAAGTGCGCCTTCCCTAGCTAGCCGAAGCCCCTTCGGCACCCACCCTTGTGGGCGCCTCGGCACGGGACTAGCCAAGAACGTCGGCCAGTCCCGTTTGCAAGGTAGGAAAGCGGTATGTGTAGCCGTGCGACTGGGCCACGCGCGGTTCGGCCCGTTGCCCATGAAGCACGAGATTCGAGAAGTCTCCAAGGGCGAGGCGCAGGGCAAATGCCGGCGTGGGGAACCAGGATGGCCGCCCGAGGGCGCGACCCATCTCGCCAGCGAAATCGCGTTGCCGGCGCACGTCGGGTGCAGTGCAGTTGACCGGGCCGCGGACCTCACGATTCTCCAGGGCCCACTGGTACATGCCAACGATGTCGTCGATATGGATCCAGGGAAACCAGAACCGGCCATCACCTAGCGGGCCACCGGCGAACAGCCGGAACGGCAGAGCGATCAGGAACACCTGCAGCGCACCCTTACCGAAGACGACGGCCGTCCGCATGAGGACCGTCCGCACGCCGAGTTTCTCCGCCTCGAGGGCCGACTTCTCCCACTCAACGCAGGTATCGGCCATGAACCCAGTACCGGGTCGGGCGTCGTCGGGCAGGATCTCGTCACCGCGGTCACCGTAATACCCAATGCCGGAAGCATTGATAAGCGACTCGGGGCGCCGGTCGGCAGGAAGACCGTCGATTGCCTTCACAAGTGCTCCGGTAGATGCGGTTCGACTGTCAATGATCGCTCGCCTGCGAGAGGTCGTCCAGAGGCCACCACCAATGCTCACCCCAGCAAGGTTGATGACGGATTGCGCCCCATCAATCTCACCGACCCACGAACGAGCGAGGGTTCGACCATCCCACTCGACCTCGCGAGCCCCCGCGGATGCCAGGCCAGAGGCGCCAGGACGACGCGAGAGGATCACTACCTCGTGACCAGCCCGGGTCAGTGCAGGAACAAGTGCCCGACCAATGAATCCAGTGGCACCCGCAGCAACAATCTTCATCGCCATCCTCTTTCGCGATCACACGGGTGACCACCGTTCCTCATGCTAACCGGGAGGGGAGTGGGTTTTGATGGACTTGGTGACGGCCACCGCAACAGTTCCGAACAGGGCTGGCTTCCAGACAACCACCACGTGGAATACCGCGCGCGCTCACTCGTGGCGATGCTGATCCTGCCAACGTGCAAGCAGATCGGCCGCAAAACTGGGCGTGAACCCGCCACGGTCATGGACCTCGTTGTGTCCGGCAATCCGCCTCAGGATTGCCGGGAACTCGTCGTGCGGGATGTCCGAACCATCGCCAAGCCAGTCGAGAAACTCCCGGCGGCAAACGTCTGGCCAGACGCGGACGTTCCCGGTGTAGGCATCGGGCGCTTCCGCACGGGTGGTGGCCATGACCACCTCAAGCGACTGGCGTTCGGAACTCAGGAACTCGGTGACCTTCATCGTGGCCTCTCATGTTTCCGGGATTGACGACCATGCGAACCCGGCATCCGGATGAAAGCGTACGCGACCGCCCGGCGCTGGTATTCACAACACGCACGCACGGGAAACTAGCCGTTCACCACGCAAATGGCCCCGAACCAGAGGGGCGTCGGTATGCCCGCCCCCCGGTTGGGTCGCCATCAGTATCCGACGGCGCATCCATCGGCGCGGGGTTCGGATCCGGCCACATATGCACCATTGGCCAGGCGACGGATGATCTGTCCCTTGCCGAACGTTACGCCATCGGGCATGACTGTGACCTCGTGCCCACGTCGGCTGAGTCCCTGGACGATGTGATCCGCCACGCCAGTCTCGACCGCGACTGCACGATCGCGCATCCAATGCCAACGGGGAGCGTCAAGGGCAGATTGCGGATTGAGACCGTAATCGACCTGGTTGACGACCATCTGTGTGTGACCCTGAGGTTGCATGTGTCCGCCCATGACACCGAACGGCCCGATAGGGACAGTCCGTCCCTTCGTCAGGAAGGCCGGAATGATAGTGTGGAACGGACGCTTTCCCGGGGCGATCTGGTTTGGATGCCCCTGCTGAAGCGTGAAGCCATTGCCACGGTTCTGCAGCGCAATCCCAGTCCCGGGCACGACGACGCCGCTGCCAAAGCCAGCGAAGTTCGACTGGATCATGCTGATCATCATGCCGTCGGCATCGGTGGCGCAAAGGTAGACCGTGCCACCGCGCACCGGATCGCCATGGGGATGCAGGCCGGCCTTGTCATCGATAAGGGCACGGCGCCGGGCAGCGTACGCCTTGTCAAGAAGCCCCGTGACAGGTACCCCGGCGTGATCCTGATCGGCCACGAAGCGCCGGGCATCGGCGAACGCCAGTTTCATGGCCTCGATCTGGACGTGGTAACTCTCGACCGACTCGCGCGCATGGCTGGCAACGTCGGTGCCCTCAAGGATATTGAGTGCCATCAGACAGGCGATCCCCTGTCCGTTCGGCGGGATTTCCCAGACACCGTAGCCCCGGTAGTCGGTGACAATCGGATCGACCCAAGTACTCGAATGGGCGGCAAGATCTGCCTCAGTGATGGTTCCTCCGGTCACCGACGCAAACGCCGCAATTTCACGGGCAAGGCGTCCACGGTAGAACGATCCGGCACCGCTGGACGCGATCTCACGCAGTGTCGCCGCGTGATCGGGGAAGGCCCACATGTCGCCCGCCGAGACCATGCGTCCGCCTGGCGCGAATGTGTCGTACCAACCACGGAACTCCTGACCATGCCAGATGTCCGGGGCGCGCATCTGGGTGCGCCGCCACGCGGATGCGGTGACCGGCCCAACCGGGAATCCGTCCGTGGCATAGGAGATGGCGGGTTCGAAGAGGGCCTCAAAGGGGAGGCGCCCGAACTTGGCGTGCAAGTCCCTCCACGCCGCCGGCGCACCGGGAACCGTGACCGGCAACCACCCATTCGCCGGCACATGATCGAGCCCCTTCGAGGCGAAAAACGCGGGCGTGTGGGAGGCAGGGCTCCGGCCGGAGGCATTGATCCCGTGCATCTTCGCGCCATCCCAGACAAGGGCGAATGCGTCGCTGCCAATGCCGTTGGAAGTCGGTTCGATGACGGTCAGGGCGATCGCGGTGGCCAAGGCCGCATCGACGGCATTGCCACCACGCTGCAACATCTGCAGTCCCGCCTGGGCGGCCAGGGGTTCACTGGTAGCGACAATTCCCCGCCGGGCGATCACGGGTTGGCGACGGGACGGATACGGGAAGGTGTCAATATCAAAGTTGAGTTCCATGTTGTCGGCATGGTAGGGCATCCGGCCCCACGCCGCCGATGGAAGCGACGCATCTGCCGGTATGCTGCCCCACACAAATGCTCTTCCTGGTGCTGCACCTCGTCGGAAACGCCGCGTTCACCCTTCTAGTGCGATTCGCACGCAGTGCACGGTTCGACTACGCCACCGTCGGCACAATGAATTACGCGACGGGCGCCCTGATCGGTGGAGCAATCCTCGCCACGTCGGACGGCCCAGTTGCGTGGACCTGGACGCCTGAGGCGATCATTGGCGGGGCGGTCAACGGTGCCCAATACCAACTGACGTTCCTGCTGATGCACGCGTTGATCGGCCTCGGCGGGATCGCTGTTGCGACAAGTGTCCTGCGTCTCGCGATTGCCGTCCCGGTGATCGCGTCGCTGTTCATCTGGCATGAACCGGTCACGGCCGTGCAGATCTCCGGGTTGCTGATGGCGACGTTTGCCCTGCCTCTCCTGAGTGGAGTGAACCCGAACGCGCTACTCACGGGAACCGTCGTGAATGCCCCATCGCGAGCGCGGGTCGCACTGATCGTGATCGTCACGCTGCTCGTCACTGGCGCCGGACTGCTGGCCGCGAAGGTCTTTGCTGAGATTGGCCGGCCGGCGGAACGCCCCCTCTACGCCGCGAGCGCCTACCTCACGGCGACGCTCTTCTCGCTTGCAACCTGGAAGTGGCAACCTCGAGGTGAAGGTCGGTACTCGACGTCGGGACGGATCCGTTCCCTCGCATTGGGAGCATTCACGGGGATGGTGAACCTCGGCCAACTCAGTGCATTCCTGCCAGCCTTGGCGACGGTGCCGGGCGTGATTGCCTTTCCCTTGGCGGCGGCCGGTGGCCTCCTGTGCACCACATTGGGAGGATGGTTCTTCTTCCGTGAGCGCCTGACACCCCGTCACGGAACCGGCCTTGCCCTCGCACTGGGCTCGGCGACGCTGATGAATATCGGGTAGTAGCGAGGTGGACTTGCACCCAAAGAGTGGACAGTCGCCAGCGCACCGGCCACACTGGCCGGGCAAGGAGACACCATGGGCCGTCGACGCAATGTCCCCGTTCCGGTACCCGCACCTGGGGGTGGAGTGGCTGCCAGCGACCTGCCAGGATCCGCTGATGCCTTCACCATCGATCTGCCCATGCCGATCATCCGGCCGTACGTCGCATCGTATTCCCCGGAGTTCCGCCACCAGTCCGTCTTGCTGACACGGTCCCGCAACGTTCCCGTGACCGATGTTGCCCGGGACCTTGGCATCAGCATTGATACCTTGCGCGACTGGATCGCCCAGGCGCGCCACGACCGGCGCCAGCTGCACGAGGGAACCCTCTCCGAGACCGTGCAGGCCGAACTGGTCCGCCTGCGGGCGGACAACCACCGCCTCCTGCGCGAGATCGCGATCCTGCGCGACGCCCTCGCCATCGTCGTCGGCTGGGGCGCGTCCGACGTGCTGGACGCCAGACTGGCCGGGAACGCGTTGCGCATGGCCCTGCACCGCCGGCGACCGGCCACGGGCCGGGAACTTGTCCACCATTCCGACCGTGGCAGCACCTACACCGCCTCCGCCTTCCAGCCGCTGCGGCGACAGGCCGGCATCACCTGCTCCATGGGTCGGCCGGGCACCTGCCTGAACAACGCCGTCGCGGAGACCTTCTTCGCAACCCTGAAGGTCGAGCTCATCCACCGGCGGTCCTGGCCCTCACGTGCCGACGTCGTCCAAGCCATCTTCGCCTCTGTCAAAATGTGGTATGCGCCGGAGCATCGGCTCGGAAGCCTTGGCTACCTCAGCCCCGTCGCCTCCGAAGCGTCCGTCCCGTCCGCCTCGCCCGCACCCAAACCCATGACTGTCCGATAGATGGGTGCAAGTCCAAGGCGCGGGGCCACGGACCTACACCCCGGGGTCAGCCCCGCCCCCACGGACCCCCTCCCGAACAGCCGGTGTTGCGTGGGCGCGAGAGGGGAGTGAGGGACGCAGACCCACTTACGCGCCGAAGACGTGCTTCCGCGCCCACGCAAGTTTGGTGTACGTGTGCGCGGGGTTCCCTTCGTGACCGTTGTACGGATAGACGTTCGCGTGGCGGGTTGCCACCTTGAGGTGGTTGTAGACCGCGTAGATGGTGCTTGGCGGGCAGATGATGTCCGTCAGTCCGACCTGCATCAGGACCGGGCACTCGATGCGGTCGGCCAGGTTCATGCAGTCGAAATAACTGAGGGTCCGGTAGACCTGTTCCTCGCGTGACGGCCACTGGCGGCAGTAGACCGCGATTTCCGTGTACGGGGGTGCCGAAGCAATCTCGACCGAACGCCGGAAGTGCGAGAGGTAGGGCACGTCGGCCATCGCGACCTTGGCACGACGATGGGGGTCCAGGGCCGCGACCGCGAGGGTCAACGCACCACCCTGGCTTCCACCCGTGATGCCGATGCGGTGCGAATCCACCTCCGGTTGGGCACAGGCAGCGTCAAGCGCACGCACGCAGTCGATGTAGGCGCCACGGTAGTAGTAGTGTTCCGGGTCGGTGATGCCCTGGGTCATCCAGCCGGTGGCATGTCCCCCCGGGTAGGCCTTCGGATCGGTGCTTTCACCCGACTGTCCTCGAACGTCAACCGTCAGGACGCAGTATCCCTGCAGGACCCACCCGAGATACTGGTCAATATACCCCTTGTTCCCGCTATACCCGTGATAGAAGACCATGGTCGGTCGCTTGCCATTGTGGGCGCCCGGGGCACTGTCCGGGGGCACAAGCCACCACCCGCAGATGCGCGCGCCCGCCCAACCAGTGAAGGCCAGGCGTGAGGCACGTATCTCCGGCACTGGATAGTCAGGAATTGCCTCGATGTGCATGTCGAGTGGGATCTGCGCCGCTTCCGCGAGGGTGCGACCCCAGAAGGCATCGAAATCGGCCTCGCGGGTCAGAGGAGGCCGGTACGTGATTAGTGCGGACAGGCGCAGATCTTCTAGCGGCATGGGTTTGCTCCCGGTCGTGCGCGCGCGGTGCCGAAACCGGTCCGGCCGGTGTCAGTCTTGCGACGCTACATCAAGCACGGAAGCGTACACCGGACCAGGCTTCAGGCGTCGCGCAGGTCGGGGGCGACAGGATCGAACCGCAGGGTGCCGAGTATGTCCTGATAGGCCCGACAGATGGCGTCCTCGATATCGAGACGGACGTCGGACCCGGCAACAAAGTCAATGAGACGCGGGTTCCGCGGGGTTCCGGTCCGGCACTCGAGTGCGGGTTGACCGCGGTCAAGCGCATCAAGACCACGAAGCGAGAGAATGACCGTCACCACCGGTTCGCGTGCTTCGGTTCGCCCGGGCGCACGGGACGCAAGCACCTGCCACGTCCGGGTACGACCGTCGCGGGGGTCTGGCATGCGACGCACCTCACCGCCACCGTGGAACGCTTCCAGGAGGCTGGCGACGAAAAGGCCGAGTGCCACGTCGATGACAAGACTGCTCTCCTCGAACTGGCGCCTGATCGCAAGCACTGCGTCACGGCGCATGCGCTCGGACCGGACCTTTTCGCGCAACTGATCGGCTACCCGATCGTGGACGGCATCGAATGTGAGGCGAACGCGCTGCGTCTCGGAGGAAAGGGGAATGCTCAGGTCGTCGAGATTGACACCCTCAAGAAGCCGGTTGAGAGCGGAATCCCAGTCTTCCCTGACTGCATCGCCGCCTTCGCCGCTCACCTGACATGCCCTTCCCGCGCAACAATCGAGGACCATTCACCGCGCATCAGGTGGGCCGGCATGGATGCCCGCCGACCCGATGCCAAGCTGCACGGGTGATCCGTGACCGATTGGGAAGTATAGCTTCGAACCACCGGGACACTGCACGGCAAACGTGGGGACTGCGCTGACACACAGGCGCTGATCAGGGCAGGGACCTAACGAGGAAAGGCCGCGGGCACCCCGCCATCGACGGTGATCACTGTCCCGGTGGATTTGAGGCTCCGGTCCGACGCGAGCCACCACGCGGCCTCGGCCACATCGTCAGGATCGATGGTGACCCGCAAGAGGTTCCGCTTCCGGTAGAAGTCCTCGAGACTAGCCTCATCGATGCCGTGCGCCTGTGCCCGCGCGCGCCGCACCTCGGGTGTCCAAAGGGTTGAGTTCCTGAATACCGCGTCGGGATTGATCATGTTCACCCGGACGCCATGGGTACCGGCTTCCATTGCCACGACACGCGCAAGTTGCGCTTGGGCCGCCTTGGCGGCCGAATAGGCCGCGAAGTCCTTGCCCGGCGCCATCGTGTTCTTCGTGGTGATGTAGACGATGCTCCCTCCGGTCCCTTGTAGTTCCATGACCCGCAGGCACTCGCGGGTGACCAGGAAATGCCCCGTGGCGTTGATATCGAAACTTCGCTGCCACATGGCCAAGGGCATGGACGTCACCGGACTGCTTGGCGCGATTCCCGCGTTGGACACAAGGATGTCGATCCCACCATAGGCCTCAAGCGTCGCGCCAACGGCGCTGGCGACACCTGCTTCCTGCGTGACGTCACATTGGACTGCCAGTGCCCGTGCAAGTCCGAACCGGACCGTGATCGCGTCGGCGGCCACGCGGGCGCCAACGAGATCGACATCCGCGACAACAACATGCGCGCCCTCGGAGGCAAGTCGCTCGGCAATCGAGCGCCCGATGCCGCTGGCCGCTCCGGTGACAAAGGCTACCCGGCGCGCAAGGCTTGCCTCCGGCGGCGCAAGCGTCAACTTGTAGAGTTCAAGTGGCCAGAACTCTACGCCGTAGCAAGCGTGCGCGTCGAGCGATGTGAAAGATTCGAGTGCCTCGGCATCTCGCACCACCCGCATTGCATGCCGGTAGACGTCCGCGACGATGCGCGTGGCGCGCGCATCCCGGCCCAATGTGACCATGCCAACGCCAGGCAGGAGAATCACGCGGGGTCTTGCATCGACCGTCGCGGGACGTGGGGTGCCGGGATCGGAATTGGCACCGGTGTCCACATAGTCCACGTAGCCACGTGCCCATGCTTCCCATGCCTTGGGCAAGGCGTCCGCAAGGGCGGTCGCGATGTCGTCGGGATTGGTAACCGACGCCGCGCGAACTGGCACGTACAACGGTGACCGCTTGGTGGTGACCAGGTGGTCAGGAGTGGCGGGGCCCACCTGGGACAAGCGCGCCGCGTCAGGATGCGAGGCGAAGGCACGAACATCATCGGCATCGTCGAGGTGCAGGATCGAGCGCGTGCCGGCGATCGTGGCAATCCCCGTCGCCTCCGGTGCGAGTGACCCATCGGCTCGGGTGCGCGCGTGCAGTTGCCGGATCAATGGCGCAAGGGTTGAGAAGATGCGACGCCTTGACGAGGCATCAAGCACCGGTGCCGTGGCGACCAGTTGCGATTGATTGCCCGGACCACTACCACCGACGGACAATGCCACGGTGTTCCCGACCACCGGTCGGGGTCGAGGCAGGAACCCCACGGGCACCGTACGTCTCGTATCGACGAATGCCTCGGCCGCGCTACACGCCGAGATGGTGGTATCGTAGGCGTCGCGTGCGGTCTCCCCCCACGTGACCAAACCGTGCTTCTCAAGCACCACTCCGGTGGCTCCGGAATGCGCCCCGACTGCGGACGCCACGAGATGGGATAGCCCGGACCCCGGTCGCACGTATGGAACCCACACGAACCCGGGCCCGAGGGCCTCGCGAACCCAGCGTTCCCCGTCCGGGGTATTCGTCAAGGCCAGGATGGCATCGGCGTGCGTGTGAATGATGAACGTCGCGGGAAGAAAGGCGTGAAGGAGTGTTTCAATACTGGGGCGGGCTGATCCGGGTTCCATCAGTGACTGACCGAGATACGCAACCATCTCGGCGTCATCCATCGTGGGGCGGTCGCGCAGGGGCATGACGTCATCGAGGCGTACCCCGGGGAAGTCCCGGACTTGGATCGACTTCAGGTCTGACCCTGAACCCTTGACACGGAGGACGCGGACAGACCGACCGCGGAAGTCCGTTTCGGTCCGCTTTACGGAGGTATTCCCCCCGCCCCAGACCACAAGGTCGGTATCGGCACCGGTCAACCGCGAGGCGTACAGGAGGCCATCGAAATCGGGGAGACGGGCAAGGTCGGCGTCATTCCATTGATTGCGCATGGCGATGGAACGGACGGGTGCAACGGGACGGCGGCGCAGGATGAACGGCGGCTACCACGCAGTCAACAGATCGGCAACCGCCTCGCCAACCCCGGCACTGACCGTCAGGCCAATCGCACCATGTCCGGCGGCGATGATGACATTGTCGGTGCCCGGCAACGGGCCGGCAGGTGGCGGACCGGTACCTTCCCAGATGGGCCGGAACCCCGCCCATACATGGCGAACCGGTTCATCCGCAATGCCGGGGACCAGGTCATGCGCGAGGGTCCCGAGGAACCGGAAACCCTCCGGTGTGAGCGATGGATCGAAGCCAACATTGTCGTGGGTAGCGCCGACAAGGACGGTTCCATTCGGCTTGGGCACCGCATAGCCACCGGCACCATGAAGGACGTGGGAGACACGGGGCGCTCCGGCGGTTGGTGCGATCGCAAGGATCTGGCCTCGCTGTGGAGTGATCGGCACGGCAGGCACGTCATCGCCGAGCAACGCGGCCACCTGTCCCGACCAGGCGCCACAGGCAATCACGACACGGTCACACAGGATCTCGCCCGATGAAGTGACAACCGCGCGTACGGTCCGTCCATCGCGACGGAAACCGGTGACGGCGGTGTCTGTAAGCACGACACCACCACGGCGGGTGACATCGGCGATGAGGGCGCGGACGTAGGCGGGGGCGTGCACGCTTTGGGTGGAGGGGATGCGCAATGCACCGACGACATGGCTGCCGATAGCCGGTTCAATGGCCCGTGCCTGATACCCGGTCAGCCATTCGACCGGTTCGCCAATCTCGTGGAACATCGGGATGCGGACGGATCGCAACCAAGTGGCATCGCGTTCGCGGGAAACAAGGACCATGCTCCCGGGACGTGACCACTGCGGGTCAACGCCGGTGTCAGCGAGGAGATCCCGGCACAATCCCGGCAAGCGGGCAAGGGCTCGCTGCCCAGTGTCCCGGAGTTCGGGATGTGCCCCCGCCAACGGCTCCAACAGCGCGGCCGACGCGCCCGATGCACCCGGCTTCGCGGCGACCACTCCACGTTCGACGATCGTTACGGACTGGCCTCGAGAGACAAGCGACTGGCCAATCGCCGCCCCGATCACCCCTCCGCCAATGATCACGATGCGCCCGGATGTTCCGCTCTGCATTCCGGCAGGATACTCAAGCCATTGCTGACGGTGGAAGCGCCAGGGTCAGCGTGGTTGACGGAACCACGATACGATCAAGTTGGCGGTGCAGTTCGGACTGCCCATGCGCGGAGGGAATGACGATGCCAAGTGATCCAATGAAGTCACCGGCAGCTTCTCCCAGACATGGACCTGCAAATGGTTCCGCCTGCGCTCGGGGCACGCTGCCACGTGAACATGTTTCCGTGCCTGATGATGGCGCGCCGCTCGATGAATGCCTGACCCGCGAATGGCTCGTCGCCGACGGTCTTGGCGGATACGCAAGCGGGTCGGTGCCGGGTCCGCATACGCGCAGGTACCACGGACTGCTCGTGGCGCCCCTCGCTCCACCTCTGGGAAGACATGTGCTCCTCTCCCACCTTGATGAACTGGTCTCGGGCGTCGTGGGTGCAACACCAGTGCCACTTTCCAGTCACGAGTTCGAGGACGGCACCATCCACCCGCGCGGGTTCGATCACCTCAGTTCATTCCAGCTTGTCGACGGTCGGCCGACATGGACGTGGGACACCGGCTCAGGTGGACGGATCGAACGGCAGATATGGTGCGAAGCCCCCAAGACGGCTACTGACGGGTCAGGCCACGGAGCGAGCACGACCCACATTGCGTGGACGCTTCACGGCGTGCCCTCCGCCACCCTCCAAGTTCGACCCCTGGCCACTTCGAGGGATTTCCATGCGGAATGGCGTGGGAATGGTGACTGGCACTTCGAAGTCAATCCACTCCGTGCCACCGATCATGCCGTGATCGAAGTCCGGGCACACCGGCATGCACCGGCATGGCAGCTGGTGGTGACCCCACCCCGCGGGGCCACTTGGGACTGGGACAGTTCCTCAGCTGGATGGTGGTGGAACTTCCTGCACCGGGAGGAACGCGCCCGCGGGTTCGATCACGTGGAGGACTTGTACTGCGTCGGCACGCTGTCGACGACCCTGCAGGAAGGCCAGACCCTTACGGTCACCGCGACCGTCGCGGCCGTTGGTGTGGCACCGGTCTCGGAGATGCGTAACGGTCCAACCGTTGTCACCAGCCGAAGTGCAGAAGCGAGGGAAAGGGGGGGGCCGGTTCCGGTCGACGCTGACGCCCAGTTCCTCGGGCAACTCCGCCGCGCTGCAAACGACTTCCTGGTCGTCCGGGACTTCAGTGACCTCCATGACCGGGTGCCTGCAGTTCGGCCCGGCGAAGCAACCGCACATTCGGCCACTGCCCGCCCCGAAGGGACGCATCCCGCCATTGGTCGCACAGTGATCGCCGGCTACCACTGGTTTGGCGATTGGGGACGCGACACCATGATCGCGTTGCCGGGACTGGCACAACTCACCCGCCGGGTTGCGGAGGCATGCGAAGTCCTGACGGCTTGGGCACGGGTCGTGAGCCGCGGAATGCTGCCAAACCGGTTTCCGGACAGCGGCGCCCAACTCGGCGAAGGCGACTACAACACCGTCGATGCGACCCTCTGGTTCATCCACGCCGTCGACCGGATCGACACGATGGCGGGCGGGGCGCTGATCGGCCCGCTGTGGCCGGTCCTGACCGAGATAGTCAACTGGCATCTGGACGGGACCCGACATGGCATCGGTGTCGACCCAGCCGACGGACTTTTGCGATGCGCGGACGGGCAACTGACTTGGATGGATGCTCGTGTCGATGGCATCGACCAGACGCCACGCGCTGGAAAGCCGGTCGAGGTGAATGCGCTCTGGATCAACGCACTCTCCCTGATGGCACGGTGGGCGGACGCGCGCGGCGACCGGCAGGCCTCGGGTCGCTATGCGGTCGTGGGAACCCGTGCATCCGAGAGTTTCCGAAACCGTTACTGGTGCGGTCCGACGACGGGTGGTTGGCATCGCGTTGACGGCACCGCTGGGTACTTGCTCGACGTAATCGACGGACCACTGGGTATCGACGCATCCCTGCGACCCAACCAGTTGATCGCGGCGGCGCTGCCGACAACACCACTGACCCGCACGCAGCGCCGCCAGGTAACGGAAACCGTTCGGGCACACCTGTGGACCCCCCGCGGTGTCCGCACCCTCGCACCAACCGATCTGCGGTACCGGGGCGAGTGTTCGGGTACGGCCGAAGCGAGGGACACCGCCTACCACCGGGGAACAGCCTGGGCATGGCTCCTCGGGCCGATGGTCGATGCCTGGATGCTCAGCCACGAGACTGGGGCGCGGGAACTGCTATCACCCATGACGGAACATCTGTGGGATGACGCGGGTGTGGGCACGATCAGCGAAATCTTTGATGGTGACGCCCCGCACGTAGCGCGCGGTGCAATCGCGCAGGCATGGAGTGTGGCCGAGGTGGGGCGGGCGTGGATTGCTTCGGCTCCTCAAAACATTGCATCAATGCCCGGGCGGTAGAGGTCCGCGACTGGGACGGATGTTTGACGTTCGGATCCACAAACCGTACGATACGGGTTGCAAGTTGGTGACGATCTCGGATCGATCACCCAGTGACGTCGAAATCGGCATGTTGTAGTGCTCAGGGACTTGGGCACCGTGGCGTGCGTGACATGAAACCGGCCGGTTGTTCGCGATTGGGGGGGGCACATGGCGGCCGTCACCGTACCGGGCTTGAGGCAGTCCGCTGGCGCAGGCGCCCTTGCGCGCAAGGAAGCGTTGTGGTTCTACGTGCTGATCTCGCCATGGATGGCGGGGTTCATCCTCTTCTCGGGAGGTCCGACGCTCGCATCCGCCTACCTCAGCCTGACGCACAACGACCCCGTCAACTGGCCACCGACATGGGTTGGACTGTTGAACTATGACGTGATGTTCCGGGATCGCCTGTTCTGGAAATCCCTGCAAGTCACCACCTATTACACCGTCCTTTCGGTGCCCCTCAGCGTTGGGTTTGCGACCTTACTGGCGCTGATCCTGAATGAGAAGCTGCCAGGAATGGCGGCTTGGCGGACGATCTACTACCTGCCGAGCATCGTGACTGGAGTGCCGGTGGCCCTGATGTGGAACTGGATCTTCCAGCCCCAATTCGGCTTGGTGAACGGACTCCTCTACGACCTTGGCGTGCCCTCATCGATGCTGCCCAAGTGGCTGAGCGATCCGCCGTGGGCGGTGCCGACCTTCGTGATCATGAGCCTCTGGCAGTTCGGCGGACCAATGCTGATCTACCTTGCCTCAATCCAGGGTGTGCCGACGCAGTTGTACGAGTCTGCGCAGCTGGACGGTGCCAGCAAGCTCCGGCAGATCTGGCATATCACCTTGCCAAGCATCTCTCCGGTCATTTTCTTCAATGGCATCCTGGCGATCATCTCGTCTTTCCAGGTCTTCACCAATGCGTTCGTGATCACGCAGGGCGGGCCGAACTACGCGACCTACTTCATGGTGTTCATGATCTACCAGAACGCGTTCACGTACATCTCAAACATGGGATATGCCGATGCACTGGCATGGGTACTGTTCATCATCATGCTCGTATTCACCGCGACGGCGTTCAGGCTGCAGCGCCACTGGGTCTTCTATGAAGCCGTTGTGCGGTAACCCCCGGACGATGACAGGTCGCGCACGGAGAGCAATGCCATGACGGTTGTGGTTTCCTCCACGGAGAAGAGGCCGGCGGTGCCGACGGCACGGTCGCTCGGACAGGAGTTGCCGTTTTTCCAGCGCAGGAATGTGCGGGAAGGGATCTGGATTGGATCGCTGACCGCATTGGTCACCCTTGGATCGTTCCTCCTGCTTTTCCCTGTCTACTTCATGATCGTGACGTCGCTGAAGACCCAGGGCGCTTCATTCCTGCTGCCGATGAAATGGTTGCCGGGAATCCAGTACGCCCCACAATGGGAAAACTACGGCGAATCCCTCAGGTTCATGAAATGGCAGACGGCCTACACGAACACCATGGTCGTCGCCATCCTCTCGATGACCGGGGACGTGGTCTCGGCGGTACTGGTGGCCTACGGGTTCGCACGGTTCCGTGCACCGGGCAAGAACCTCCTGTTCGGCCTGGTGCTGTCAACCTTGATGGTTCCCCAGATCGTGCGCCTGGTACCGGAATACCTCGGGTTCTCGCGATTGGGGATGTCCAACACCTTCTGGCCGCTCATCCTTCCGGCGTGGTTCGGCAGTGCCTACAACATCTTCCTCTTGCGCCAGTTCTTCACGACCATCCCGATCGAGATGGACCAGTCGGCCCAGATTGACGGCGCCGGTCCGATGCGGATCCTCTGGGATGTGCTGCTTCCGCAAATCCGCCCCGCGCTGGCGGTCGTGCTGATCGGGTCATTCACCTACAACTGGAATGACTTCTTCAGGCCACTGATCTACATCAACAGCCCCAGCCTGCGAACCGCGGCGCTTTCGCTTTCGGCATTCCAGGCGGTCTACGGTGGAACGCCCTTCCACCTTCTCATGGCGGCGGCGCTGGTCAACATCATCCCGTTGGTTGTGCTCTTCTTCACGCTTCAGCGGTACTTCATCCAGGGCATCGTGGTGACCGGAGTGAAGGGCTAGGTGGAGATCGGTCTTGAGGAAATCGAGGCATTCGCCTCTGCGAAGCGTGGCAAGGAGGAGTGTGTCGGCACCGTGCTGGTCTGGCCAGACCCGGAACCCGTAACAGGGGAAAGCAACACCGCGTTCGAGAAAGCAACGCCACGAACGGCGAGGCGCGAACGAACCGCAATCGGCACCAGTCAGGAGGAAACACATGTCCCAGACATCTAGGCGTCACGTAGTGTTCGGCGCAGGGGCTGCCCTCGCAGGTGGCATCCTCGCAGCGTGTGGCAGCGAAGTCGGAGGGGGCGGCGCTGCCGCTCCGGCCGCCGGTGGCACGTCGGGTGGAGGCACGGGTCAGGTCAACTGGCTCGTCCGCTCCGGCAAGGTTGAGAACGACGGTCAGGAGAAGGTCTTTGAGCCGATGCTCAAGGAGAAGCTGCCGAAGATCAAGGTCGAGCGCATCGTGGTGCCATCCGACCAGTACATCCCGAAGATCAACTCGATGGCCGCCGCGAACGAGACCTTGGAGATTTGGGGCTTCGGTGGCAATTACTACGACTACTGGTGGCGCAAGTTGCCCCAGGACCTGACGTCGTACATCACCGCGGACAAGTGGGACGTCAACGCGTACTTCCAGCCAGGCCTGATGGACCGCTACAAGATCAACAACAAGTACTATGGCGTGTCACAGCTCTCGACCTTCGGATCGGTGCTGCTCTACAACAAGGATCTTCTGGACAAGGCCGGCCTCAAGGCACCACCCGTCGACTGGAATGACGCGTCCTGGACCATGGACAAGGCACTCGAGTATGCGACGAAGCTGACCAAGGATCCGGGTTCCCCGAACGGGACCTTCGGCATGAGCCTCGATCTCTGGGCCAAGATGACCAGCCTTCCCTACCTCTGGGGTGGCGATGCCTGGACCAAGGAGCACTACACCGACTTCATCGCGCCGAAGACGAACTTCAACAGCGAGCCAGTGCTCCAGGCGCACACCTTCCTGCAGGACCTGATCTACAAGCACAAGGTCATGCCGGATCCGGCAACGGCCAAGTCCCTGGGCCAGCTTGGCAACCCGTTCCAGACGGGCAAGATTGCGATGGCGCTTGACGGTGGCTGGCTGTACTGGACGTCGTCGGCGATCAAGGACTTCAAGTTCGGGTTCGCGGCACTTCCCACCAGCAAGTCGAACAAGAACATCAACTTCAACGACTTCTGGATCATGGGACGCTGGGCCAAGAACAAGGATGCCGCTTGGCAGGTCATGCGTCTCCTCTCCAGCGAAGACGCGACGACCAAGTACGCCGAGATGACCTTTACCCCGCCGACCCCGCGCAAGTCGCTTGACGGCTTCACCAAGGCGCTCTCGAAGGCATCCGGGCAGTCCCTCGAGGACCTCAACAAGGTCCTTACCGGGGCAATCGACCCGAAGCGCTCACAGGAGTCGCCGGACCATCTCTTCCTGCAGCATCCCAAGCTGGACAGCACGTACGGCCAGGAGCTGGACGCCCTCACCAACAACAAGGAGAAGGCTGCGGACTGGGTGCCACGTGTCGGGAAGATCATGGACGAGACCGCGAAGGCTATCTACGACCAGTTCAAGGACAGCCGTCCGAAGGACTAGCCGTTTACCGGATCGCAATCGGGCTGCGGGGCACACGAGAGTGGGTCCCGCAACCCGGCACTCATTCGCCAACGTGCCCAAGGAGGTTCCCGCGTCATGCTTGTGTACTCATGGATCGTGATCGGGACGGTATTCGGGGTGATTGCCCATTACCTCTTGGGCAAGGAACGCGGGTACGACATGTTCGGGGAAATCATCGTCGGCATCTGCGCCGGAGCATCATCGGGAACGATCGCCCCGATCGTCCTCGGGGTAAGAACCGGCAGTGTCGACATCCTCAGTGACGTTGGTCTGCTTTGTTCAGCCCTTGGCTCGCTTGTCGCCCTCGGGGCGCTCGTCTACTTCACTCCTCGCGTCGCCGCACCCTAAGGAAGGGCTGCACAAGGCATGTTTCGCGTCCAGTGCGAGGCAAGTGACCGGGAATCGCGGTCGGTGAGGCTTCCTCAAGCGCCATTTCCGCTCCGGAACCGGGTTTCGGCTGTCGCCATGCCCGCCGGCGTGGCGTCCGGTGCGCATTCGGGCACGCGGCGGCCTACCCCGCCAGCAGCGTGCGCCGTGCCATCCAGAGGGTGGAGAGGGCGAACAGGGTCACCAGGTGCGCCCCGATCTTGGCCAGGCCCCGGTACCGCGCCTTCACGTGGCCGAACTGCCGCTTGATGACCCGGAACGGGTGCTCGACCTTCGCGCGGACCGAGGCCTTGGCCCGTTCCACCACCGCTTCAGCCGACCCTGGCGCCAGCAACCGACGCTTGCCCGGTGGCATGGCCACCATCCACGCCACGCCGGGGGTGTCCCACCAGCGGGCGACGCCCCGGTCCCCGGAGTCCGCGTGGACCACCACCTCCCGGCCCTGCAGCAGGTCGCCCGCCACCACCAGGTCGTGCACGTTGGCCGGCGTCGCCACCACCGTGTGGACGAGGCCGGAGTCCGCATCGACACCGATGTGCGCCTTCATGCCGAAGAACCACTGGTTCCCCTTCCGGGTCTGGTGCATCTCCGGGTCCCGCGTGCCCGTCCGGTTCTTCGTCGAGCTTGGGGCCGCGACGATCGTCGCATCGA
>SHXX01000044.1 GCA_009693165.1 Chloroflexota bacterium
CCGGGATCGAGTTCCAGCACGATGTCGCCAGGTTCCGGGATGAACTCCTGCCATTCGGGCTTGATCACCCAAGACCGTCCGAGCCGCTGGATTGCGTAGTGGCTCTTCCACGCGTTTGCCCAGTCGTCCTCGTCAAGCCACCGCCATTCGAGTTCGCCCATCGGCGCGAGGTCGAACGCACGCAGGAGGCTGATGCGCGACTCGAGGATTTCACGTCGTGCCTGGATGCCGGGATCATCAGCAAGATAGGTCTTTAGCAGCGTGAACCCATTCGGGTCCGCCGTGCCTTCGTCGGCATCTCGGCCGGGAACGATCTCCGGTTCGATGACGACCCCACCTTGACCAGCCTGTTCGAACAGCGCGGAGATTGCTTCGGCGGCCTCGGCAGTTGCGCGGATGCTTGCCTCCAACCATCGGGCACGCGGGCGATGCAAGGATGCGGCAGGGTTCGGTACCACTGGGTCAGTCATCCCCGTCGATGCCCAACGCATCCCTTACCTTGTCGATGATGCCCTTGCCCTTTCGGGACTTGCCCTTGCGTCCGTCGGCGGTATCCGCCGACTGCGCGGATGTCTCGCCGTCAGTCACGGGGTCGGGAGTAGGTGGCGGGCCGGCAGCGGGGGGCGGAGCAAACGTCTCCCCAAGGGAAGTGAAGAGCGCGCGCTGCTTCTCGGTCAACGTGGTCGGCACTTCCACCTTGGTCACGACGCGCAACTGCCCTCGGCCACTGCGTTGCAGGCGAGGTGCGCCCCGGTCCCGCAGGCGGAACTCATGGCCGTGCTGGGTCCCGGCAGGCACGCGGAATGACTCGTCACCGGCAAGCGTGGGGATCATCACTTCGGCGCCGAGTGCGGCCTGGGCCACGTTGAGGGGCAATTCACAGATGATGTCGGCACCATCGCGCTTGAGACGCGGGTGTGGGTTCACCTGGAGGCGGACGTAAAGGTTCCCGCTGGGGCCCCCGCGTTCACCGCCTTCACCCTGGCCGTTGAGACGGATTTCCATCTCGTTATCGACACCTGCGGGTACGGTAACGGTCAGGCGTCGCGTCTTGCGGACACTTCCACGACCATTGCACTCGACACACCGGTGGGTGACGACCTGTCCAGCGCCCCGGCACCGATCACACGGCGTGACATTGACGAACTGCCCAAACAGGCTTTGCTGGACACGCCGGACTTCCCCCGACCCATTGCACGAGGTACACCGGGTGGGAGGCTTGCCAGGTTCCGCCCCAGATCCATCACAGATCAGGCAGTTCTCCCAGCGGGGGAGTTCCAACTCCTTCTCACAACCGAAGACCGCTTCCTCGAAAGTAAGTTCGAGTTGGGTCCGGAGATCGGCACCACGCGTGGCACCGGGACGTCCGCCCGGTACACCACCGCCGAAGAAGGACTCGAGGATGTCGCCAATGTCGCCGAACGGGAAGCCCTCTGCACCGGTGGGTCCACCGCCTCCACCACCGGCACGGAGGCCCTGGTGTCCATGGCGGTCATAGATCTGACGCTTCTGGGCATTCGACAGGACTTCGTACGCCTCGGAGAGGTCCTTGAATCGGGCCTCAGCGTCGGGTTCCCTGTTGACATCCGGGTGGAGCTTGCGGGCAAGCGCCCGGTAGGCCTTCTTGAGTTCGTCGTCGGTCGCGGTGCGGGCAACGCCAAGCACCTCGTAATAGTCACGCTTGCTGGACATGGGGCTATTCTCCGGTTACCGAGACGTCCGGGTCATGCCCGGGAGGGTCGGCCTGATCGGGACGATCCGAAACCTGATGGAACGGCGCCCCGGACACCCCGGGATTCAGGTCACGAAGGGTATCGCGCAGGACACTAGTCACCTGCCGGAGGGCGGCGGCGTCGTCACCCGCAAGGGCGGTCCGCACCCGGTCGACCTGCGCCGTAACCTGGTCGCGGAACTCTTCCGGAAGCCCGTCGGCGGCGCGGAACAGGAACCGGTCCGCCTGGTAGACAAGGGAATCGGCGAGGTTGCGTGCCTCGATGAGTGACCGCTTCTGGAAGTCGCCGGTCGCGGCCTTCTGTGCCTGGGCGACCATTCGCTCGACTTCCTGGTCGTTGAGACGGCTGGCTCCGGATACGGTCACCTGCTGCTCGACACCCGTGGTCCGCTCCCGGGCAGAGACATGGAGGAGACCGTTTGCATCGATGTCAAAAGTGACATCAATCTGGGGAACGCCCCGGCCAGATGAAGGAATACCGTCGAGATCAAACCGGCCAAGCAGCGTATTCCCTTCGACGAGTTCCCGTTCGCCTTGAAACACCTGTATCTCAACCCGACGCTGCCCATCGACAGCCGTCGAAAAGGTCTGGGTCCGTGCAGTCGGAATGGTCGTGTTGCGATCGATCAGGCGTGTGAAGATGCCGCCGAGGGTGCGCACACCGAGGGAAAGCGGTGTGACATCCAGAAGCAGCAGGTCGGTGACCTCACCACCGAGGACGCCGGCCTGTATTGCCGCCCCCGCAGCAACCACCTCGTCCGGATTGACACCCTTGGTTGGTTCACGCCCGAAGATGCGCGTGACAAGTTCCACGACGGCCGGCATGCGGGTCTGACCGCCCACGAGGATGACCTCGTCGATGTCGGCCGCGGTGAGGCGGGCATCGGCCATGGCACGCCGGCATGGCTCAACGGTCCGTTCGAGGAGATCCCGGGTCAGTTGGTCAAGCTTGGACCGGGTCAGGACAACGCTGAGGTGCTTGGGACCGGAGAGATCGGCGGTGATGAAGGGAAGGTTGATCTCGGTCTCCATCACTCCCGAGAGTTCGATCTTCGCCTTTTCGGCCGCTTCCTTGAGCCTCTGGAGGGCCATCCGGTCCTGGCGGAGGTCGATGGTGTTGCTCGCCGCGAACCCGCCGGCTAGCCAGTCGACAATCCGGGCATCAAGGTCATCACCGCCGAGATGGGTATCACCATTTGTGGACCGAACCTCGAAAACGCCCTCGCCAATATCAAGGATGGAGACGTCGAAGGTACCTCCACCAAGGTCGTAGACGGCAATGCGTCCCTCATGGCGCTTGTCGAAACCGTAGGCAAGGGCTGACGCGGTCGGTTCGTTGATGATGCGCAGCACCTCGAGACCGGCGATGCGACCGGCATCCTTTGTAGCCTGCCTCTGTGCATCGGAGAAGTAGGCGGGCACGGTAATGACCGCCCCGGAGACCGGTTCACCCAGGTACGCCTCGGCATCAGCCTTGAGCTTCTGGAGGATGATGGCGGAGATTTCCGGCGGGGCGAACTCCCGTCCGGCAGCCACGATCTGGACATCGCCACTTTCCGACGCATTGACCGCGTACGGGACTCTCGCGGCGGCGCGGGCGACATCAGGAGCGTCAAACCGACGACCCATGAACCGTTTGACGGATGCGACCGTGTTCTCGGCGTTCGTGACCGCTTGGCGCTTGGCCATCGCGCCAACCAGGCGTTCGTTCTGTCGGGTGAACCCCACCACCGAAGGCGTCGTGCGGAATCCCTCGGCGTTCGGAATGATGACGGGGTGACCGGCTTCGAGGACCGCTACGCACGAGTTGGTGGTGCCGAGGTCGATACCTATGGTCTTGCTCATGTATCCCGCTTACCGGCCGGCCTCGTCGTGCGTGTGGTCGTGCTGGTGGTCCGGGTCTGACCCATCAGCAGCATCCGTGGACGGACCGGTTACTTGACGAGGACCGGCCTTGACGAGCGCCGGACGCACAACCCGGTCGTGCAACTCGTACCCGGACTGGAAGACCTCAAGGACGTACGGGTCACCTTCGCCGGGTTCGGTTGCGATGGCATCGTGGATCCGGGGGTCAAAAGGCTGGTCAACCTGGTCAATCCTGATCAATCCTGTCCGGCGGACAATCTCCTGGAACTGCTGGTCAAGCATCCAGATGCCCTCGATCCATGAAAGGTTCCGGAGGGCCACCGGCAGGGACTTCCACGCGCGGTCGAAGCCGTCAAACATGCGGAGCATTTCAGTGATGAGGGGAAGCCCGGCAAACTTGAGTTCCTGTTCACGATCGAATTGCGTCCGGCGCCGGTAGTTGACCAGATCCGCCTGGGCACGTTGCCAGCGGTCCAGGTTCTCCTGGGCACGTTCCTCGGCGGCCTTGACCCGGGCGCGGGCCTCGTCAAGCTGCCGTTCGAGTTCACGGACCTCGGCGTGCGTCCCGGACGACTTGCCGGAATCGGTGTTCTGCGAGTCAGCTGCCACGATCGATCTCCTCTGGTGTTCTGGTCGATGATCCCGAGGGCCAGTCATTCACGAGGACCTCGGTCATGAGGCGCGCAATGTACCGGACGGCCGGGACGGCCACGCCGTAGGGAAAACGGACGGGACCGAGAACGCCGATGAAGCCGGTCAGTTCGCCGAAGAGACCGTACTGGCTCGTCACGACGGCGCATTCGCGCATCCAGTCCCAACGGTTCTCGCTCCCGATGACGACATGCACCGGATTGCCGTCAACGAGTGCTGCAGGAAGGTCTGCGTCTGATCCTGGCATCAGGACATCGCGCAAGGTCTGCGGCCGTTCGAGAAGCTCGACGATGGCCCGCGCACGGTCGCTCCGAGCAAACTCTGGCTGGTCAAGCAATTCGACAAGTCCAGAATGATAGACCGGTGTCTCCCGGGAGTCGATTTCCTTGGCAATGTTTGACACGTGACTGAACACGAAGGCTTCATCCGTGCTGAGCGGTTGGTCTTCCGGGAGTTCGGACACCTTGATGCTGAACTCGACGCGGGTCCGCCCGGAGAAGACCGGATTGAGGCGACTGGTCGCTGCGGAGAGGCGCGCCTGCGTGAGGCCATCGGGCAGCGTGACCAGTTGCTGTTTCACGGTGCCATCATGCAGGACGACGATGATCAGTCCAAGATGTTCCTGCATCTGGACTGCCTCGACGTGCTTGAGGCGCGACTGACGCATGTGGGGGGCGGTGACGATGGCGGCGGCCTGGACCCCGCGGGCAAGCGTGACGGCTGCCAGTTGCAACCATTCCTCACGGACGAGGGCGACTTGGTGGAACTGGTGGCGCAAGGTGACCCGTTCGGACCGCGAGAGTTGGCGTTCCGCCATCAGGCGCTGCACGAAATACCGGTAGCCGGTTTCGGACGGTATGCGACCGGCGGAGGTGTGGGGCTGGCAGATGTACCCGCGCGCCTCAAGTTCGGCCAGCTCATTGCGGACCGTGGCGGAACTGACACCTAGGCCATGCTCGCGGACGAGCGTTTCCGAGGCGACTGGTGACGCATGGCGAACATACTGGTCGACGACCGCCTTCAGGATGCGCGCCTGGCGTTCAGTCAACACATGGTCCGCAGCGTTCCGTCCCTCCACGACATTCACCCTCACCAACGGTCACCGTCCACGCAGGACCGGTGCCGACCATCGAGTTAGCAGTCACCTGACGAGACTGCTAACCGCACTCAGCATAGCAAACGGGGCAGTAAATACGGTGACGTCGATGCGAAATGCGGACAGGTCTCCGGGGCAGGTCCGTCAGTATGCGCTGCGGTCGCGGACCAGGAGAATGGCGGTGCGCATGATGATCTTGATGTCCAACCAAAGTGACCAGTTATCCACGTAATACAAGTCGTACTTCGTGCGTTCCTCAATGAGAACGTCACCCCGCAAGCCATTGACTTGGGCCCAACCGGTAAGTCCGGCGCGTTCACGCAATCGCCGGAGGTAGTCCGGGACACTCTCGCTGAACTGGGCAACGAACATTGGTCTCTCGGGACGTGGGCCGACAACGCTCATGTCCCCGACAAGGACATTGATGAATTGGGGCCATTCGTCGAGTGAATGCCGACGCAGGAACGTGCCGACACCGGTGCGACGCGGGTCATTGGGCACGGTCCAGAACTGGCCCGTGCGCTTCTCTGCGTCCTGGACCATCGACCGGAACTTTATGGCGTGGAACCTCTTGCCGTCCTGACCGAGGCGTTCCTGGGCGAAGAAGACCGGACCTGGCGACTCGAGCCGGACGAGCAAGGCGATGACCAGCATCATCGGTGCGGTCAGGATAAGGACCGTCCCCGAGAACAGGACATCAAAGACGCGTTTGACCGTCCGCTGCCATCCCTCCAGTTCGCTCGCACGCAAGGAAACCAATGGCAGTCCCTGCAGGTTCACGAGTGATGCATCGTTGACGAGGGTCTGGAAAAGGTCCGGATACACCCGGATCCCGACGGGCTGACCCTCGCACCGGTTGACCAGCTTCAACAACTCGAGGTTCGAGAGGGTCGGGTCAGCGAGGATCAGTTCCTGAGGCTGGATCGCGATCAGGATGTCGTCGATCATGTCGAGCCTCCCGACGACCGGAACGAGCGTGCCCGCAGGCGTCGCACCAACCGGAAGTGTGCCATCGATAAATCCGGCAACGCGGTACCCGAGGTGTGACGACCGCGTGAAGTGCTGTGCAACCCGGACACCGGCAGAGCCGGCCCCGACGATCAGGGTGGTGCGGACACCTGATCCACGGGACGCCAACCAACCGCGCCAACGGATCCACATGATCCGGCCGAGAAAGGAAAGGAGTGAACAAGCAAGCCAGACGTAAGCGACCAACAGTCTCGAATAGTCCGGCCACCCGCGAATCACGAATGAAGCGATGGCGACCGTGACGACCAGGCCCACCAGTACGGCGGTGAACAGACGGAACACCTGGTCGATGGCATTCACGAGTTGCCGGGTCTGGTACAGGCCGTACGCCGCAAAGGCGACAAGGGTGACCGGAATGGCAAGTGTCAGGAACCCCGCATACGAGCGGAGGCTGTGCACCTCGTCCGCAACCGGGAACTGCAGAACGAACCGCAAAATGTAAGCGGCCAGGAAACCGGCACCAATCGCAAGGGTGTCGAACACAACCAAGAACGCAGGCGTGAGGGCGATGCGCTGGAATGTAGTCAACGACAACGGCGGGACGACCGCACGGGCGACCGCACGGTACATCGACGAGGAGCCAGGACGCCTCTCCTGGCTCGCAATCGCCGGACGATCTTCAGGGCCCCGTTGACCGACCGGCACCACAGGGGAACCCGGATGGCCTTCAGAAACACCAACGCCGGTCCCGGACACATTGATCCGGGTGCGTCGTCGAGGCCCGCCAAGTTCAGTTCCCATCGGCCAGTCCGAGCGTGCCTGACGGCGCACAAGTCGCTGAGGCACTTCCCAAACGGCTCGTCACCCGGTCAATCGCTGTCACGATGGGCACTCCCGTCAGGCTAGGAAACGCGTCGGTGCGACTTCGGGCGCATCCGGTCGCGAAGCACGGCAATCGCCCCCAAGACGACAATCCCAGCGGTCACCAGAAAGTTCTGGACGACACCGGCCTGCGACGCCTGATGCTTTCGGTAGAAGATGTGCATTGCTCGATAGAACTCAATGGTGCACCGCAACGGCCGGGTTCGACTGCTCTGGCCCTTGAGGTGGGTCACCACGATGGAGGGAAGGTAACGGGCTTTCCAACCGGCCTTGCCGACCCGAAGGCAAAGGTCGAGATCCTCTCCGTACATCCAGAACGATTCGTCGAAGAGACCGGCAACCTCGAGGGCTTCCCGACGGACCATCATGAAGGATCCGGCAACGGCATCGACGATTGCCGGCTGGTCAGGGTCCAAGTAGGTCAGGTTGTATGCGCCAAATTCGCGAACCTTGGGAAATCGTCTGGGCAAGCCGAGGAAATGGTATAGGGCAATACGTGGTGTCGGGAACGACCGGCGTGCCGAGACATCCAGGGATCCATCAGCACGGACAAGCTTCGGACCGATGATCCCGTGGTCAGGGTTTGCCTGGAGGTCAGCGACCGCCAACGCAAGGGCATCCGGCGGGATGACGGTGTCCGGGTTCAAAAGGAGAAGGTAGTTCCCGCGGGAGCGGCGGAGGCCAAGGTTGGACGCTGTGCCGAAACCGGGGTTCTCAGGTGCCTCGATTACCGTCACCATCGGGAACCCGGCCCTGATTCGATCTGCCGAACCGTCAGTCCCCGCGTCGATGACGATGACCTCCAAGCCAAACGCCACCGCGCTGAGGATGACCGACTGAAGGCATCGGATGACGAGGTCGGAAACGTTGTACGTGACGATGACAACGGACACGAGGGGTTCTTGTCGGCCAACCGAACGATCGACAATCGCACCGGGTCGAAACGTCGGAGGCTTCCATCCCTGTACCATTACAGGATCGATGTTCTGGTAACTTGACTGCACCATTACTCCGTCGTCCAGGCGGTCATGGGTCTGCGATCGTGGGTCGGGAGACCACGGGAATATCTCCACCACAACCCGACGGGGTAGCCGGCCATCTTCGCTACGTCCCCAACTAAGCGCACGAGTGGCAGGAGGGGTGCGCACCGCATGAAGTCTCCCGCTGAAGACGCCGTGACAGCGAGGCGCGACACCGGGCGCCGCAGGTAGCCGATTGCACCGGCCACCAGGAGCGTACCGGGGAGGATTCCTCCTCGACGGTCAAAGGCACCCACGGCAAGCACCATGCCACCAATGTAGGCGCCATACCTGATGGCGTGCCGACGTGCGAACAGTCCCGCCTTGCCATCACCACGCGCATAGCGGTAGTACTGGAGGAAAAATGCGCGGACGGTGGGACGGGGACGGAAACGGACGACCGCACGGGGCTGAAACCGGAACACGACGCCCAGGCGCCGCAAGGCAAGGTCGAACACCAGGTCCTCACCATAGTCCAACCACTCCGGATACCCCCCTGCACGGACGAAATCGGTCCGCCGGAAGGCCACCGACCGACTGGAAGGCAGAAACCGCACCGGATCGATGTCCTCGACCAAGGGCAGGGTCGTCGCGGAAAGGGCGAGTTCCCAGTCGGTTTCCGGTGCACCAACGAAGAACCCACCGACCACACCGACACGGGCATCCCCGCTGAATGGCGCCACAAGGCGAGAGAACCAGTCTGAGGCAAGCACTGTCCCGGCGTCAACGGCCGCAATCACGCCGCCCTTGGCGCAGTCGACGGCAAGGTTGCGTCCGCGTGAAATGTTGGCACCGGGCTCCGACCTGACCGATACATGCAGTCCCGTTGAAACAACGTCAAGAAGCGACGCACACTCGCGGACAACATGGACCGTGTCATCATTCGAACCGCCATCGACAACGACCATGTCCGCGGGCGACGGTTGCTGTCGGGCGACGCCGGAAATCACTGCACCAATCGTTCGTGCCTCATTCCGGACGGTTGCAATCACACTCGCCGGGGGCATCAAGCCATCGAGGAGCTGCCGGTGGACTGCGACCAAGCGTGGGGTGATTGCAGACCAGTCATGTCGCGCCTCGGCGAGCCACCGCGCCCGGGTGGCCAAGGCTTGCCCCAGGGACGCATCACGAAGCAAACGGACAAGGGAAGATGCCAAATCGGACGCGGCCTCGGACAAGAGACCGTGGACACCGTCAACAATGCCGGACCCGGCGGCACCAAGGGGCGTAGCCACGACCGGCACACCGGCAGCCATCGCCTCGAGAACCTTGAACCTCGTTCCGCTTCCCATCCGGATCGGAACGACTGCGACGGTCGCGCCGGCCAACCGGGCCCGCATCTCCGCGTCAGCAAGGTAACCAGTGACCTCAACGTCAGCCGCTGCGAGCGCCTGGACCGACGGTGAGGGGTCACGACCAGCGAGGACAACCCGAACATCAGGGACCGAAGCTCGCACGATTGGCAACACCGAACGTACAAGCCACTCACAGGCATCAACATTCGGACGGTAATCAAGCTTTCCGGCAAAGAAGATGGATGGCGGGAAGGTCGGCGACGCAGAAGTGCGGTACGAGGGCACATCAATCCCGTTGGCAACCACGTCGACGGCCACACCAGGGGCAATCTCACGAAGGAGACCGGCATCCTCACCTGAGACCGCAATGCAGGCATCGGCGGCCGAGGCGTAGAGTGCCTCGCGACGGCGGATGCGCGAGGCCTGGACCCACGAGTACAGGGCGCGTGGCCAACGACCCGGACGCTTTGAATCCACCCGGGAGGCCGACGCCTGCAACTGGTACTCAGCATTGTGATCGTCAAGGACGATCCGCGGGGCACGGTGACCAGCAAGTGTCCACGGCGCACGGTCCCACGCCTCACGACGCAATGCACCGGGCCCCAGCAGGTACCCGGCCATCTCGAAACCCTCAATCTGGACGATGTCGTACTTACCCGCACGCAACATCCCGTCCAGCCGGGCGGAAAACTCCGGCGATGCAAGACGACAGGCCAGGTCAGGCTCACCGGCAACGAACGTACGCAGGCGAGAGCCGAGGCTCCGGATTGGTACAGGAACTACCTCAATCCGGCTGCAGACTGCAGCAATCTCCGTCGCAACGGAGAGAAGAGGGTCACCAAACGCGATCAGGTCAACTACGAGGCCGGCATCGGCGATTGCCTTCATCAAATGAAAGTTCCTGAGCGCCGTCCCTTGCGTGGCAGGCCATGGCATCTGGGGCATCAGGAAGAGCACACGGCCTGTTGATGCGCCGTCACCGCTCATGCGCGTGACGCCTCAAGGAAGACAGCAACCGTCTCCGTCGCCGCACGCTCCCATGAAAACGATGCGGCCCGGCGCAGTCCGCGCGCACGCATCCCGGACGCCAAAGAGGGGTCACCGATCACCTTCAAGATCGCATCCCTCAAACCGTCCACGTCCTCCGGCGCGACGAGGATGGCGGCATCCCCCGCAACCTCGGGAAGGCAGGATGAAGTTGACGTGATAACAGGCGCACCACACGCCATTGCCTCAACAACGGGAAGTCCGAACCCTTCGTAGAGCGACGGGTACACCATTGCGGCAGCACCACGATAGAGACTCGCGATCATTTCTGTCGACACGCGCCCGAGGAACTCGACACGGTTTGTCAGACTATTTCTAGATACTTCTTTTACACAGTCCTCGTAGGCTGAACCGGGAGAGCCCACAATCTTTACATCTGGCCTCTCTGCCGGGCTCATCGTAGCAATGGCTTCGATCAATAGCTTGATGTTCTTTCTTTTCTCAATTGAGCCAACTGTCAAGATGTATGGTCGCTGCGTGTCGACGGACCGGAATGCCGGTCCAACTTCAACATACCGTGGGTCTGGCGCCTCATGGATTACCCGGATTCGGCTGGAGTCTGCGGTCGTCATGTCAAGCAGATCAGCCGCGGTCGCCTGGGAAGGGCAGATGATGCGCTCGGCCGTGCGCACAGTCCGGTGGATACCCGAATAATACCGACGGCTCTCTACCGAATGTGTATATGGAACGCGCAAGAATGACAAATCATGAACAGTCACGACCGTTGCCCACTGGCGTGCCCCCCACACCGAGAGCGGCTCAGGGCAGACATGATCCGGGCTGTGGAGAACTGGCCGGGCGCGGGAACGGGCAGGAAACGCACCGAAAAGTATCCGCGCAATCTCGACAGACAGGGCAACGCGTTCAAGGCGGTGATGGGGAGGCGTCAAGCCAATCGCCGAACGCCCCCAAGCGGCTGCCAGCAAGTGTTCCGCGTCGCGACGAGACGAGAGGACCGTGACGTCGATTGGGAATGGGTCGGACCCCGCCGATGAACTGTCGCGCAGCGAAGCCATGCCCTCATAGAGATGGCGGATATACCGGCTGATCCCGGTGCGGTTGTACGCCATGATGCGGGCATCAAGGACGACGGGGACGGTCATTTGGTACTGGCCCGTTGCGGTGCACCATTCACGACCGAGACGCCATCCAGGTCGCCCGATGCGCGCGCCAGAACCATCCCGGTCACGGCCCAGAGAAGCGTGACCAGATGCGGAAACGACACGAAATGGTGGTCGACCATTCCGGCGACCAGGGCCCCACCGATCGCACCGATGCCTCCAAGCACGATGCCGTCATCGCGCATCCCTACGCTGGCGCGCCGGATGGCCGGCCACAGACCCCAAGCAATGGTTACCCAGACGGCAAGGTACGCCACAAGGGCCGGCATCCCGGATCGTTGCGCGATTGTCAGGTAGATGTTCGAGACACCCCTCGTGAACTCAAGGTCGATGCTCCGGCCAACGATTCCCCAGCCGACGCCAATCCATGGCGCTCCAGTAATAATGGTGTAGGCATTGCGTATTTCGTCGAGTCGCATCGACGACGCGCGGTCCTGCGCCTGAAGACCGGAAAGCAGATGCTCAGTGAACCGTTGCGCTTGGGGCAGGAAGACGGCGAGGGCACCGGCGACGCCGATCACCACCCAGAGGCGCCGGTAACGGAGTGTTCCGACAATCAGGATGGCGGCGCCAAGCGACAGCCACGAACCGCGTGATTCGGTAAGGAGAAGGCCCGTGGCAATCGGGGCGAGGAGGGCAATGGTCACCGGTCGGGGCCAGATCGGGTGCGTGGCCAGGAGTTGGGGGGTCGCAAGCGCCCCTCCGATCATCAGGAGTGCTCCCAGCATGTTCGGGTCAATGGACGTGCCGATTGCGCGCAGGATGTCGGTATCTGGCCGGTAGCGGAGGATGGTATCGCCAACGGGATAGCCAAGCGGTTCGAGTGCCGCCAGCAAACGGTAGGCGAGGTCGCGAGGCACGAGATAGAGGCCAATGCCGACCACGGCTTCGATGGATGTCACGACGATGACCGTTCCAACGAGACCATGGATGGACGCACGGGTGCGGAGAAGATGGGCCGCCGGGATCACGATGAGGTGCCCAAGCGAGACCTTTGCAACCATGCGGGCGGTCTCGTTGAAACTGAGCGGGTCAGGCGAGGCAAGATAGGACGCCAGTACCCCCCCGGTTGAGACACACGCCATGAAGACCGGTACCGGAAACCGCACACGATCTTGGCCTGTCGCAAGGCGCATGATCCAGACGGCCCAGACAACGGCGGTCAGGATGTCCAGGAACGTGGGCGCAACACCAAGGCGAAGCGGCACGACCGCAAAGGGAAGGATGGCGATGACGCCGACGGCGCCAGCCAGGGCAATTGACGGGTGGAGAAACGCGAGGGCGATGCCGATGGAGGCCGCGACCACACTGCCCGGAACAATTGGTGAGACGGTCCCCGACACCAACCCCAGAAGCATTGCAGAGACGAGGGAAACCACGATAACTGCCGTGATTCGGTGGGTGGTGATCCACTCGCGTGTCGGACCCGGCCCGTCGCGACGAGGCGCTGATCCACCGTGAACCGCCGCACGGACGGAACCGCCAGGCAATGCGGAGTGTGGCGAGGGCCGCGCGGTGGACACCATCGGTTCAATCGCTAGAACGATGCCGCCTGCCATCCCGTGCCGGTCACATGGTGGCACCGGGAAGCTGACCATCCAGAAAAAGCGCAACCCCTCGTTCAGGAGGCGGGCGCCTGTTCGGCCTGCCATTCCTCGGCAGTGATCATCGTCCCACCGGTGACATCCTCGGAAACCAGCCGATAGTTGCGATCAAATGCGAGGTCGACCTCGATCCGGCGGAAGCACTTCTGACCAACAATCGACTTGCGGACCCCAAATCCGCCATCATCATCGTCGGGGGACAGATCACTGGTGCGATGGAGACGCACCCGGATGGCTTCCTTGCAGAACCGGCAACGAACATGGATGTACACCGCGTTCGGGTCCCCAGGGGACCGCGGACCGCCAGAACCGAAGAGGCTTCCAAAGAGACGGCCGAGAAAGGACATCGTTACTCGACACTCCTGATCCGGGCACTCATCGGGGGACGATAGCAGTCACCGTTACTTCCGGGCCGCCGCCCCGAGTTCGACACTTCGCTGGTAGGCGGCAACGATGCCATCGGCAAGGGCGGCACGGAGGCCGGAACGTTCCATGGCGGCAAGGCCGGCGGCGGTGGTTCCGCCAGGCGTCGTGACCATGTTCCGGAGATCCGCGGGATGCCTCCCCGTGGCGCGGGCAAGCGCAACCGAACCGGCAAGCGTCTGAAGGACCAGTTCGTAGGCCCAGTCGCGCCGAAGGCCCAGCTGGACCCCGGCGTCAGTCATCGCCTCGATGATGACCATCGCCCACGCCGGACCGCTACCGGAGACCGCTGTGACCATGTCGAGGTAGCGTTCGGCATCGACCTCGAGTTCGGTGCCAACGGCGCCAAGTAGGGCGCGGATTTCCGCACGAGAGGCTTTCCCGACATCAGGGGTTGCGCACCAGGCAGTCACGCCCTGTCCAACCTGTGCAGGCGTGTTGGGCATCGCGCGAACGATTGCCGTATGCCCAAGGGCATCCTGCAAGGTAGCGAGTTCGATCCCGGCAGCGATCGAGAGGATGACCTGGCCGGGAACAAGCCTTCCGCGAAGGTCGCGCCCCAGCGCGGGCAGGATCTGGGGTTTGACAGCCAGGAGAATGCAGGTCGCCCCTTCAATAGCGGCGGCGGCGTCAAAGATGGCAGTCACACCCAACGAGTCATGCAACCGGTCACGGATCCCAGGATCGGCGTCACTGACCACAACTTCGGCGGCGGCGTAGAGGCCGGCGCCGATTGCCCGCGTCAGAATCGCGCCGCCCATCTGCCCGCCACCGATCACGGCAAGGCGTCGCCGGGGAGATACGTCCGTAGCACTCATCATCATGCGTGCATTGTGCCCGAGATTGCACTACCGCGACTTTCGATGCGCCTTGGACCCGGCAGCGGTGGCAACACGTCCATCCCGGCACGACGCGCGCATCATCGCTATCCTCGCACGGCGTGTATCGCGAAAAGCCAGTGGACCGCGAAGCGTGGTGAAGCGAGGGAGACGCAATGAAGATCACGGATATCGAGTGCTACCCGGTCTGGGGAGGATCACGGAACTATTTCTTCGTGGTGGTCGACACCGACGAAGGGATCTGGGGCATTGGCGAAGCCGGTCTGACGGGTCGTGAGTTGGCGGTCCAAGGAGTTATCGAACACTTCAAGACCTTCCTGATCGGGCAGGACCCGTTCCGGATTGAACACCTTTGGCAGATGATGTCGCGTGGAGGGTTCTTCCCGGCGCAGAACATTGCGACCTCGGCGATTGCGGCGATTGACATCGCCCTCTGGGACATCAAGGGGAAAGCACTGAATGTCCCGGTGTACGAACTCCTCGGTGGCCTCTGCCGCGACAAGGTCGTTTGCTACCCGCACATACAGCGTCCCTCAATCGAAGAATTGGTTGAAAATGCCCAGAAGCATGTTGCCGAAGGGTGGAAGTTCGTCCGCTGGGGCCTGGCGGAGTTCGGGAACATCCTGGAACCGTCGGTCGCCATTCCACAGGCGGTGCGGGAGTTCGCGGCCCTCCGAAAGGCGCTTGGCGACAGCGTTGAACTGTGCTTCGACATCCACACCCGGCTGGATCCGGCCGATTCCATCAGGCTTTGCCGTGCGGTCGAGGAGTTCAACCCCTTCTTCATGGAGGATCCGATCCGCGCCGAAAGCATGCAAAGCCTGCGTCTCGTCCGGCAACACGTGCATTCGCCAATCGCGGTCGGCGAACAGTTCGCAAGCAAGTGGGAGTTCCGGCAGGTCATTGAAGAAGAACTGATGGATTACTGCCGGGTCGACCTTGGCATCTGCGGTGGTCTCACCGAAGCCAAGAAGATTGCCGGTTGGTGTGAAACGCACTACATCAAGTTGGCGACCCACAATCCGCTTGGACCGGTCTCGACCGCGGCGTGCCTGCACCTCAATCTTGCCTCGCCACTCGTAGGCGTGCAGGAACAGCCCCGGAAACCGGGCACATCACTCATGGACGTAGTGACCGTCCAGGTTCCATGGGAGAACGGCTACCTCCTGCCTCCAACGCGACCGGGCCTCGGCATCGACTTCGACCGTGACGCGGCGCGCAAGCATCCGTTCCAGATTGCCGAACTGCCCCAGTTGCGTCGCCTGGATGGAAGCATCACGAACTGGTGACAAGGGGTCAATCCTTGCCCCCGAAGACTGGTCATCGGCGACCGTAGCCGGGGCAAGGCGCGCCCGGGACGGGGCCGGAAAGGAAATGACACGATGAAAGTGACCGGGATCGAAACGGTCCAACTGGAGGAGTTCGGCAACATCCTCTTCGTGCAGGTTCACACCGACGAGGGGATTGTCGGGTTGGGCGAGACGTTCTTCGGCGCACCCGAAGTCGCGTCATACCTGCACGAAACCGTAGCGCCGAAGCTGATCGGGCAGGATCCCGGGCGCATCGACCGACTGCGCACTTCGCTGCCGGGCTATGTGGGAACGAAGGGAACCGGAGTGGAACGCCGGGGCCTCTCCGCGATCGACATGGCTCTCTGGGACATCAAGGGCAAACACCTCGGGGCGCCCGTATGCGAATTGCTTGGTGGGGCCTCCCATGACCGCGTACGGGTCTACAACACGTGCGCCGGCTACCGGTACGTCCGCAAGACGGTCGGCCAGGCACGCGAGAACTGGGGGGTGGGCGTCGACAGCATCGGCCCGTACGAGGACCTCGACGCGTGGTTGACAGGTGATGCGGGCCCACTTGCCCAAAGCCTTTTGGCCATGGGCATTACCGGCATGAAGATGTGGCCCTTTGATGAGGCTGCCTACCGGACGAACGGTACCTCGATTTCGCCGCGTGAACTCGACACCGCGATGCGTCCGTTCAGGCGGGTCCGCGAAGTGGTCGGCTACGACATGGACCTGATGGTCGAACTTCATGGCCTGTGGCAGACGCCGGCTGCCCTGCAGATTGCGCAGGCATTCGAACGCGAGGACATCCGCCCATTCTGGATCGAGGACCCAGTCCGTCCCGACGACATCGCGTCGCTGGCGCGGTTTGCCCACGGGACGCGGATCCCGACGACCGCAAGCGAACTGCTCGGGAACCGGGGGGGATTCCGTGAACTCATGGAAGCGCGGGCCGCCAGTTACGTCATGCTGGACCTTGGCTGGTGCGGAGGCATTTCCGAGGGCAAGGCCATCGCGACGTTGGCGGAATCCTTCGGGTTGCCGGTTGCACCGCACGATTGCACCGGTCCGGTGACCTGGGCAGCGGGCGTCCATGTGGCAATGAATGCCCCGAATACCTTGATCCAGGAGGTCGTCCGCGCCTTCTACACCGGGTGGTACACCGAACTTGTGGCTGGCCTGCCCATCGTGGCCGACGGGCACATCACGCTGCCAAACGTCCCCGGCCTCGGAACATCACTCCTGCCGGGACTGACCGCACGCCCGGATGCGGTCGTTCGCCGGTCGGGAAGCTAAGCTGTCGTCTCTCACGACATTGGGTACAGGGGCTGGGGAGAATGGGATGAAGGCCTCGCCCGGTACGGTGCTGGGTACTGACACCGCACCCGCCAGGGAGGCCTTGGGATGCAACACTATCACCCGCACGCCAGGTTGACCACGCACGGGCGCGCACGACTGCTGCACGCGGTCGCGTCGGGGACGCCGGTGACCGATGCGTGCGCCGATGCCGGCGTCTCGCGGACGACGTACT
>SHXX01000045.1 GCA_009693165.1 Chloroflexota bacterium
TGCGCCTTCATGCCGAAGAACCACTGGTTCCCCTTCCGGGTCTGGTGCATCTCCGGGTCCCGCGTGCCCGTCCGGTTCTTCGTCGAGCTCGGGGCCGCGACGATGGTGGCGTCGACCAGCGTGCCCCGGCGGACCATCTGGCCACGCGCCTCGAGCACCGCGTTGACCGTCTCGAGCAGTGCGGTGGCCAGGTCGTGGCGCTCGAGGAGGTGACGGAAGCGCAGGATGGTGGTGGCGTCCGGGATGCCGGTGGTGCCGGGGTCGATGCCCGCGAAGGCGCGGTACACCGGGATGTCGTGCAACGCCTCACGGGCCGCCTCATCCGCAAGGGAAAACCACTGTTGCAGGAAGTGGCCCCGCAGCAGCACCAGGACCGGGTACGGCGGGCGTCCCGTGGCCCCCGCCGGGGCGAAAGGGGCAATCCGGGCGACGAGGCCGTCCCACGGGACGACGGCGAGCATCTCCGCGAGGAAGGCCTGCCGGCGCGTGCGCTTGGTGGATCGTTCGAAACCGTTCGCGAGACTCAACTAGGTTCATGCCACCATCATTCCCGCAACTGCCCTGGCACCGCTCCCTTTTGCAGTCAATCCCTAGTTCACATCATGTCGAGTTGGCCGGCTGGTCTGGAATCGGCTGAAGTCACGGGCAACGGGCTAGGGCACTCCGGACAAATTGAAAAGTTGGACAATCGAGCGGGTAACGCAATGATCGCCCGGGTGGTGACGTTACTTACCAATCGGCAGCGGCGGGCGTATGGGAACGTTGAATCGGTTCATGGCGACCTCACCAAACTGGTTATGGTCCCGGCACCCCTTTTCCGGCCTACGCTCGTCGGCCCGGCCCGCGCCGCCGACATCGTCGTCAATGTCCTCCTTCCACTCGTGTCGGCATGGGGCCTTTTGATCGGCAACGATGACCTGTCCGAGGCCGCCCGTGAGGCTTGTGCCGGGCACCCCACCCTGACATCGAACTGGATCAGTCGGGAAGTCGGATGCCGGATCGGGATTGCCCGACGCGGGCATCCTCGGGTGCGCCGCGCGTCTGTCCAGCAAGGAATGATCGACCTGTGGGAAGGTCCGTGCCGGCCACTGGCATGCACCGAGTGCCCAATCGGACATGGTGCAAAAGCCCGCGGACCTTCGCCCTCGATGGTGTGACGCGATCCAAACGATGACGTGGATTCGAGTGCGTCTCGTGTAGATGTGCCTCGCTTGGGGGCACCGCCTCCCTGCCAACGAGGCCTGACACCTTCCCCTGGGAGCGCCGGCGCCCTCACCGGCGGGCTGCGAACAAAAGAGTTGATCGGGTTCCAGACCTCAAACCGCGCCGGTTGTAGGGTAACGCTATAAGGTGTCCCAGTCCCCCCACCGGAGCGCAGACAATCGTGAGCCGATGGGGCCGGCGGGCGGGGCCGGCGGTCCCAGGCCGATACCCTATCCTTCCCGGCGATCCGCAACTTCACTCGCACACCGGAGGCAGGCTTGAAGGGTAGGGATCTCCCTCCGATCGGGCATGCCGCGCGAAGCGCCTAGCAATCAGGCGCGACGCGGTGTGGTTGACAAAGTAGTTGAGGGCCTAGGCAGGGCGAAGGGGTGTAACGCGATCCAAACGATGAGGTGGATATCCGTGCGTGTCCTGCAGATGTGCCTCGCCCGGGCACCGCCTCCCAGCCAACGAGGCCTGACACCGCCTCCTGGTAGCGCCGGCGCCTTCGCCGCAGGGTGCGAACAAATGAGTTGATCTGGTTCCAGACCTCAAATCGCTCCGGTTGTTGGGTCACGCAATCAAGCATCCCAGTCGTCACCACCAAAACTCAGACCATCGTGAACCGATGGGCCGACGGTCCCCGTCGGATGCCCAACCCTACAAGGCGATACGCAACTCCACTCTCACGCCGGGGGAAGGCTTAGAGGGTGGGGACCTCCCTCCAATGGGAAGGGCCAAGCGAAGCGCGTAGCAATCAAGGACGACGCGGTGTGACCGCAGCCGCAGCCAGTTCGGCTCCGACCACACTCACCCTTTCGCGCACGAATGCTTCGATGGCGCCAAGGTCACGGTCCGAATAGCGACGCAATCCATCCCGTCCCGACGCGACCCATAGCGCCAGAAACCCTCGCCGGTGCGTGCAGGCGACACCTAACGAAGCCCCTTGGTCGGCGAGCCCAACGAGTGGGAGTAAACCCGGCGGCACGTCCTCAATCTCCTGCCACCGCTCGAACGGCAGCGCCTTGGACAGCACCGCCAGGAGGTCGGCCAAGTGGTCATCGACGGGAAACTCCGGTGGTGCCGCATCACTCGGCGCACCTCGGGATGCGAACGTCCCTGGTGCCGAACCAGCGCGAACCTCACGGGCCGCCAACCAGTCCCCTGATGCAATCAGTGGCACGAGACGCCGTCCACGGCGGACAAGCACCGCTGCCGCCATCGCTCCCGCAACAGCCTGGAAGTCACGGGCCAACTCCTCGAGTTGCGGTGGCAGGATGCGTCCGTCTTCCGTGCCCCAACCCGCGTCATCTCCGTGCAGAAGCACCGGATCACTCTCTGTGCCCGCCTGGGAACCCCCCGACGCGTCCAGTGGCGCAAGTGCGACAGGGTCACGGCGCGCGCGGAAGTCCCGAATCGTCCCGAGATCAATCTCCGCTCCATCCTCTCCGGTTCGGGTGGCCACACGTGAGCGAACCGGGTCTCCCGGGGATGCCACATCAAAGTCGGGATGGTCGAACGCCGAAACTGGCCCTTTGCCGCCAGATTGGACAGTGCGCCCCGTGACGCGGCGACGTGGGTTTGCATTGGCCCGACGCCACGCGGTAACTGCAGCGAAACCGGTCAGCACAACGCTAAGGAGACCGAAAATCAACGCCGGCACCGTGCTGCCAGCCCGTTCCAGAACGATAGCCAGCAAAACCGACGCTCCCGCAAACGCACCAACGGCAAGTTCCCACGGAAAAGCCGTCACGACTGCCGTGCCGTTTGCGGTTGCACGCTCACCCCGTGACGTCATTCTCATGTCTCTCATACCGGCCCCACTGCCGCCGACTGATATCCATTTGCTTGCCGACCATCACCAAACCACCCGCAGGCATCCCGTGCACCCGCGATTTGCGAGAGCGATTCGGTCTTCGAGGCTGAGACCGGGCGGGACACTTGGCACCCCGTCCCACCTCTTGCCACAATGATCGCATCTGCACGACCGACAGGACGACTGCGGCGCACCGGATCAGCTTTCCGGCTTGAGAACTCCGCTAAGGAAACGTCTTGCCGCTTCGTCCACCGACTGCTCGCGTCTCTCAACTTGGGCAATCATCTCGGCCCACATCGGGTTCGCATCAATCGCGACGACAATCGAGGCACGAAACTGATCGACCGCTGCCTGGGCAATCGCACTCGTCACCAAGCGGTGACGACTGTCCGGACGCGGCCGGGCGGCAGAAGAAGAATGCGCGATTGCCTCCCGAAGCTGATCGATACCCGATCCGGTCGTTGCAGTAGTCTCGACTATTGTGACGGCATCACTGCGCCCGAATGCCAGTTGTGAAGCCAGCGCACCGGCACCATCAAGATCCGCCTTGTTGACGACGACGATCTGGGCAAGATCAACCAGTCCCGCCTTGAGAGCTTGGATGCCATCACCAAGACCCGGCGCGAATACCACAACTACCGTGTCCGCCAGGGCGCCAACAGCGAGCTCATCCTGACCAGCACCAACGGTTTCCAGCAACACCGTGTCGAAACCGACATACTCAAGAATCGCCAGCATCTCACTCGTGCTACGCGACAATCCATTGCCCGACCCGCGCCCGGCCACACTCCGGACGAAGATGCCATCGTCCCCAGACACCTCAGGCATCCGGATCCGATCACCGAGAAGAGCGCCCCGGGTAAAAGGATTGCTCGGATCGATCGCTAGAACCGCGACCCGATGATCTGGGTTCGCCCTGCGTATCGACCGAGCCAGTGCGCCAACAAGCGTGCTCTTGCCCGCACCCGGCCCACCGGTGATCCCAATGACCCGTGTGCGTTTCTCGATAAATCCGGTTCCCAGAAATGATCGCCGAGCATGGTGCACAATTGTCACGGCACTCGGGTTGCCAGTCTCGACAATGGTGAGAACCCGGGCCAAGGCACGCCGATCGCCAGCTCGCGCAAGGTCCAGAAGCTTTACAGACGCATCGTCTACCGACTGAACCGTCGCCCCCCGTCCCTCGGGTTCGCGCTGAACGGCGTCAGCTACTCCTGACGCCGCCTCGCTTGGATTGCCGGTATGACCAAATGGTTCTGGGTTGACAGGGTCACGTTGCAACAGTTCCACGAGAACCCCATGCGTTCGTTTCGGGTGCAGAAAGGCAACGAGCCCACCGTGCCCACGCCTTGGCACGGCGTCGATAAGATGGAAGTCGGGCTTTAGTCGATCAAGTTCTCCCGAGATGTCATCAGTCACGAAGCAGACGTGGTGAATCCCTTCGCCGCGACGTTCCCTAAAACGCGCCACGGCACTGGTCTCATCGACGGGTTCCAGAAACTCGAGGCGCGCCCCAGCCCGATGAATATCAACTGCTTCCGGAGGGACACCGATGAGGTTCCCAATCTCGCTGACAGGCGCCGAGACCACTCCCCAAGAATCTGGAGCAAAGGCCACCCGGACGCCATGGGACCCCACCAATTCCGACACGGTTGATTCTCTACCGAGGATGGCTGCAAAAGTTGATCGCGCCTCCTCAAGGTTTGAAACCACCACGCCAACATGATCGATGCCAAGGATCACCGTGCCACCACCGTCATGCGATCCCGTCCAGGTATTCCCCAAAGACGTCCCGCAATGCACCAGCGAGTTCACCGAGGGTGGCACTGGCCTGGGCGCCAGCAATGAGCGGTTCCATCACGTTTCCGCTTCCCCGAGCGACCTCGCGAACGCGTGTCAGCGCGGTCTGGACGCGATCCTCATCTCGAGTAGCCCGAAGCGTGACCAAGCGGCCTGCTTGCTGCGCACCCAAGGTCGCATCGACTGAAAGCAGTGCCTGCGCATCCGGTTCAACACCACTGTCACTTCTGAACCGGTTGACACCAGCGATCACTTGGGAACCATCATCAATGGCCCGTTGATACTGGTAGGCGCTTTCCTCGATCAATCGCGCGTAGTAGCCCGTCTCGACTGCCTTCATTGCGCCGCCGATCCGCGCGATATCCCCCAAAAGGCGCCTGGCACCGTTTGCCACCTCGTCAGTAAGCGCCTCGACAAAGTAACTTCCCCCCAAGGGATCGGCAGTATCGGTGACGCCAGTCTCGTGAGCAATGATCTGTTGCGTACGTAGTGCTGTGCGGGCGGTCGCCTCGGTTGGAAGGGCAAGTGCTTCGTCAAGCGCATTGCAGTGGAGGCTCTGGGTACCACCCATCACTGCTGCCAAGGCCTGCAGCGTGACCCGGATCACGTTATTTTCCGGTTCCTGCGCGGTGAGTGTGCTGCCGGCGGTCTGTGTGTGAAATCGAAGCTTCCAGGATTCAGGACGCTTCGCTCCAAATTGATCCCGAATCGTTTCCGCCCAGAGCCGCCTCGCCGCCCGGAACTTCGCGATTTCCTCAAAGAACGCGTTGTGGCATGCGAAGAAAAAACTGAGCCTAGGCGCGAAATCGTCTATATCAAGACCGGCTGTCAACGCCGCCCGAACGTACTCAATCCCATTTGCCATCGTGAATGCCAGTTCCTGGACGGCCGTCGCGCCGGCCTCACGCAAGTGGTAGCCCGAAATGCTTATCGGGTTCCATCGAGGCAGTTCGCGCGCGCAAAACGCAACGGTGTCTGTAATGAGCCGAAGACTCGCACGCGGTGGGTAGATGTAGGTCCCTCGCGCGACGTACTCCTTGAGAATGTCATTCTGGACTGTTCCCGACAGGGTCGCAGGTGCCACGCCTTGTCGGAGTGCATTGGCAACGTAGAAGGCCAACAGGATGGGTGCCGTGGCGTTAATCGTCATCGATGTTGACACACGGTCGACCGGGATGCCATCGAATAGCGTCGCCATGTCATCAAGACTGGCCACACTTACGCCGACGCGCCCGACCTCTCCACTCGCAAGCGGATGATCAGGGTCATATCCCAGCTGTGTGGGAAGGTCAAACGCAACCGACAGGCCCGTCTGCCCGCCTTCGAGAAGGAACCGGTACCGGCGGTTCGATTCCTCGGCACTTGCGTATCCGGCGTACTGCCGCATTGTCCAGTGCCGACCCCGGTACATCGTCGGATGGATGCCACGGGTGTAGGGGTATTGGCCGGGCAACGTCTCTGCCGGGCCATACACCGGGTCAACCAAGATGCCGCTCTGGGTAGCGCGGATGTCTGGCCCCGCCATCAACCGATTGCCTTCCTCAACGCGCTGCCGATACCAAACCACGGCAACTCCAACGTTGGTTGGCGCGGCGTGCCTCAAGATTAGGCACGCGCCAGCCCGCGTTCCGCCAAAGTTGCTACTTGACCGTGATCTTCTTAATCTTGTCACCAATCGCGATTTTCACAATCTGTTCCAAGCCGCTGGTCACCTGACCGAAGTTGGTGTACATCTTGTTTAGGTGAGGCGAGTCGCGTTTCACAATGAAGAATTGCGAGTCATTGTTTAACCGCGGGTCACCGCCACGTGCAATCCCGACTGCCCCGACCCTGAATTCGCGCTCGTTGTACTCGCTTGCCATCTGGCCGCCACCAGTACCATCACCCTTCGGATCCCCGCCCTGGACGACCCAATCCTCGACACGGTGGAACACCAAGCCGTTGTAGAACCCCTGGTTTGCCTTCGCTTCAAAGTTCTTGATCGTGCTCGGCGCATCGCTCTTGGGGTCGTTCCCACCGAACAGCCCAATCGTGATGATTCCACCCTTTTCAAGTTCGATCGTGGCGGTCTTGGATGCCCCCGCAATCGACTGTGGCACCGCACCCGGGGCTCCCGTCGCCGAATTTCCGCCTTGCTTCGCATCGCTTCCCGGCAATGCGATTTCGCAACTTGCCAAAACAAGACCGCCAACAAGTGTCATGCCAGCGCGCCGGGTTGCGCGCCGGATCAGCCCAGTACCGGAAACGGTCGAATTCATGTTCGCTTCCTCAAACGTGCCAGCCATGACCTTATGGTAACCATCGGTGACCCTATTCGCCCGCCACAACGTCGCACCTCGCCAGACGATCACGATGGTGCCGGACGCTCAATCATGACCACCCTCAGTTGCGTTCGCGCCGCTCCTGGCCCGACGACCGTCACGGCGACGGTGTCGCCAACCTTGCGCGTGACCATCAGTCGTCGCAAGTCATTGAGCCCTGTCACCGTTTGCCCACTGAACGTAACGATGACCATGCCCGGCACTATCCCGGCCTTTTGCGCCGGGCTTGCCTCAGGAACCTCGCGGACGAGAAGCCCTTGGGTGACTGTCAAACCCAGTCGGCGTGCGGTCGCAATGGTGAGGTCCTCAACAGATACCCCAAGATACGGCCGAGGAACCTTGCCGGAGGCACGCAATTGACTTGCAAGGGACCATGCTTGCCCGATAGGGATCGAAAATCCGATCAGTTCCTGACCGCGCCGAGGCATCCTTGCAATTTTGATCGCACTGTTCATGCCAATCAACCGCCCCGCCTGATCAATCAGTGGCCCGCCCGAATCGCCCGGAGAGATCAAAGCGTCATGCTGGATCAGACCCCGCAACGGATAGTCGTGGAAGGTCTGGATTTCGCCGGCAAGACCCTGGATGACGCCAACCTTCGCACTCGGCATCGGCGGAAACAGGACCCCGAACCCGATGGCCATTACCTGCGAACCGACCTTCACGTCGGTCCCGCGACGGAGTGCCGGCAAGTCCGTGACACCCCGAAGCCTGACGACCGCCACATCAGTCCAGTCGTCGGCACCGATCACTTCGACATCGACGATACGCCCGTCGAACAGACGGGCCACCAGGGTTTCCCGATCAACCGAACCCACTACGTGGTTATTAGTCAGGACCACAGCCCCCTCGGCATCAATATCCACGACAACCCCGGTACCCCGACCCGTTCTACGATCGGTAAGTTCAACGACTGCCGGCCACACCTTTTCGCGGATTGACTGCCAGGCCGAGACCTGCTCATCCGGAAGGTCTGAAAGAGACCGGACTGGCGCGGCTATGGCGTCATGGCCATCCTCGGGTTCGAAGGCGCCGGCAGGGAACAGTTCCGCCTCGCGGACTACCTCGCCGACACTCATGATCGTGACCTGTCCAGCCCGCGCGAAGGTCGTCGCCACCTTCCAGTACTGGAAAACCCGGCGCTGTGTGCGTAACACCACCACGCGGCCCATGTCGGTAATGGGTGCCGAGGGGAAACCATTCATCTCCAGCGGGTCGTCAACCGAAAGAAATGCTGCCTTGAGCGCGGGGGACGCATCCAACCACCGAAGCCGTTCACGTGCTATCGCCTCTGTGAACGCCGGTTCCCCCGGGCGTGGGCGGACTGCCGGAGGCACCAGCCTCTTGGTCTCAAGCCACCCATCGAGATCAGCCATTGAAAGGAGGTCATAGACCGCTACAAGGACAGCCCGCGCCTCAATCGGGTCCCACTCGAGGACAGCCCTTTGCGTCACTTGGGCCACTACGCCCGAGAACTCGAACCGTCGCGACATGGGATACCCCAGTCTGTCCGGACCGCCAAGCGCCTTGAAGTCTCGCCAGAAAGCGATGCCTCCATCGTTCGTGATCCGGAAACCTAGTGTCCGATCCTCCGTGTCAGTTGCCTGTGTATAGAAACTCCCATTAAGGGTTTCCCAATCGTCCCAGCCATCACGGCTGAACGTCTGGGCCTGGGTGGAGCGAGTTAGAGACTGGGTCGGCGGGGTAGGCGCGGATGCAGATGCGCCGAACGGGGAGGTCAGTGATGAACCGAACCAGACAATCAGCGCTGCGAGAATCGCAATCGACCTGAGACGCAAAGCAGTCCGACCCGCGCTCATCCCCGGGGCACCGCTATCCCTCACCCGTCGCGTCGGGAACCCACCGCAGGGAGGGCGCACGTGGAGGTTGTGTTGGAATAGCCAGCGCGCCAGACCCATGGTCACGCGTGACCCTATCCACAACATTTGTTCAATCCCAATCACTGACGGTCATCTTTTCAAGGATCACACCAAGGCAGCCAAAAGAACCACCCTTCGACCGTGCTAAAATCAACCGGCGTGTCCGATTCAAACCCATCTGAAAACCCTGAAGCACGCCCGGTCGACCCACGTGTCACCGAACTCCGTGCAATGAAAGCGCGGGCGCGTCTCGGCGGTGGCGAGGCACGCATTGCCCAGCAGCACGCCCGAGGCAAGCTTTCGGCTCGTGAGCGTCTCGACCTCCTCCTCGACCCAGGGTCGTTTGAGGAAACAGACATGCTTGTCACCCATCGTCCGACAGCGTTCGGGTTCGAACATGAGTACATCCTTGGTGACGGAGTAGTCACCGGGTGGGGACGCGTGGACGGTCGCACGGTCTTCGTATTCTCACAGGATTTCACGGTCTTTGGCGGTTCGTTGTCCGAAACATTTGCAGCGAAAATCTGCAAAATCATGGACCTCGCCGTCCGGAGCGGCGCGCCTATCATCGGCCTCAACGACTCGGGCGGCGCACGCATCCAGGAAGGCGTAGCAGCCCTGGGCGGGTACGCCGAGATTTTCCTGCGCAACGTCATGGCCTCGGGCGTGGTTCCGCAAATCTCGGCAATCCTCGGGCCATGTGCAGGGGGCGCCGTCTACTCGCCAGCGATGACCGACCTTGTGGCAATGGTCGACCGATCCAGCTACATGTTCGTAACCGGTCCAAATATCGTGAAGTCGGTAACGCATGAGGATGTCGACGCCGAAGCACTGGGCGGCGCCGAAGTGCACGCCACGACCAGTGGCGTGGCGCACTTCATCTCACCCACCGAAGCCGACTGCCTGCAACTCGTCAGGCAGGTCCTCTCGTATCTGCCGTCCAACCACCTCGACGACCCGCCGTTTGTGGATACCGATGATCCGGCAACGCGCGCCGATCCCGAACTCGACACCATGGTTCCGGCGGACCCCGGGCTTCCATACGACATGGAAGGCGTTCTCTCGAGGGTGTTCGACCGCGGGACAGTCCTTGGAGTACAGCCACTATTCGCGCCGAACATCATCACCGCCTTCGCGCGGCTGGGTGGTCGGTCCGTAGGTATCGTCGCCCAACAGCCCGCCTCGTTGGCAGGCGTCCTCGACATCGACGCCAGCACCAAGGCCGCGCGGTTCGTGCGGTTCTGTGACTGCTTCAACCTGCCTGTGGTCACCTTTGTCGACGTCCCCGGGTTCCTCCCTGGCACCACGCAGGAACATGGCGGAATCATCCGGCACGGAGCAAAGCTCCTTTACGCGTATTGCGAAGCAACCGTCCCGAAACTGACGGTTATCACCCGCAAGGCCTACGGTGGGGCCTACGACGTGATGTCTTCAAAGCACGTGCGTGGCGACCTGAATTTCGCCTGGCCTGGTGCAGAGATTGCCGTCATGGGTGCAGAGGGTGCGGTTCCCCTGATCTTCCGCGACCAGCTCGCTTCCGCGTCCGACCCTGCCGAGGAGCGGGCACGCCTGGTCGCCGACTACCGCCAGCGATTCTCGAACCCGTACACCGCGGCCGCCCGGGGGTATGTCGACGACGTGATCGAACCGCACGAGACGCGACGCAAACTGATCTCCGGCCTCGATGTCCTGCGCCACAAGCGGTTATCGAACCCGCCTAAGAAGCACGGCAACATTCCACTCTGACCCACTCCCCTCTCCCGACGCACAGGGGAAGTGGGTGGGGGCGGGGGCTTGCCGGCAAGGGGGTGGGTTTCACTTAGATCTCAATCGGGAGACAATCCATGTTCCGAAGCGTCCTCGTGGCCAATCGCGGCGAAATCGCCGTCCGGATCATCAGGGCCATTCACGAACTCGGTGCCGAGGCGGTCGCGGTATATTCCGACGCCGACCGTACTGCACGCCACGTACGACTCGCGGATTTTGCCGTTCGTCTCGGACCTGCCCAGGCATCCCTGAGCTACCTTGATGCCTCTCTGGTCATCGCCGCCGCCCGTGACACTGGTGCCGAGGCAGTCCACCCGGGCTACGGATTCCTGTCAGAACGCGGAGCGTTTGCCCAAGCGTGCCTCGATGCCGGACTGACGTTCGTCGGACCGTCACCTGCCACCCTCGATGCCACCGGGAACAAGGTGGAAGCACGACGCCTCGCAAATCTCGCGGGCGCCCGCCTGGTTCCCGGCACCGTGAATCCAGTCGCCACCGTGGCCGAGGCCATCCAGGTCGCTCATGACATCGGGTTCCCACTGCTCATCAAGGCGGCCGCCGGAGGCGGTGGCAAGGGCATGCAGATTGTCGAAACCAATGACGCCTTCGCCGCGACACTCGCAAGCGCCCAACGCATCGCCCTCGCAGCCTTCGGCGACGGGTCGGTCTATCTGGAACGTCTTGTACGACGACCACGGCACATCGAGGTTCAGATCTTTGGTGACGGAGCAGGCGACGTAGTTGCGATCGGCGACCGCGATTGCAGCGTTCAGAGGCGGTTCCAGAAGGTCGTCGAAGAGGCCCCGGCCCCCGGTCTCACTGATGCCGTCCGGGCACGCCTGGCCACCGACGCCGTCGCCATCGGCAAAGCGTCGAACTACGGTGGCGCCGGTACCGTTGAGTTCCTCTTCGATCCCGAGACCCACGAGACCTATTTCCTGGAAGTCAATGCTCGACTTCAGGTGGAGCATCCCGTGACCGAATTGGTTCATGGCACCGATCTCGTCCACGCCCAACTCCGGTTTGCATCGGGCACACCAATGCGGGAGGCACTCGAAGCGTCAGGTTGGCGCGATCCCGCAATCCACGGTCACCCGGCACCGCTTCATGCGGTCGAGGCGCGCATAGGTGCAGAGGATGTTGCGAATGGGTGGGCGCCGTCAGCTGGAAGGATCGGGTTTGTTCGCGAACCAGCCGGGCCGGGTATCCGCGTCGACAGCGCATGCGAAGCCGGGCTTGAAGTCGGTGTCCACTACGACTCGCTCCTTTCCAAGGTCATCGGATGGGGGCCGACCCGTGCGATCGCGATCGCTCGACTCCGCCGAGCCCTGGATGAGCACGTAGTCACTGGTATCGAGACCACCCTGCCATTCCATCGATGGATCCTCCGCCACGAGGCCTTCCTGAGTGGCGCCGTTTCCACCGACTTTGTCGCCGACCATTGGAAACCCGCCCAATCGAGCCAGGAACAACCAACCCCAGAGGTGACAGATGCAATCCGCATGGTGTCGACACAGGCACGGGCCATCGCGTTGCAGTCCTGTCGCCCCGGGGCCGCCTACACCACCGCGATCAGCAACTGGGGCCAAGTCGCCCGGCGCGAAGCCCTGAGGCGTGGTTGATCAACCCGTCGCTGATACAACAGCGAAGATCGGGCAAAGGGGTCCACGGATACCACTGCCCAAGATGCCATCTCGCAATATGAAGGGGCGCCGCCCGGCAGTACGGTGGCGTTCATCGAACACGAGATCCGCAAACACAGTCCAACTGACATGCCACACTTGTCTTTGACGCCCCACCGAATGCCAAGCAAGCCGTACTCCCGCCTGCAGTAGCAACGGTTGATGGCTAGGGGGTGGGGGCCAGTGAGGTTAGGAGGTTCCGCGTGAGCGTTCAGACAACCGATGCGGTCTTCATCGACGGCAGCGAACACGCCCTTAATGGGTCGGGACACGCACCTACGGGAACATCGAACGTCCTCCGGGTAGGTCCTGGCCATTGGCACGCGGTCATAGGTGGTCGGTCCGTCGAGGTCGTCATGGAACCTGGCGCGGCGGACGCGTTTGCCGACGGCGCTCCCACGAAGTTCCACGTGAGAGGGCGCGAACTGACGGTGCAGATTGAAGATTCGCGGGCACGCACCTCCCGGTTGGCCCGGGCGAGGGTTGACGCTGCCGGCCCGGTGAGTGTCACCATCAATGCGCCAATGCCTGGACGTGTCCTTGCAATCGCGGTCAAAGTCGGGATGACCGTCGGGCGCGGCGACGTTGTCGCGGTACTTGAAGCCATGAAGATGGAGAGTTCCATTACTGCGACTCACTCCGGGATCGTCAGTGAGATCCTCATAGAGGCCGGACAAGCGGTCACAACCAGGCAAGCACTGGTTCGGATTTCCGGCTGATGAAGTGGTGGGCGCGGGCATGGCATCTCGCCGTCACCCCGTGGCCTGCCGAGCGCGTGTTCCGGTTGGCCGGACTTTGCATGATCACTGGCGGAATCCTTGTGGGCACCGGCGCATTCGGTCACCCACATGACCGTCATCCGCCCTCGCCAAGTGAACTTGTTTCATCGTCCTACGAAGCTTGGCACGTGATCTCAGCGTTGGGCTTCATGAGCCTCTGTGTCGGGTTTCCGGGTGTTACCGGATTCCAGATGCGCGTTGCCGGCCACCTTGGGTCCGTTGACGTGGCCGGAACCCTCCTGCTTCTCGTCGGGTGCACACTGCAAGCTGCCACCCAACTCGCCGACGGACTGGTGTTCGGCGCCGTCGCCGCTATCGTCCCCAGGGTGTTCGAGTTGAATGGTCCCCTGTTCGGCGGCACACCACTCGCCGGAGTGGCCACTCTTTCGGGCATCGTTTTTGCCGCCGGATCGGTCTCATTCGGCCTTGGCGCGGTCGCCCGCGGGGCCCTGCCGAGGCGAGGCACCGCGGCCGTAATGGCCGGTGGCGTCCTGCTTGCGGTGCCTGTCCAACCGGCATCACCGGTGCCCTGGTGGATTGTTGTCGCCGGTTCAATCCTGCTCGGCGCCGGATCGGCCGCGATCGGGCAATGGCTTTGGCAAGGTGGTCCACGGCCATCGCGCCTCTTGCCACTTCCACCCATCAGGACCGCGCAGCCCTCAAGCGGTGCGAGTTCCTGAACCGGCCACTCAAACCCACTGCCCTCTCGCGTCGCGACAGGGCAGGGTTGAGGGTGGGGTGGGGGCCCTCTCTCCCATGTCACATTGCGGTGGGTTGCCGCAAGATGCGACAAGCCTTGCCATGAACCGGTCTGTGAGGTGGATTAACCCGCCACATTGTCTGGTTTGCGGTCAATTCTGCCCGGTACCACAACTCAAGACGCGTTCTTACGTCTTCTCGAGTTGACGAAGGTCGAAATTGCGGGGCAACTTGTGCGGCCGCACATGTGCACCAAACGCTTCGGCCAGACTCCGCAGGAAGGACAGCCAAGGTGCTTAGTCGCTCAGCTTCACCATTCAGCATCGATGCTCCCATGTCCACCGCCGAGGTGGTTGAGCGTATCGACACCGCCGCCGGGGACATCGCGACGCAGGCGCTTGTGATCGCCGGACAGATCGCCCGGATTGCACGCCTTACCAAGGCCTCCGCCAGTCACGCGCGGGTCGAGGAGTGGGACATCAGCCTCGTGCTTCTGAACGCAGCGCGTGAGCAGCTCGACAACGTTGGCCTCTCTGAAGACAAGCACAGTTCAACGCACCGGTGGCTGGAACGCGCCATCGACGCGGTCCAGACCTCCATCGCGTCGTCACAGGCCGGCGTTCATTCACCAGTCGAGCACGCACTTAGCAGCCTGATCGCCACGATCGGTCACTCGCCCAACTCGCACGCGCGCTAACCCAGCAGCAACACACCCCGGATTTGCCGGCGGTCCGTATTCGCCCGGCACCCATGCCGCCTCCGCAGCCATTTGGCCGGAGGCGGTCCTGTTTGTCCATCAGCCGGACCCGAGGCCGCGATACAGTCCACGTTGCGCAGGAATCGCCTTGCAGGATGGGTCGAGCCAACCCACACCGAGGCAACCAATCAGCGTGGAGGAAACCGATGACGAGTGATCCAGCCCGCGGACATGCAATGGCCTGGAAATCCGTGACCGGCTTCACAACTGGTGTGAACCTTCCTCGCGTTGCAAGGGTTCGGCAACGGTTCGATGCCACCCGCATCACCGATGCGCAGGCACATGTGCGTGCCGCCGTCTACGCTTCCTCCATCTCAACACGAATCGCCCCGGGGGGGCGCATCGCGATCACGGTCGGAAGCAGGGGCATATGTGAATTGCCGGCCCTTGTCCGGGGGACGGTCGAAGCGTTGAAGGCACTCGGCGCTCACCCATTCGTCGTTCCTGCGATGGGTAGCCATGGCGGTGCCACTGCCGAAGGCCAGACCGAAGTCCTCCATGGCTACGGCGTATCGGAAGAGACCGTCGGCGCACCAATCCGGGCATCCATGGACGTCGTCGAAGTGGGCTCGACCGACCTTGGGGTGCCCGTTTACATGGATCGAATCACGTGGGAAAGCGACGGTGTCGTGGTGCTCGGACGGGTCAAGGCCCATACCGCGTTCAAGGCACCGATCGAGAGCGGCCTCTGCAAGATGCTTGCCGTCGGACTGGGCAAGCAGCGGGGCGCGGAGACCATGCACCGTGCCGGCTTGGCCCGCACGATCCCCGAGGCCGCGAAGGTCGGGATCGCAAGCGGCAAGGTCGTTCTCGGCATCGCCATCGTTCAGAATGCGTCAGACCAACTTATGCGGATCGAAGTTGTGGATCCGCAATCGTTCCACGATGCCGACCGAGACCTCTTGGTGGCAAGCAACGCCGTCCTGCCCCGCATCCCCTTTGATCACGCCGATGTCCTGATCCTCGACTGGATTGGCAAGGACCTGTCGGGCAGCGGGATGGACCCGAACGTGATCGGCATGTGGCGACGCCTTGGTGGCGAACGCAAACCCGATTACCGACGCATCGTGGTCCGCGACGTGACCGATGAGTCCCGAGGCAATGCAATTGGCATTGGCTGGGCAGATGTCACCACGGACCACCTTGTCTCCCGGATTGACTACTCGGCGATGTACATGAATTGCCTTACGGCAAATGCGCCCGATATCGCGCGCGTCCCGATGACCATGCCAAATGACCGCGAGGCGATCAGCATCGCAATCCGCACGTCCGGCGGGTCCGCGTCACCAGACGCGGTGCGTCTGGTGCACGCCCATAGCACTCTTCGCCTCGAGGACTTGATGGTCTCGGAAGCGCTCCTGCTCGAGGTCGGTGCGAACCCCCACCTTGAAATCGTCAGTGATCCGATGCCAATGGCTTTCGATGCGGATGGCGTCCTTGTCGGAGTTCCCGCCCACTAACTTAGGACCCAGATGGGCGATGCAGGTCACCGCGCCCACGCTGGGACTCGATGTTGTGCGTGTGCACATGATCACCGGAGTGTATCTGCACCGTGGCAAGTCCGATATCCTCGCCATACTTGCGCACGGTATCGCCAACCGAGATCGCCCTCGTTGCAATCTTGTGCCCGAACACTACATTCCCTGTCACGGTCAACACCAGGCCCACCCCCACCCCATCTGAAACCGTGACGACCTGGCCGGGCACCAAGTCAACAAGGGCGACGGCGATATTGTCATCCGGGTGCAGGACGTACACCTGCCTCGGTGCCTCATTGGACACAGTCGACGATGTCGGGTTTCCTTGGCCATCCATCTCCACTTCCTTTCGTCCTCGCCCCGGTTGCACCACGGTCGCCAACCGATGATATCCCCTAGCTGTCGTCTCTCACGACATTGGTTACAGGGGCTGGGGAGAATGGGATGAAGGCCTCGCCCGGTACGGTGCTGGGTACTGACACCACACCCGCCAGGGAGGCCTTCGGATGCAACACTATCACCCGCACGTCAGGTTGACCACGCACGGGCGCGCACGACTGCTGCACGCGGTCGCGTCGGGGACGCCGGTGACCGGTGCGTGCGCCGATGCCGGCGTCTCGCGGACGACGTACTCCCGCTGGAGGCAGCGGTTCACCACCGAGGGACTGCCCGGCCTGGCGGACCGGTCCAGCCGGCCCCGGTGCCC
>SHXX01000046.1 GCA_009693165.1 Chloroflexota bacterium
GCCGGGGTCGATGCCCGCGAAGGCGCGGTACACCGGGATGTCGTGCAAGGCGTCACGGGCGGCCTCGTCGGCGAGCGCGAACCACTGCTACAGGAAGTGGACCCGCCGCCGCCGCAGGACCGGGTACGGCGGGCGTCCCGTGGTCCCCGCCGGGGCGAAGGGGGCAATCCGGGCGACGAGGGCGTCCCCCGGGACGACGGCGAGCATCTCCTGGAGGAAGGCCTGCCGGCGCGTGCGCGTGGTGGATCGTTCGAAACCGTTCGCGAGACTCAACTGGTTCATGCCACCATGATTCACGCAACGGCCCTGGCACCGCTACCTTTTGCAGTCAATCCCTAGGCCACTGGCACGATATCCGCACCGGCTAGTGAACCGCGAGGGCGCATGAGGGTGCCCCGATATCGAAACAGCACGAGCGATAGAAGCGTGCCAACGACCCCGAGGATCGTGAATGCAGTGACCGGATCCGTCGCGTCAATAAGTCGTCCGACCAACGGTGTCGTCAGCCCGGAGCTCTCCTGGCCAATGAAATAGTACATTCCCAGTACTGTTGACCGACGATGGGCAGGAATCGCATCGGCGAACAGAGATTCAAGCACGGGCAGACGGGTGTTCATTGAGAGTCCATACATGAGGAGCACCACGATCATCCCGATCCCGTACGGAACGTAGGTCAACGCCAGGATGAGCGGACCGACCGATGCGGTCACGGCGATCAGCACCGGCGCCCGACCGAACCGGTCAGAAAGCGCGCCACCAACCGGGGCGGAGATGATTCCGATCCCGGCGAGGAGCGAAATGGACAGGCCGGCGAGGTCACTCGGGACCTGATGCTGATCGACAAGGAAGAACGGGATGTAGGCGAACATAGAGGCCGTCAGGAGCTGTTCGCCAAGTGCCACGAAGACCACTGGACCGATTCCGCGCAGGGATGCGAGGGCGCTCCCCTGAGAAGCGCGTTCCTGTTCCGTTGCCGGCCGGTCGGTCGTGGCGACCCGCGCAGTCGTGATGAGCATCATCACTCCCGCGACCAGCGGTGCGACGCTCAAGGCCATGAACGAGTAGCGCCAACTCCCCGTATACCTAGCGACCGTGATCGCCACCACGGGAGTGAGTAGGAAGGCCATCGAGCCACCGATCACGTGCGTGCCAAGTGCCCGTCCACGCGCTGCCGAAACAAAGGTCGCTGACAGATATGTGGCAGCCGGCGCATGGTAGGTCGACGCAAGGATGCCCATAAGGACGAGACACCCGACCAGCGACCAGAAATCCTGCGTGAGCGAGATGGCAATGCAAAGCAGACCAGCACCTATCAGGCCAACGGCAATGACGAGACGCTTGCTCATGTGGTCTGCGAGGGCCGAGACTGGCAATTGCGCCAGTCCAAGCGCTAGCCCTTGCGCTGAAAGCAGCAATCCCGCCTGCGTGTAGTCAAGATGGAAGTCATCCCGCAACAGCGGAAGCAGGGGTTGCAGACCGCCGGTCCCGACATGATGCGCGAGATGCGCGAACATGAACGTCGGCAGCACCAGCCAGGAAACTACCCGGGAAGAGAGCGCGGGGACCGCAGGCTGCGTCGGAGACCCGACCGCAGACACCTTGGCTTCGCCCCCAGGCACGGAAGTTCGCGATGCGTCCGGGTTTTCCTCGCCGCCATCGGATGCGGGGCCAGTCTTCACGAGGCGATGGTATCCGCACCACTGGCCCACGTCGCACCAAAAGAGAGCCGGCTACAATGGGCAGGTGAGACTTCAATGACAATAGCCGGGAACGGAACCAGGACCGTCGTCGCGGTCATCGCGGGAACCTTCCTGATCATGTTTGCGGTGTCCCCAATTTCCATCGTGCTGCCGACATTGGCCGCTGAACTCGGGATTGACCTCGCCGAGGCAAGTTGGATCATGACGGCCTATTTGGTGCCGTTGACTGCATGCCTGTTGCCGTCCGGACGCTTGGGCGACCAGTTCGGTCACACATGGATCTTCTTCTGCGGGCTCGTGCTCTCCACGTGCGCGGCAATCGCCGGGTCACTCGCACCGCACTGGTACTTGTTGCTAATCGCCCGCGCCGTGCAAGGCGTCGGAGCCGCACTCGTCTCAGCAAACTGTTACCCGATCATCACGGCAACGGTTGCGTCGAACCAGCGTGGTCGGGGTGTTGGCATCGCGACCATGGCCTCGTCGCTTGGTTCGATGGCTGGTACGGCAATGGGGCCGCTCTTCGTCTCACCACTGACGTGGCGTTGGGCGTTCGCCACGGCGGCGACTGCCGGATGCATAGCAATCGCCGTGGCATGGCCAACCGTTGTTGCACCCACTCTGGCACACGCAGCAACCGCGCCCCGCCGAAACCGTACCGACTGGCCGGGAGCAATCCTGCTACTCCTCACCTTGATCGTCTCGTCGCTGTCACTCAACCACTTTCACGACGGTCCGGAAACCTTCGCAGATGGCTGGCGCTGGCACCTCCCGATGCACGGTGTCACCGCAGTTCTCTTCCTAATGTTCGTCTTGTTCGAACAGCGGGTTCCGGAACCCCTCATTCGCTTCAGCCAGTTCCGCAAAGTCCGGTTCTCGACCGCACTGGCTGCAAACGGCGTCCTCCACATGACCATGATGATGACCATCTTCAGCATGCCATTCCTCATGCAAAGGGGGCTTGGCATGTCGGCAGTGACGACTGCCGGACTTGTGGCAACCATGCAGGCCGTGACCGTCGCGATGACCCTCCTTGGCGGCTGGTTGTATGACCGCACCCGTTCACCATGGCTTTGCGTCGTGGGTCTGGGTTGTGTGGCAGGCGGGCTCACAATCCTTGGTCTGGACCCAAATGGCATGCACATCGTGACGCTGTTCATCCTGATCGTGATCATGGGGTTCGGGTCCGGGATCTTCCTGACCACAAACAACACGCGCATCATGAGTGCCCTTTCATCGGAATACCGAGGATTTGCATCGGGAATGCTCGAGACCACTAGGCAGTACGGCCACACTATCGGTGTTGCGGTCGCGACGATTGGCCTGTCCGGCCTCATCGGTGGTGCGGCGACGTCCGAAACGAACCCGGCCGTGCTTGAGGGTTTCGCGCTTTCAGCTGCAGTCACCGCCGCAATTACCTGGGTAGGTGTGGGTCTAGCGGCTTACCCCATCTGGTCACGGACGGCGCGAATCTCAGACACCAGTGATGTCGTTGACACGGCGCCCATCGGTCTCGCGGTAGCACCCCGGACCGCACGAGGCTAGCCCGGCGCGCTGAAAACAACCACCGGAGGTGACCGGGAATGACAATACGCTTCCCGGCGGCTACGCGTTCCCAACTCCAGGCGACCGCACAAACCTATGCCAGGGAGGTGCGGTCATTTTCGCCAATCTCACGGAACTTCCTCGTGGCGTCTTCACTTGGCGGGATCAATGCCGGCGTCACAAGCGTCTTGCTGAACCTTTACATCCTTTCCCTCGGGAATGCAGAGGGTGACCTCGGACGGCTACTTAGCCTGGGGTCACTCGGCGCTGCAATGGGTGCGCTCATCGGCGCCCAGATTGCTGACAAGTGGAGCTCCTGGGTCGCCCTGATGCTTGGAACTGTCATCGCCGGATCAGGTCTCCTCATCGTGCTCATACCCGGCCTCAACATCTTCCTGTCAGTCGGGACCTTCCTCGGTGGACTCGGCACGGTGACAATTTATCTGGCAGTCCCGCCGTTTCTTGCCAGCCACTCACAACAGTCAAACCGGCCATACCTGTTCGGGATAGCGGGTGCGAGCTATGTAGTGAGCACTGCCATCGGAAGCATCCTTGGCGGGTTCCTGCCAGCGATCATCCGAGCCGCGTTCCCAGGGACATCACAAGCAGACATCTACCGGCTATCGCTAGCGTTCGGAGTCGCGTGCTCCGCAATCGGTGTTCCCTTCCTGTGGCGGGCGAGGCCAACCAAATCAGGATCGGTCGGGAACAAGGACCGGGGTTCGGATCAAGCAACCCCATCGCGAATGGCAGGTACCTTGGTGGCCCTTGACAAAGTTTCGTGGGCGTCAGTCATCCGGGATCCCATCGTGCGACTGATACTTGCGCGGTTCGTCCTGACAGATGGCCTGATCCGCCTGGGGGGAAACCTGATCGTGCCGTTCTTCAGCGTCTACTTCGTTCGTGAACTCGGCGCCTCGGAGGCGTGGTTCGGGACACTGCGCGTCATCGAACGATCGATCGAAGTGATCGCGATGCTTGCAATTGCACCGGTCGCCTCGAGGTTCGGTCCAGTGGCAACGATTGCACTTTCGCAATTGGCATCGGTTCCGATGCTTCTCGGGCTTGGGTTCGCACCAAGCCTGGGCATCGCGTCTGGAATTTTCCTGATCCGTGGCACTCTGATGGAAATGACCGTTCCACTGCGCGACAACTTCATGATGGACCGCCTGCCTCCGGGATCCCGCGCGACGGTCAGCGCCGCCGTCCTGCTCTTCGGTTACGCGATCGCATTCTTCAGCGTCCGGGTTGGCGGCCAGATGGTCCAAGTCGGCCATCGAGACTACACCTACATGATCTCTGGGGCTCTTTACACCATTAGTGCCGTGCTCTTCTTCCGACTTTTCCGCAACCAATCGACCGAGAAGGCACTCGTCGCCTAAAGTCAAGGAACACCCAAGTCGAGCCCAATCCATTCGCGTCAGCGATACAAAAGGTATATGCTGCGGCCTATAATCAATGTGAACGTGATCTGGTGCGGTTCGCCAAGATGGGTGCACTCACGTGGCCCGCTTCGAATGAGTGGTTATCTCGACCGCACCCATCTGGTGCGTTCACGGACCAGTGAACTAGACCCTGAGGACTGAACCGGAATGGTCGGCGTATCGAACGACCCCACGGAACCGATCGATATTCGCTACGACAACTCGAACACCCGTCTCGAGATCGATTGGGCCGATGGGGTCACCAGCGTGTACCGCTATGAATTCCTTCGGTGGGAATGTCCGTGCGCCCAGTGTGCCGGCGAAATGGGCATCCCCGGGCAACTTCAGTTCGTAACCGCTTTAACGCCCGAACAATACGTTCTTTCAGGGATCCAGATTGTTGGTCATTACGCGGTGCGACCAACCTGGTCCGATGGCCACGACACCGGGATTTATGCGTTCGCGCGTCTCCGCCGGATTGCTGACCGGGCGAGGGATGACCTAGAAACCAATCGGTCTGCGGGCACCAAAGAACCGGTCAAGGGTCCGGCGTAATGGAACGACAGTTTCGCGCGTCATCGTCGGTGAATTGGTACATCGCGCTGCTGGTCTTCGATGCCATAGCGCTAATTTGGGATGCGTTCAACCGGTACCGAGACGGGGCGACCTTCGCACCCATCGTGTGGGTCTTGGTCGCCGGCGTCTGCGGAGCCACTGGTGCAAACCTCTATTTGCGATGGGGACGTTCGCGATGCCGGTTGAACACCGTCGGCATGGAACTTGAGGTTGATGGCGTCGCCCGAGAAATCCGTTGGGCAGACGTTGCCGGAGTTCGTGAGTTTCGTGGCCCCGCCTTCGGCCTGTACGACCAAGGCCTCCTGATTGGGCCATTCCTCCCGGTTGGGATGCTTGCCGGGGAACGGGTCCTGGAAATCATTCACCGACCTGGCCAACGGACCCTGATAAGGGATTCGCTGATTGAAGGGTATGGGGCCCTTCGCGGCGATGTTCTCCGCTTCTGCCGGGACGCCGAGGTGAACATGAACGCGCGCTACTGGCGGGCCGAGTGATCCACCAGTAACAGTCGTTCGCTGACACTTACGATCAAGCCCGGTACGAAGCTTCCCGTTCAAACGGGAAAAGAGGCTTGCGCCGGTGAACGAAGACAAATGAATTGAGGTCCGCTGACGTGACCCCAGCGGTATTCGCCAGAATCACTTCCGACGCGATTGGCTGGTATGCAGGTCGTGGCGAAACGACGCCCTTCGCCACGATGATCTGCTTCAGTTCAGGGCGAACTCCGCACGAATACATCTGCTCGATGCTCGTATTGCCGATGCGATGACTCGTCAGGACCAATGTGACGCCACCAGCGAGTTCCAGGACTCCCGTGGCGCCACCATCGAAGAATCGTTGACCACCGTGCGTGGGACGCCAATCCTCGAACACACCGTCGGTAATCGCACGCACCGTCCCCGTGACCCGCACGGGTTTGCCGTGACGGCGGTCTGTCTTGCCACCGACCGAAAGGGTCACTTTCGCGCCAGGCCCGACCTCCATGCACGCTGCGACGGCCTCGGGGTCATAGAGGGTCTGAAGATAGTTCTTGACACCCTGTTGCAGGGCAATCTCAAGCAGGAATGTCGAGTCTGCCGGTCCGCCACCACCGATGTTGTCGCCGACATCCATGATGACAACCGGTCCGGGCACGGACGCCGCACGTGCGATGGCATCTGCGGGGGAATACACATCGCCGACAAACGCCTCGCGGTTTTCCCAAGCCCTCGACGCCATCCACTTCGAACCCCGTGCCGCAAGTTCGGGGTCTCCATCGGAAATGGCCAGGAAAGCCATGCCCATTTCCTCAACATCGGCGTACGGATACCCCTCCGCCGCACTGGCAGAAAGCATCCCGGGCCAACCTTCGACGGTGTCAACAGCAGCAACGACTGAGGCCATCGGCTCCTCGCCGGTGTACTGCTTAATGATGTTTATCACCATCGGTGGCGTTTCAAGATGCTGCACTGGACGGATTTCACCCCGGATTGTGCGAACAATGAGGTTAGCACATTCACGTGCCCGCACCCGGGAATCGATGTGCGGATTCGTCCGATAAATCGTGGTGATCGTCGTGGCGTCAATCATCTTGTGGGTGATGTTGCCGTGCATGTCGAGGGCCATGCCGACCGGCACGTTCGGACCGACAGCGGCGCGCACGCGTGACGCGACCTCGCCATCCGCATCCGGGTACCCTTCGGCAACCGCAGCTCCATGTTGGGCAAGGAGAACCCCGTCCCAAGGACCATGCTTTCGAAGCAGATCAATGATTTCTCCGACGATCCGCCCGAACGCGTCCGAAGTGATCTGAGCACAAGGTCCGGTGGTCGTGTAAAGCAACGGGACAACGGTGACGCCAGGTTCGCTCCCAACCTCAAGGAAACCAGCGACCGTCGTCTGTGCCGTTGCATGGACGGCAAGGATGGCATCCCCACGCAGGATGCCATCGGCTTCAAAACTCTCATACCGCGCTGGCACCTCAGAGTAGGTGTTCGTCTCATGAGCAATACCAACCAGCGCGAGGCGAATAGGACGGGCTTCGGCAGGAACAGTCGTGGTCACGCAAACCTCCAAGATCGCATCGGAACCGGTCACGAGTGGCACCGAAGTACATTCCGTGAAGGCAAGCACTCGTCAGCCAGATTGGGCAGATTGCTCGTGCCTACTGCCGCTTTCCGACGGTGAGGACAGTATCCGACCTCCGAGTGCCGTGCAGAATACCGAGCTCCTCAGGGGGGTGCCCTGTGACTACACCCGACCCGTGATTTCCCCAGGGTTGGGAAAGCGACCACTGTGTTTCTTGGAAAAGAGAACCGCGGAGCCACGTCGAACCTCGAACACGCCACCGCTTCCAGGGATCAGCCGAACCGGGTTTGGCATCCCCGCCTGCTTGAACTCAGCCGCCAGACCGGCGGCTCGCTTGTCATACCCTCAAGATGCGCAATATTCAATCGTGATCTCGACATTTTCAGTCATCGAAATTCCCTCTCACGCGGGTTCAAGGATCCGAACCACGCCGGTCCGGTCCGGAACCGCAACGCCCAACCGGGCGTGCCTCCATTCTGCCACACTTCCGCGTGAACCCGAAGCCATCCATGTCACGGTTCGTACCTGAAAGCATTGTGATGATTGACGCGTCGACCCTGCGGGCACTTCAGGGCCGGACCGGCGAACGCATCTCCAGTGACGAGGGATGGCAGTCCCGTTCCAATGCGGACAACACGACCGCAAACATTTTTTGGACCACATCATTGCGCGCACGGATGCCGTCCTCGCAGGATTTTCCAGCGCGCAGACTAGCGGAGACCAGTCCGGCGGCCCAAAGGAAATTGCCGACGAACTCGCCGACAACGCACGCCACGTCCTCCGTGACCTTTGCCAATTCTGGAGAGGGGATGCGTTCGACACTCCATCGTTTCACACGCATGCTGGTACCGCACTGTTTCCCAATGTTTCCGATCTGGATGAATGGCTTTTGACGCTTGACACCAGATTGCAACTGACTGGATTGTGATGGATATGCGCCGGCGACTCACCTACCTCGCACTCTTTCTTCTGATCATGGTCATGGTTTTTGCGGTCATCGTGCCCCGCATGCGCGGGTCCGAGGCATCCAGGCCAGACCCTGCCTCTTCCGGCCCATGGTTTGACATCGCCTTCACAACGCCTGCCGAAATCGATCAACCTGGGACGCACCATGGCGGGATTGACACCCGTTTGGTGACCCTCATCGACGGCGCACAACGCACGGTCGATATCGCTGCCTACGACTTCGACCTGATGAACGTCGCCGAGGCAATGGCGCGTGCCGCAGGTCGCGGGGTCCGGGTCAGGATGGTGACGGACTCCGACACGGTTGCGAACGTCAAGGACGAACACATCCAGGCCGCCCTCAAGACTGTCCGAAGCGCGAAGGTGACTATCGTCGAAGACAACCGGCGTGCCATCATGCACCACAAGTTCGCGGTTGTTGACGAGGCCATAGTCCTGACCGGGTCATGGAATTTCACTGACGGTGATACCTACCGACTGAACAACAACGCCGTAATCGTGCGGAACGCACAACTCGCCAAGAACTTCACGCATGAATTCGAGGAAATGTTTATGCAGAAGCACTTCGGGCCAACAAAATCAAAGGTCGTCCCGAACCCTCGCATCACAATCGGCACCTCTACGATTGAGACGTACTTTGCGTCCGAGACCGACCCGTCGCAGCCCCTAACGCGTCGGATCGAAGCGTCCACATCGCGAATTGACTTCCTTGCCTTCTCGTTCACCCACGATCGCATCGGTGCTGCGCTTATCTCGCGCAAGCGGGCCGGCATCCCGATACGAGGCGTCTTTGAGAAAACCGGATCGGAAACCCGGTTCTCGGAATATGGCCATCTGAAGGAAGCGGGTGCCGAGGTCTATCAAGATGGCAACCGCTACGCCATGCACCACAAAGTATTCGTGATCGACGGCACGACAACGGCATTCGGATCCTTCAACTTCTCGGACAACGCGGCCACAGACAATGACGAGAACCTCCTAATCGTGGACGACCCGGTGTTCGCAAAGGCCTTTACCGCCGAAGTGGATCGGGTCGCCGCCGTTGCACGGAAAGTATCCGGTCGCTGACCAATGCCATCCATCGATCCAACTCCTGTTCCGACGCAACGCCTCGCACGGCGCGCCGCACTCGCTGCGGGGTTGGCAACCGTTGCCGCGACCACGTCCTGCGCAAGCCCGTCTCGCCCAATGGTCATCGCGATCACCGGCCGCTCACTCGCAACGGCCTCAATCTTCCTGCTGGTGCGTCCCGTCGAGGCCGTCACGCGCCTTCTGGATCTTCAAACCAAACTTCCGACCCGCCCGCTCGTTGCTCTCCGACAAGTCGCCTCAATCCGTGGGGTGATTGATCTTGCATCTCGACGTGAAGTCGAAGCCGCCGTGGTGCCCAAAGGAGCCACGCTTGCAGATCGCGCACGGGAATGGGTTCGCGCTGACTCCGACATGCCCGGACCATGGCCCCCGACCGGCATCCTCATCGGAGACCCAGTGGGGGACGAGGTACCCCTCACTCTTGTGATCCGCCAGTCCGTGATGAACGAAGTGATCGACCGTGATGGTTACTGGACGGGGGCCAAGCGCCCGCCCGTATTTGGACATGTCGCCCCACCCGTGGGAGTGCCGACCACGATGGTCATCAAAGACATCGCGCCAGATATCTCACCTGCCCTGCCCGCCCGGTTCGGTGCCCTTCCACTCGGCGACCCGAACCGATGGGTTGCATTCCCATCTGATGAAGCAATCGTCACCGCAATCGTCGATGACCGATGTGACGTGGCCATGCTCAATCCCGAGGCCATCGCGATTGCCCGAAAAGTCGCACCGATCGGCTTCGAGATGCAGGTACACGCCTCGCGCCCAGATGGATGGGCACGCAACGCGTGTCCCGTCCTGATCGGAAATGATCTTCCCAAACCACTGGGGCAGTGGATCCGTGCCATACGCGATGGGCTTCGTGGCCCTGGCGGCACCGATCTCTATCGGCTTGCCTTCCCGGAACGCGACCCCTTCACCCTTGCCATCGCCTCAAAGGTCGCCACTACCCCGAAGTAACGCGACGGCGTCACAGTGCCGTCCGATCCGGAGGCATCAGATACCCGGAACGAGATCCTTGCGTGGAAAGAGGGGCGTGGGCGATCCAACCGTAACTCCGGCGGGATATGCACCCCACTCCACGGTATCTGACCACGCACCGGGCAGTAGAGGCGGCAGGCCGAGTTGCTCCTGCATTGTCGCGCATGCAGTCGGCATGAACGGCGTCAACCAGATTGACAAGTTGCGCAGGGCCTCAGCCGTATCGTGAAGGACGGTGTCCAGTCTGACAGCCTGTGCCTGGTCACGGGCGAGTTTCCAAGGTTGGTTCTCATCAACGTATTGGTTTGCCCGTTTGACAAGGGTCCAGACCGCGTCAAGCGCCCCATCGAAGTCCCACGCCTCAAGACAGGCACGCGCTCCGGCGCCAGCCCGGACTGCAACATCCCGCAATTCGACATCGCGTAGGTCTGAAGGCCCTGAAGGTGTCGGGATCAAACCTCCACGGTACCGGCCAATCATGCTTACCGTCCGATTGAGTAGATTACCGAGATCGTTGGCCAAGTCACTGGTGTACCGCGTACGGAGGTTCGCGCGATTGAAGTCGCCATCCCGGTCAAACGACACATCACGAAGTACGTAGTAGCGGATCGCATCCGCACCCCACTCCTCCACCAGTTCCACGGGATCGATTGTGTTTCCGGTCGTCTTGGAAATCCGCTGTCCCTCAAGGGTCATAAACCCGTGAACAGCCACCTGCCGGGGAACTGGCAACCCGGCCGCCATAAGCATGGCCGGCCAGTAGACGCAATGGAATCTCGTGATGTCCTTGCCGATCACATGCGTATCAGCGGGCCACCAATGTTCGACCCGGCCCGGGTCATCCGGAAAGCCGGACGCCGTAAGGTAGTTCGTCAGCGCATCAAACCACACGTAAAGGACGTGATCAGGGTCACCAGGGACGGCGATGCCCCATGGCTTGCCGTCAACCACCCGGGCACTTCGAACCGGACGTGAAACCGAAAAGTCACGAAGTCCGCGCTGCAAGAAGTTCCTGATCTCGCTCGCCCATACGTGGGGAACGATGAAGTCGGGATGCGCATCGAGGTGGGCGAGCAGACGATCCGCGTACCGCGAGAGCGCGAAGAAGTAGTTCTCCTCCTCCAGATACTCCGGCGTGATGGTTTGGTGGTTCGGACAGCAACCGGCCGGCGTCAGGTCGGCAACTTCATAAAACGTGTTGCAGTTATGACAGTAATACCCTGTGTAGAGGCCCTTGTAGACATCACCAGCCTCGAGTGCGCGGCGGAAGAGTTCCTGCGACGCCCGTGCGTGGTCTTGGTCGACAGCCGTACGGATGAACCGGTCCGGCGACACCGACACACTTGACCATGTCCTGCGAAACGTGGCATCCATGTGATCGACCCACTCGCGCACGCCCATGCCGTTGGCATCAGCAGCCTTCGGGACGTGCTGGCTGTTCTCGTCCAGACCCATGCAGAAGAAGGTCTCGTCCCCACGCAACCGGTGGTACCTGGCAATCACATCGGCGGCAATCTTCTCGTATGAATGCCCGATGTGTGGTGCCGCATTCGGGTAATCGATCGCGGTGGTGATGTAGTACTTCATCGCAACTCCAGAAGGGCAGTGGGTGAGTTTGTCGGCATGATCCGCCCGGTGGTGGCACCGTGATGGTCAATGATGGTGCGCATGACCCGCCAATCGCAAACGGCCATGTTGCGGGTCGCCGGGAAACGGGACGACCCGGCGGGATAACCGTCGGGTCGCCTTTCGGACAGTCCAGCGTCAAGCGTCAAGCGTCAAGCGTCAAGCCTGGAAGTCGAGCAGTCGCTTTGTGCCGCGCGTTTCGAGGCGGCCTGCCTGTGTGATCGAACTCGAGTACGGCGTGGTGTCCTGACCCCGCGCGAGCATTGTAAGGATCTCGGGTGCCACCTCAAACGCCCGGGTAATCGCGGCGATTTTGGACGCGAATCCACCAGGACCGCCAAGTACATTCTCGACCGCAGTCGGGTTCGTCTCAAGCGCTTCTCGAAGCTTGGTCTCGCTTAGCTGCAATGCACCATTGGTTCCCGACGCAAGCCCGAGAGATTCGAGAGACGTCCTCAAGCCATCAGCCACGCCCTGCAGCCGGCTTGCAAGCCCGGGTGAAAGCAGTGAAGGGTTCGCAGCCAAATTTACTAGAAATGAATTGAATTTGCTGGTCAAGTCACGAGTTGCATCGACCACTGCCGCAATATCTGGTGAAACGCCAACTGAAATCGTCACAGTCGATGTGGTTGGACCCTGCAAATACAATTGAACTCGTCCAGTCGTTAGTGACGAATTTGCCAAATCAAGTTGGACTACATTGCTCGTTGACGTCTGTTGGGACCCATTCAGCGTGTACGACGAATTACGCGCCGCCGTCGTTGTCTTGAACCCGAGGACGGTCGAGATATTCCCACCGGTGGTGAAGGTGGCAGACGCGCCGGTGGACGTGTGGGTGAGCGCAAGTGTGGAAGTTCCGCCCGTAGACTCAACTTGCGCACCAACCGAAATGCCCGCCGCGTTGACCGCGGTCGCGATTGCCTGGAGCACGCCAAGATTGGATGTGACCGCGGAAAAGTTCGGGGTAATCGTGGTCGTAGTGCCACCTGTTGTGATCGTCATGTTCGTCGACCCGGTAATCGGGGACGTGTTGGTATCCGTGTCGACCACCCCACCGCTAGTAATGGTCTGCCCCGCGGCCGTTTGGGAGACAGTCACCGCGTACGTCGCTACCCTGGCCTGATCAGCAACTGATGCCAGAACCCCGCCACCATTTCCGGATATCGCAGCCTTCCGTGCGCTGAATACTCCGCTTGGGGTGGAACTTGCCAACGACCCCGAGTTCGACCGACTGCCGCTTGTCCCGGCCATGCGTGATGAAGCGCCAGACAGCAGCTTCGAAGCAGACACGCCCAACTCACGCAGCCGGTTGAGGACGTCAGGAACGACATTCTTCAACGCACCGGTCGCGACGTTCGTGAGGTGGTCAACCGCCACCATGACACCATCCCCGAGACCGAGCTGATCTGCAGTCTTGAGGACCGCTTGCGCCGCTTGGCGGTCAACCAGCGAGTTCCTCATTGCGGGTGAGGGAATGCGGTTGCCAGGGACAAAGGGATTCCCCGCACCCGTGTATCGCGGGTTCCCAACGAGCGACCGATTGCTGCTCGGCTGACCAGTAGAAGGCATCTTGCTTTACCTCACGTATTCTTACTTGTACCTTGATACTGTTCCAAGGGCATCGGTCACCCGGCGGATTTTCCCAGCGGCTCCACGACATCTACCATCGAAGCGGCGATAACGTGCATGGGAAACACCGTTGAGGCGCAAAACGCACGCGCCTCTCACCTTCCGGCAACTTGAATGACTGCACTTCCCGATGCCGCCTGGCGCATATCCCGAGACGTCGCACGCCATCTTGGCCTCGGTGACATCCAGGTTCTTGTTCCGGCCCCAAGCGGGCGCCTCAACCAAAACCTGGTGGCAACGACTCCACGTGGTCGCTTTTTACTCAAGGGGTCCCGCTATCCAGACCTCGAAACGATCCGGAAAGAACACCAAGTCATCGCGTTCGTCGCGACCCACAACATCCCCATCGTCCAACCCCTCGCAGACCGATCGGGTGAGACCGTCACCCGCGCCGGCAACCGCTGGTGGGTGACCTATCCATGGGTTGAGGGAGCTCAACTTGACGCAGGTCGCGTCGGTCCGTCAGCAGCCCGAACCATCGGCCTCACCTTGGGTGCGTTGCATCGCGTCCTAGCGCAAATGCCCGCCTCGATATCAGCGTCGCTTCCCCGGCGACCACTGCTCAACGCCACCGAAGCCCGGATGCGTGAGATCGAGGCCGTCATTTCGCGCAACCCGAACCCGTCGGCGTTTGACCGCCACGTCCTTGCGAGCATTGCCTACCGTCGAACCCTGATCAGCCGAGAAAGTTCATCCCATGAAGCGTTTGCATGGCTTCCAACCCAAGCACTGCATGGCGACTTCCACCTCGGGAATCTCCTGATCAACAGATCCACAGTCACTGCTGATGTCTCGATCAGCGCCATCGTCGATTGGGAACTGACGTGTTGGGGGCCTCGGATCTGGGAAGTCGCGCGGTCGGCCGACTTGATCCTTGACCTCGCTACGGATCTCGAAAACGGCTCACCATGCCTTCGTGAGTACCTTTCCGGGTACATGGAACACGCGCCGCTGACATCGCAGGAAGCGATCCAGCTTGCCCCGTTCTATCGTGCCTCACGGGTGCAGTCGCTATGGGTCATTGAGGAGCACTACCGCCGGGGCCATGCACCGACGGATGACATTGCCATCGACGACCTCGTCTCACTCGATTGGTGGTATCGCAATGGCGAAGCCGTTGGGAAACTCGTCGGCGAACTCGTGAGGTCAACCAAGGTCATTGGGACCATAGTCACGTGATCCGTATGCCACACCAGCCTGCATACCTTGACGCGTTCCAACGAGCGCTTATTCCTTGTGATGGGTGACGGTCACGGTCGTCGTGATCCCGCCCCGAACATTGAACGCACCCACCACGGTAATCCGGCGTGGGTCAAGTGCTGCGATCAGCTCATCCGCGATCTGGTTCGTGACCGCCTCATGAAAACCGCCCTCGTCTCTGTAGGTCCACAGGTACAACTTGAGGGACTTGAGTTCAATGCACCGCTGATCCGGGACGTAGGTGATCGTGATCGTCGCAAAATCCGGTTGACCCGTCATCGGGCAAACGTTGGTGAACTCCGGGCAGACGCATTGGATCTCAAAGTCGCGTCCCGGACTGGGGTTCGGAAATGTCTGGATTTCTCTAGAGGCTTGAGTTGACATGGTGGCGTGACTGTAACGTCGCGTCGGCCAGCTCAAACTTCAACAAATCCGCCAGATGGCATCCCGGCATCCGCCAGATGGCGTGCGCGGCAGCACTCTGAACGCGGTACCATGGCGCGACAGATGCCAACCAGCAACGCGCCGGACCCAATTAGCCAGGCCCGCTCCGCTGCGCGGATCGCGCCTCGGGCGGTTACGCCAAGAACGACCCAGATTGGCATGGACCCGCTCTCCGGGAATGCCAACTCCTCGTTCCCGAACCTCCTGACGGATGCACTGCAAGGTCTTGACCCATCAACTTCGGGGACGACCGCCGGCTTCGGCGTTCCTGGTCAGGCATCGGCCACGAACCCTTTGGTGGCCCTCGCGAACATGACCGGCCTCACAGGGCTTCAGGGATTGAGCTCCGGAGCATCTGCGCTGGGCCTGTCAGGAATTCCTGGTCTGGCTGGCCTTGCCGGGCTGACCGGTCCGGCTCCCGCACCCGCTTCGCCTGCGGGACAGTCGGCAGTTGACACTGCCCTCGGGTATTTGGGACGTCACGACTGGAACAACTACTGCGAACGGTTCGTGGAAGTCTGCTACGGAACCCAGAACCTCTACCCGAATGCCGCATCAGCCGGCCGTGCGCTCGTCACGCATCGGGGAACATCGGCGCTTGCTACCGCGCCTGCCGGTGCGATCCTCTACTTCGCGGCCAATGCGGGAAACCAGCAGCAAGGCCACGCCGCCCTGTACGTAGGTGATGGCAGGATGGTTTCCGCAACACCTAACGGCGTCAAGATTGAGCGAGTCGACTCGCCCGCATATCAGGGGCAGTTTCTGGGTTGGGCTGAACCAGGTAGCTTCGGTCAGGGCCGGGTCACCTCGCCACGAGGTGCCGACCAGTCCGGACGGGTACCAACCGTCGCACCACGATCATCAAGCACTTCGCGCATCGGCAATACCGTTCCTCCTGGCCTCCCTCGTGCTGCTGCGTCGGCCCGGGTGTCGGCTCCACGATCGGACGCAAACGCCCCGCCAGGGTCAGCCGCGCAGACTGCCGACGCTGGGCGCATGGCACTCAACCGGACAAACGCACCCGCGGTACGTGGACGGACCAACAAT
>SHXX01000047.1 GCA_009693165.1 Chloroflexota bacterium
CACTTCGGTCCCGGTCAACACCAAGCCCGCCTCGAAGCGTTCCGAGATCTCGTACTCATGGAACGCCTCACGGTTGACGGCAATCTGGGGATTCTCGGCAACTGCACCGAACCGTGCGTCAGACTTGCGAGCCACGATCTCTCATCCTTATCCAACTTTTGACTATGCGAGTCTAGCGTACCGGGCTGGCATCCGCGTCCGAGGCAGCGACCGCCTCCGGGTCCGCGACATCAGGCACCTCGACTGGGGTCAGTCCTGCCCCCATCAGGAATCCGCGCGCGAGTTCCATCAACGGGTAGCGTGCCACCAAACGCCAGAACGCGCGCGAATGATTGGGAACCCGAAGGTGAGCGATTTCGTGAACCAGAACGTAGTCGCGTACCCATGATGGCATCGCCGCCAAGCGATGCGAAACCCGAATCTCCCCCGTCCTCACACTGCAACTGCCGTGAAGTGTCGCCTGATTGGTGACGTACTGCACCCGTGTCGGGACAAGCAAGCCGCCAAAGTAGGTTCGGGAAAGCGCCAGCGCCCGACGATGCAGGGCCGCGTCCTGGGCGGCACGGTCCACCGGGCCATTCCCAAGTGCGCGCCTCGCTTCTTCCCTATCACGCAACCGGTTTACGAATCGTGAGACGACTTCCTCGGGCACACCCACCGGGACCCGGACTTCAAGCGTTCCGGCCACGAACCGCCCACTTATCGTGCGCGTGCGGCGCTCCGACACGATAATGCGGACTGGCACGCCGTCCGGTCTGCCGGATGCTGACATGGAGGAAAGTATGCCCCAATATCCGGTAAACCTCGGGAACGGCGTACCCGTCACATGGCGAATGCACCCCGCACAATCGGTCGGAACCGATCACCCAGTGGTCAGGCCCCGGCAGCAACCGCCGCTTCGGCGTGGCTGAGCAACTCGGGATAGTTCTGCTTGTCGGAAACCATCACGCCTAGCAGTCGTTCTACCGCCATCGTGTGGCAGCAGATTTCCCAACCGGCAAAGAAGTGGCAGGAACAGTTCCACTTGCCGTGATCGTAGGTAAGCTCGTGGTTACCGTTCTCGCCGCTGAATGCGATGGCAAACGATTCGAACCGTACCCGTTCCGGTTCCTGGGCGTACTGCTTAGCCTTCTGCACCTTGCCAATCAAGCTGGATTGCACAGCATCTGCCCCCTTTGCACTTCACTCGACACGTTGCACCGCATCCTTGCTGAAATGCCCGCCGGTTTCCCGTACATGGCCTTCATCCAAAGCCGATCCATCCACATCAATCACGCACTGAGACCGCGAGCGTCTCGACGATGAGGGAACGGGGTCCCCCGTCTCCACGCTACCCTTCCAACCGTTCCCGAACCACGAAGGTTCGATCGCGTCCGGCAACCACTCGTGTGTGGTCCGTACGCTTCCTCCATATTAATCGTACCCGGTTCCGCGCCGTCCCATACGGTCGAACCAGAAAAACATGGATTATCCATTCCCGCACCAACCACCAATTCCGGTATGGAGAGGCCTTCCAGACCGGTCAACGCCGTCCCCGGCCGCCCTGCCCTATCCTCGCCCGAACCCCGACCGACCAACGTGCCGCATCTTCCCACGATCACCATGAAAGTCCTAGTTGTCGCCGACGTCGAGGAACGGTCACTCTACGACCACTTCCGACCCGAACGATGGGCGAAAGCCGGCATCGGACTGGTCATTTCATGCGGCGACCTCAAACTCGCCTACCTCGACTTCCTTGCATCGATGTTCAATGTCCCGTGCTTTTACGTGCGGGGGAACCACGACACCGCATACGGCACTGCGGGACCCGCCGGGTGGGTGAACCTGGACGGACGCCTCGAACGATACGGAGGCTTCCGCTTCTACGGACTTGAGGGCAGCCCATGGTACAACGGCGGCGACGCCCAGTACACCGAAAACCAGATGGCGTGGCGATCCAGATGGGCACGCCTGACGAACTGGACCACTGGCATCGACGTCATCGTCACCCATGCGGCCCCGCGCATCTGCCCGAACCGCCCCGACGCATGCCCGTGCGTCTATCCCGCCGATGGCACCACTCCCCGCAACCCAGGACTGACGTGCCTGCGTGACCCGGACCGGATGGTTCTCGACATGGGCGACATCCCTCACCGCCCGTTCGAGGCCCTCCGCACACTTGTGACATCCGTGCAACCACGGTTCCTGCTTCACGGGCACATGCATCTGGGATATGGCGTGCGACCCCGCGAGATCCGCCTCGGAAATACCCGTGTCATCGACGCCTACGGGCACATCGTGATCGACCTCTGAACCACCACCCAGGCAGAGGGGGTCGGTACACTCCCATTCATGCAACCGGGGTGACAATCCGCCCCGACGGAGGTGCGCCAGTGTCCGAGAAGCAGGTCATCTACACCGAACATGCCCCCGAACCGATCGGTCCGTACTCGCAGGCAATCCGCGTCGGCAACCTCGTCTTCGTCTCTGGTCAGGGCAGCATGAATCGCGCCACTGGCCAGATGGTCCGCGACACCATCGAGAACGAGACGCACCAAGTGTTGACCAACCTCCGGACCATCCTCGAAGCCGCCGGCAGCTCCCTCGACCGCGTTGTCAAGACCACGTGCTTCCTCGGGAACATGGACGACTTCCCGGTTTTCAACAAGGTCTACGCCGAGTACTTCACCACCAACAAGCCCGCCCGGTCCACCATTCAGGCCGCCCGCCTGCCCGGTGGCATCCAGGTCGAGGTCGAGTGCATCGCCACCGTCGACTGACGGCCACCGCAGCAACACTCACCGGGGTGCGGGAAACCGCCGCACCCCGGATGATGATCGTGATTGGGATCAGCCCCGCCTGATCTCGGAAATCCCGCCAACGAACGGGCGCAAAGCCTCCGGGATCCGAATGGATCCGTCAGCCTGCTGATGATTCTCAAACAGGGGAACCAGGAGCCGGGGTGTGGCCAGCGCGGTGTTGTTGAGGGTGTGGACGAACCGCACGGTCCCGGATGCATCCCGGTAGCGGATGTTCGCACGACGCGCCTGATATTCAAGGTAGTAGGAACACGACTGTGTCTCGCGGTACCGACCATCAGACGGAACCCACGTTTCCACGTCGTACCGCTTCCGGTTGCCTAGCCCGAGTTCACCCGCACAACAGTTGACAACCCGGTACGGGAGTTCAAGTGCCTGGAGCAGTGCCTCGGAGTTGGCCAGCAGTGTCTCATGCCACCGGATGCTTTCGGTGTCGTCTCCCTCACAGATCACGAACTGTTCGACCTTGCTGAACTGGTGTACGCGAAAGACACCCTTGAGGTCGCGACCGTAGCTACCAGCCTCACGGCGGAAGCACGTCGAGTACGCCGCGTATGTGATCGGCAACTGCGACGGTGACAGGATCTCGCCGGCATACATCGATGTAAGTGGCACTTCCGCCGTGCCCGACAACCACAGGTCGTCGCGCTCGAGATGGTAAGTCTCCTCTTCGCTTCCGGGAAAGTGCCCCGTGGCGGTGAAGGCCGACGACCGCGCCATTGAAGGCGCCGTTGCCGGCACGAAGCCACGCGCGCCGAGTGTCGCGAGGGCAAACTGCATCAGGCCCATCTCGATGATGGCAGCCTCACGCTTCAGGAAGTAGCCTCGATGTCCGGCAACTCGGGCACCCCGTTCAAGTTCGACGAGGTCGTGCTTCTCCATCAGCGTTACGTGGTCAAGCACCGGAAAGTCGAACTCGCGAGGCGACCCGACATGACGCACCACGACGTTGTCATTCTCGTCGACACCCTCCGGCACATCCGGTGCGGGAGGATTCGGTACCCGTAACAACAGGGCATCAATGCGCGCATCGAGTTCCTTGAGTGGCCCTTCGAGTTCACGGAGCGCCTCGCCCAGTCGTCGGCCCTCGGCAATGAGGGTGGCGCGTTCGTCACCGGAAGCGCGTGGCACCGCACGCGATGTCTCGTTCTGTTGCGCCCGCAACTGTTCGACCTGTTGGCGAAGCGCGAGCGCCTCGCGATCACAAGAAAGCAACTCGTCGATATCGACCGACGCTCGCTTCTGGCGAACGCCCCCTTTGACCAGGTCGGGGTTCGCCCGAATGAACCGCAGTTCCAGCATCAGTCCCAGTTCCTCCGCCCCCAAGGGACCGGTGCCATGCCGGTCACGCCTCGAGCCTGTATCCCGAATGATGCCACTGGCCAAGACCTGCACGCAGGTTCTGTAGCGCCCGGCGTCACAACTGCCGTGCCGCCACCGGACTGATCCTGAGCGCCGTGCCAATCCCCTCATTGTCCAAACGCCGGTAGAACGTCAGGTACACGACGCGTCGCTGACGCACTGGTAGCGCATTCAAGGCGCATTCCATCCCGGCGAGTGCGTCATCTCGTGCAGTTGCCCCAGCATGTTCGCGCGCAAGATACGCGCCAGCCTCGTCGGCAACCGTTGCTGCGACACCACCCTCCCAAGACACACGCTGGCCCGGCTAACGGCGTCTCGCCACTGACGTCAGGTAGTGGCGCAATCGTGCGCCGACCCGGACGACAAAGTACGGCAGTGCCGGACCCCGCGCAGCATCGAAACCTTGTGCCAGTCGCCAGATCTCCATGCGTGCCTCCGGCACGAGATCCTCCAAGTCGACCTCGTCACTAAGTCCAAGCCGGCGCGCCCGCACCCGTGCACGACGCACCGCCCCGTTCGCCAGAGGATCCAGCAACTCCACCAGCCGCCGCCAAGCGCGCCATTGCCTCGACCCGGGTCGCTTCGGTCTCGCCAAACCTCCGGGTCGTACCGTCATGAACATCATCGTTCCGCGCGGTCACTGCACCTGCCTCCTACGGATGCCACCCCCGGCACCAATCCCGATATCCCCCGCAATAGTAGTACAAATGTTCTAGACAAACGAGGATTGTACCGGAGACTGCACTGCCCAGCCACGCACGTGACGGGTTCATGCAAGGGTCGTGCCGGTTGGGTGCTAGTCTCAACCCACGATTTGGCCAATCCCGTGCCAGGTCACCCGGAATGCAGGAGCAACCGTGACCACGAAGCACCCGGGCCCCGAGTCCAACCCGTTCGGATTCGCAAAAACGTCCCGCGCCTTCCTGTCCTACCTCGACGGATTCATGGATGCCCTGGTGCATCGCGATCGCGACACGCTCATCGCCGAGGCAGGCGGACCGGCATCCGTGGCGGCCATCGCCGTCGATCTGGTTGGCGGGTTCTGCCACGCCGGTCCGCTTGCAAGCGACCGGGTTGCTGCCCTCATTGCATCGGTGGGAAGCGCCTTCTCGCATGCGTACGCGCGAGGGGTGCGCCATTTCGCAATCCTTCGCGACGCGCATGATCCGGGCACACCGGAGTTCGATACGTTCCCGCCACACTGCCTTGCCAGTTCGGACGAGTCGCAACTGGTTCCCGAACTTTTAGGTCAGCTGTGGGTAAACGCTGCACTTGACGTCCCGAAGAACTCGTTGGGTGCATGGGTCGACGACGGCCCATTCCGTCCTTGGGTCACGGACATCGTCGCACGGGGTGTCACGACGATTGTCGTGGCCGGTGACTGCACCGACCTGTGCGTCTTCCACACGGCAATGGGTATCCGGTTGTGGGCCAGCGCGACGAACCGGAACGTACGCATCATCGTCCCGGCCAATCTGGTGGACACGTACGACCTGCCGGTTGATCTCGCAGCCACCATCGGGGCGATGCCTCACGACGGCAATCTCTTGCACGCAACGTTCCTCTATCACTTGCGCCTCAACGGCATTGAAGTCATCCGGGTCCGTTACCGTGCCGGAATGAGGCGGGTTCGACATCCTGCGGGACGTATTGCGCCGGCCACCCGTTGGCGTTCTGGACACACGAGTACCCAGGAGACGGGCGGTGTCGAGGAAGGTGACTCCAGACAATGAACCGATGGATCGTCTTCCTGCTCTATGTCACCGGACCGGTGATCACGAACTGGGTCTACCTGAACCTCACCGAACAGGTCAGCGAGACTGGCGAACGCCTCTTCGTGGTCACTTCATCATTCGGGTTCGACCCGTCACTGCCAGTCATCGGGCTCATCTTCTGCCTGCGCGACTGGGTTCAGGAGACCCTTGGACGCCGGATCACGTGGGTCGCAATCCTGTTGGGCACCGGTGTTTCCGCACTCGTGTCGCCCGAGGTTGCCCTTGCCTCAGGTCTTGCCTTCCTGGTCTCGGAATCGGTCGACTTCGTGTGCTACACATCGCTCATGCCACGCCAGACGCTCGCAATCCTCGCCTCTGGGATCCTGGGATCGATGGTTGACAGTGCGGTGTTCCTGACGGTCGCCTTCGGATCGATCGAGACGTGGTACCAACAGACCCTGGGGAAGGTCGCCATTGTCGCGATTGTCGCGATTGCCGTCCGGATGCGCCCGACGCGGAACCATGCCATCGCGACCGTCTCGGGATAACGATGGGACGACCCTACCGGTGTTTCGCTTTGAAAAGACCGGGGCGGAGCCCACCTGTCGGCTCCTGCCGAATTGAACGGTCAGGTCCTTGTCACGCAACAGATGCCTTTTGTTCTTCTTGTCGGGATAGCTGAAAGCCCATATCGGGTCTCAAGACAGTCGCGGGAGGCCGGGGCGCGCCGCAGCACGATCCCCGAAAGCGGCGCGAATCTTCTGGTTGAACCCTCTTGCCCAGAACAAGTCCAACCGGTTCGGAACAGGCCTCGGATTGCCTGAAATCCCTGCTAACCATCCCCTCAACCAGGCGTTTGATGTTCTGTCACATTCTTGCAACCGGTGTCACAGTTTCTTCGGTGAAGGGGTGCGTGACGTGTCACACTTCGCCTTTTCCGATTGACGGGGCGAAGACACGCACCGTACGCTGCGCCGAACATTATGTTAACTACACCGTTCACCGGAAGCGCAGGCGGCGATACGCCTCTGGTCACCATCACCGGTGACCTGCAGCCGGAATGGGACATTCCGGTCAATCAGCACTTGTTGATCATCAGCCGGAACCAGAGTTGGCTCTCCCACGGGTTCCACAAGTACCCCGCAAAGTTCTTCCCCGAACTGCCTCGTTGGGCAATCCGCAAGTATTCGGGTGAGGGTGAGCGCATCCTGGATCCAATGGCAGGAAGCGGCACAGTCAGTGTCGAGGCAATGCTTGCCAACCGTCATTCGGTGGCGATCGACGTGGATCCGTTCGCACGCCTGCTGACCCGTGTCAAGACAACCACCCTGGATCCATCCATCCTCGACCGGGCCGTCGCCGCAATCGCCGAAGCACTTGAGGCGTTCGAAGCGGGTGGCGAACCGGCCCGAATGCAGGCGTGGACCCACGTACCACCATTCCCGTACCAGGAAACGTGGTTCCAACCGTTCATCCTCGAGGAACTCGGTGCGATCCGTGGCGCATTCGCACGTGTTCGTGATGCCGTCGCCCCGCATGCACCCGGCCCGCACCTGGACTTCCTGCGTATCTGCCTCTCGGCGATCATTCGCGAGGTATCAAACGCGGACAACAACTGCACGCGTACGGTTGTCCGGACGCGCCTCAACAAGCGCGTCGTTCCGGGCATGGCACTCCGTCTCTTCCGGCGCATGACCCAGGTCAACGTTGCCCGCATGCGCGACTTCGTCCCATTGGCTCCTCCTGGCGCAACGGTCGAGATCCCTGACGACGGCGATGCACGTGCCATCCCCCTCGAACAGGGCACGATGGACCTTGCAGTCACGTCACCGCCGTACATCAATGCCGTGGACTACCCACGCACTCACCAACTCGAGATGTACATGCTCGACCTCTCACCACCGGGACGGCCGCTTGCCGAGGCGAAGCGCAAGCACATCGGCACCGAAGTGGTGAGCGCCGTCGACTACCGTGAACTGCACCGCTATGGCCTCGCGGAACTCGACGCGCAGGTCGAATCGCTCTACGCCGTCGACAAGCGTCGTGCGTACATCGTCCACCAGTACTTCGTGGACATGGAGCGGAACTTCCGTGAGGTCTGGCGTGTCCTGAAACCCGGAAGCCGCTACGTGGTGGTGGTTGGCAACAACATCATTCGCGAACAGGTGGTCCCCACCCATTCCTATCTCCTGCAGGTTGCCGAACGCGTCGGATTCAACGTTGAGACCTACTTCGCCTCAGAAGTCATCCGGCATTACATCAAGGTGCCCCGCAAGGAACGCATCAATCAGGACTGGGTCCTCGTCCTGCGCAAGTAATCACCACGGTCACCGAGGCACCTACCACACCGCCCCGTCCACGACCAATGCGTCGCGTACGGGGCGGTGTGGTATTCATTATCAATGCGCCGGATCGCTAATACCGGCACGCTTCCTGAACCTTCCTGAAGGAGAGCACGACCGATGGGCATCCTTGACCGCGTCTCCACCATCCTCCGCGCCAATATCAACGCCCTCCTGGACCAGGCTGAGGATCCCGAACTTGTTCTGACCCAGATCCTCAGCGACATGAAGGACGCGATTGCACAGGCGCGGACCCAGGTCGCCGAGATGATCGCGCAGGAGAAGCTTTTCCAGAGCGACATGGAGAAGAACCAGGCCCAAGCCCAGGAATGGGCACGCAAGGCCGAACTCGCTCTGGGTCGGGGTTCCGAGGAACTCGCCAAGGAAGCATTGCGGCGCAAGGTCGACTACGACCGCAACGCCTCAAGCTACATGCAGCAACTGGTCGCGCAACAGCAGGTCGTCACCAAGCTGAAGAGTGACCTCAACGCCTTGCAGACCAAATATGACAGTGCGATGCGCAACCGCGAATCGATGATCGCGCGTCACAAGGCCGCCATCGCCCAGCAGAAGATTGCAGCAACCGCGCAGCAACTGTCCGCCATCGACCCATCGTCCGAGATTGCACGGATGGATGCCAAGATCCGTCTGGAAGAGGCGCGCGCAGCAGCAGCCCTCGAAGTGAACGAGCACCTCAGCCTCGAGGACAAGTTCGCCGACCTCGAGGATGATGGCGAGGTCTCCTCCCAACTTGCAGACCTCAAGGCGCGAATGGGCTTGCTTCCCGGAGGAACCCAGGCCACTCTTCCCGGCACGACCAGTCACTGACAACCGGCACGTACCGCCTGAGAAGCGCAACGAAGCGGGCCATCCTGACGATGCAGGGTGGCCCACTCTTCTTTGTTCCACCCACTGAAACCTGACCAGCAAGGGCAAACAAGAAGGGAGTGGAATTCCGAAGAACGCCACTCCCTTGTACCGGGTCCGCCGTCGACCGTGTGCCTACTTGAGTGTGGCCAAGTAGGCAGCAATCGCGTCGAGGTAGCTGTCCTTCAAGGCGTACCCGGGCATCGATGAACCCGGCTTCAAACTCCCCGGATTCGTGACCCACTTCTTCATGTTAGCGGCATTGAATTCGGCGACGCCGCCGATCTTCCGGTTGGCGATACCGTCGAGGGCAGGACCCACCGCACCCTTCGCCGCCGTGCCACTGACGGCATGGCAGGATGCACAGGCACCCTGCGTGACAATCAACTTGCCCGCAGCCACCGGGTCAGTGATGGGTGCCTCGGTCGGGGACATCACACCCTTGTCCTTGGCGAGATGCTCAACCGCATCCCAGCGGCCCTCGGTGATCAACAGGGTAAGTTCGTTGATCATCTGGTAATTCAGGGGTCCGCCATTCTCGACGCCCCATGCGGGCATTGCGCCCGCGTTGCGCCCGTTCACGAGGGTCTGGGTGATCATCCTGACATTCGCCTTGTATTCGTCGACGTCAGTCGATTGCAGGGCACTCGTGGCGAGTGGCTTGCCAACAAGACCGATGTTCTCGAGATAGCCCTTGCCCGAGACCCCATGGCAGGAGACGCAATACTGCACGTAGGTATGCGCGGCGGCTTCCACCGCGAATTCCTTCTGGCGCTCCCTCGCATCGGCCTTCCGGAATGGTTCATTGGCACCGTACGCGATGAGCAGGAGGAAGGCCTCGGTGAGGACCACCATGCCGAATACGATCTTGCGGCTCATGCCCGAAGTACTGAGTACCGGATCCAGCGTGGCCTCCTGTGCATCGTCGGCAAGGGAGACACGGCGGGACCGCCAAGCCTCGAACAGCACGAGGACAGGCAAGAGCAATGCAATGAGTACAACTACCGTGGTTAGAAAACCTGCGCCACCACCGTTCTCCACGTTTCGCTCCTTACTCCGTCTCGCCCGAACCCGTGCCTACGCCGAAACAGCCTGCGAGGGCATCCACTCATCGCGCTTGAGAATAAGCCCGGTGTTGACCTGAATTGAACCGCCCTTGATCTGGATTTTCATGTAGTCAAGCGGGCGTGGCGCCGGCCCGAACACGATCTTGCCCTCCGCGGAGTACGTCGACCCGTGGCATGGGCATCGGAACCATCCCGTCTTGTCCTTGTAAACGTAATCCTTCAACCACGGGACAACGCAACCCAGGTGCGGACACTTCTGGTAGAGGGCAATGAAGCCTTCCTCGAGACGAACAAGGTAGAACTTGCCCTCGACGAAATACTTGATGTCACCGACCTTATAGTCCGACACCTTGCCGGCGCTTACCACCGACCCGAAGGCACCAGTCTTCCGAGGCCAGAAAAAGACGACGAACATCACGGCAGCCTGAAGGCCCATGAGGGCAATCAACATCCATCCCGACGCGGCCAACATCCCGCGCCGTGTCTCGGCCCCAGCCGTTCCGTTCACAGTTCCGGCGACTGCCATCTCTGGCTCCCTCACTTCGGCACTTCCCCGATCACGCCAGGGGTGTGCCTGTACTCGTCAAACCCGTGCCGGAGGAAGGTGGTGCGCCACCCTCCGGCGTGTCAGCGACTACGCGATGCGCGGTGGCATGTTCCACGGCCAGTACAGCACCATCGCAGGTCCCCTGAAAGCTGATCCCACGAGTGCCAGAAGGATCCACGCGATCACAAACGCCGTGAAGTAGGCAATCATCACGTCCCTGACGGTCGGCTTCAAGTGCGCAATCGAAATGTAGAGACCGACGGCGACGGCCCACATGATCGCCGTGGGCACCATGGTTTGGGTGACGATTTCCGACAGCCAACTGATCTTCAGGACCGGAATGGCGTTCTCGATCACTGCCCGGACCCCGACGAACTCATCCGCAAGGATCAATGCCCACGCCCAGAGGAAGGTGTACACCGTCGATATCCAGAAGACCTTCTTGCCCTGCGCGCCACTGAACCACACACCGGTGTCATCGGAGGTGATGTCGACGTACGGGATAGCCATCAGCAGGACGATGATGATCGTCGGAATGACGACGCCGGCGAGACCGGGGTGCATGTGAAGCAGGAGTTCCTGGAGATTCAGGAAGTACCACGGTGCCTTTGAGGGGTTGGGGGTGTGGTTCGGGTTCGAATGTTCCTCGAGAGGTGCATTCACGAACCACGCCATCACCGTCAAGCCAATCATCAGGAGAACCGCGGAGAGGAACTCGGGCATCAACAGGTGGGGCCACGTCGTCAGCTGTGCCTGAGCACGCCGCGCAGCCGACCGCATCGCACGCGCCGACGAGGCGCCACCTCCTGCCGCCGGCTTCGCGGCCGGCACTGCAGCTGCCACCGGCACCGCTGCCGCCTTTACTGGCGCTGCCTTGGGGGGTGCCGGAGCCTCGGCTGCCGGCTTGACTGGCGCAGGCGTACCGACCGGTGCACCATCAACTGCCGGTGCCGCCGCGCGGCCCGCCCGCTCCATGATGTTCGCAGGCGTCTGGTCGAGCGCACAAACATTGCCGTGGGTCGTCCAGCAGTCCTTGTGATGAGGCGTGTAGCACTTCGGGCACAACACGGCATTCTCGCCCGCGCTGATGTCCTTCTTGCAGTGCGGACACTCCTTGCCTGCCCACTTCGACTCAGCCGTCGTCGGCCGGACCGAAATCAGGGCCGGCTTCACCCCCGCCTCACTCCCACTCATCGCCGCGTTCCTTCACTCACAACCTGTACCGCCGACATGCGCCTCGTACCGATCCCTACATTGGCTGCGATATGCCACCATCCTGGCGAACACGCCAGAAGTGCACCGAAAGGAAGAGTGACAGGATCAACGGCAACGCAATCACGTGCAGCGTGTACCAGCGGATCAATGTGTTCTGACCAATTTCGAAGTCACCGAGAAGCAGGAAATTGATCTGCTTGCCAATGATCGGCGCAGCACCACCAATGGTCGTGCCAACGGTCACTGCCCAGAAAGAAAGTTGGTCCCATGGAAGCAGATACCCGGTGAACGAGAGAAGCAGGGTGAGAACCAGCAGGATCACGCCCACAACCCAGTTGAACTCTCTCGGGGGCTTGTATGAACCGGTGTAGAAGACCCGGCACATGTGGAGGAAGACCGTGATCACCATCATGTGCGCGCCCCACCGGTGGATGTTGCGCATAAGCATCCCGAAGGTCACCACCGTCTCCAAATCCTGGATGTCCTGGTATGCCCGGGTTACCGACGGCACGTAATAGAACATCAGCAGCACGCCAGTGACGGTAAGCATCAGGAACGTCATGAACGAGAGGCCACCGAGACACCAGGTGTAGGTCACCCGGATGCCACCACGCGGAACCTGGCTTGGGTGGAGATGCAGGAAGACATTCTTGGCAACCGTCATGATCCGGTTACGCCGGTCACTTGGGTAGCTGTAGCGAAAGATCGACTTGAAGACGCGACCATTGCGCAACCAGTCCCAAACCTGGGCACCAGTCGGAGGTCGTTGTCCTAACGTACCGCTCGCCACACTCGCACCTCCTGTGCGGTCTCGGGTACCCCGACACCCCGCCTAACTGCGGTCACGAGCACGCCCGCCACCAGCATCTGCCCGATGCACGGACATGAAGATAACAACGCCGGACGACAATGTACCCCGTTAGCGATGGGACCACGGCCAAAGCCCTGTCCCCACTTCGTGAAGTTCTTCACAATCGTCCCAAGTATCGCGCACAGCGAAGGATTCCCACAACCCCGGCATCCGGGGAAACCCTGATTTCTTTGCCCGAACACCGCTAAAGACTGAGAAATCACGTCTCACAAGCGAAAGAGCGGCGGAGTTGGCACCCCGACTAATGGGCGCAAATAGGCGCGGAAGTCCTCGGTCACTGGATCACTTAACCCGTCAATCCGGGCAACGTGGCCACCGGGCAGGCGTCGCTCAGCGCGCGCCACAGTCTCCAAGGGAATTTCACCGAATGACCCCGAATGCCCGCCCCACCATCCACCCGCCAAGGCATCCTGGGTAACCGCGGATGTCGGTACCACTGGCATTGCAACCATTGCACCCGACTGCCCAGACGCCAGGCGATCCGCAGCAATCCATCCTGCGAGGCGCGCACCAGCGAGGTCAACCGTCGACATGTGCGCCACACTCGTCCGTTGCAGCGTGCCGGGTTTGTTGACCCGGGTCTTTACCCCTAGGCGTGCCATCGTGAGGTGCCCAAGCGTCTCTGCCACGCCAGTCACGATCGGATGACCGAACTGGTCGGCACCCTGCACCTGCCGGGCCACATAAGCGCCCTTGGCATCACGGATGGTTTCGGTCGCTACCACGACGGCGTATCCGACACGGGCAAGCGCCGCTTCGACTGCACCGAGGAATCGCGCCTCATCGAACGCAACTTCCGGGATCAGCAGGACATGCGGCCCGTCATGTTCGTCACGACGGAACAATGCCGACGATGCCGCCAGCCAACCAGCATTCCGGCCCATCGCCTCCATGACGACCACACGGTCGTAGGTGCGCATCGCAGCAAGGTCTCGCGTGACCTCCTGCGTAACCGTGGCCCAGTACCGTGCCGCACTCCCGTACCCGGGGCACCAGTCCGTTCCCGCCAGGTCATTGTCGATCGTCTTGGGAACTCCGTACACACCAAGCGGATGACCATGCGACCGTGCGGCCCGCTCAAGCCGGGACAGCGTGTCCATCGAGTCATTTCCGCCGCAGTACACAAACCATTCGACCCCGAGACGCGCGAACGTCTCGAGCACGCCACGCTCGTCCTCCGGTTCGAGCCGCTTACGGCAACTCCCCAACGCTGACGCCGGCGTATTTGCCAGGGCATCCCGGTCCGATGCCGTCAATCCAGTTAGGTCGACGACTTCCCCACTCAAGGCACCCTCGATGCCGTGCCGAAGCCCAAGGACGCGCATGTACGGCTGTGCCAACCCTGACGCAACGCGGTCAAGCACTCCGGCAAGGCTTGCATTGATGACCGGGGTTGGCCCACCGGACTGCCCGACCATGAGGGTGGGAGTCCTGTTCCCGTCACCCATCACGCAATTTGGGCCTGCACGGCGGGTTCGGCGGGATCCAGAACTGGCAGCGAACCGGTCTCAAGCAATTCGCTGTACTTCCACGCCGCACCGGTGTTGAAGATCACCACCCGGTCGGATGTCTTGAGGAAGCCACTGTCCCGCAACTTGGTCAAGGCCACGTAGGTTGCACCACCCTCCGGGGCGGGTGAAATGCCTTCGGCACGGGCTACCGCCCGCATGGCCGGAGTGAACTCATCGTCGTGAACCGTGATCGCCGTTCCACCACTGGCGCGGATCGCGTCGAGCATCAGGTAGTCACCGATTGCAACCGGCACGCGAAGGCCACTGGCAACCGTGTGGGCGTTCGCGAAGAGGGTGGCGTGTCGTTCACCGGCCTCAAACGCGCGGACGATCGGCGCGCACCCCTCGGCCTGCACGGAAATCATCTTCGGACGACGCGACCCGATCCATCCCATGCGTTCCATTTCATCGAACGCCTTCCACATCCCCACAATGCCGGTCCCGCCACCAGTCGGGTAGATGATCGCGTCGGGCAACTCCCACCCCAATTGCTCGGCAATCTCGTACCCCATGGTCTTCTTGCCCTCGGCACGACCGGGTTCGCGCAGGGTGGACACATCGAACCAGCGACCTGCCGCTGCACCCTCCCGAACGATGCGACCGCAATCGTTGATCAGCCCCTTGACGAGATACAGGTTTGCGCCGTAGAGGACACACTCGAGCTTGTTTGCAAGCGGAGTGTCCTCGGGCATGAGGACGTAGCAGGGCAATCCAGCCCGCGCAGCATAGGCGGCCAAGGCGCCACCGGCATTGCCTGCCGTGGGAATTCCCAAGGCGGTGGCACCAAGTTCGAGGGCACGGCTTACCGCGACACTGATCCCCCGCGCCTTGAAGGATCCGGTTGGGTTCAAACCCTCCTCTTTGAGATAGAGTTGGGAAAAGCCGGACACCGCGCCGAGGCGGGGCGCGGGAAGCAGCGGGGTCATCCCTTCGCCGAGCGAAATGATGTGGCGGGTCTCCCGCACAGGCAAGACTTCCCGGTACCGCCAAAGAGTGGCATCGCGGGCGCGGAGGGCATCACGGGGAAGGGTCTCCCGCACGGCATCGAGGTCGTATTCGTAGAACAGGACGCGCCCGCACGCCGTGCACACGTTCTGCAGGCGGTCGACCTCTTCCGGATGCCCGCACATGCTGCAGACAAGACGGGTCAGGTAACTGCGGACTGGAGGGCGGTCGGGAACCGACGCCCCCGTGCCGGAATTACCTGCGCCGTGCGTGTTCGATGCCATCATCCATCCCTCCGTTGGTTCCGGGCGTCCGCACGGCAGGCAAGTGTGTCACGCGAGGCGTCGCACACCGGTCCATCGGGACCGGAAGCGCACCGTCACGATCGACCCTACTGGGGCACCCGATCCGGGAAGGCGCGGCGGTAATCGCTGCCGACGTTTGCCCGCTCAACCTGGAACTCCGCACCGTTTAGTGGGTCGTAGGTCAGGATTGTTCGCTGGAACACCTGCACCAGGATGTTCCGGTTGGCAAACGGGCCCTTGGTCACCACTGCGGGCACCGCCTCGGTCATCGGCAGCCCGATGTCATGCAACCAGCCACCCGGGAAGATGTCCGAGCGATTGATATATGGCCAGAACACCGGTGAGACGCTATGGCCCGGCGCAGGTTGCAACGCCTGCGAGTACGGCACAAAGACCGATCCATCACTATTGGTCATCGTGCCACCAAGGAATCCGGTCGGAGGGGGAATGCGACGGTCCTCACGGGCCAGGCCGTTGACCGCCTGATAGTTGAGGGTCGAGACCTCTCCACCAATCGGCAGGTTGAGGCGCAAGGTCTGGAGTTCATCGACCAGCAGCCCGTATTGGAACTGCCAGTTGGGATCCTGACTGATGCCAGTCTGATCCTCCAGGCGACCCTTC
>SHXX01000048.1 GCA_009693165.1 Chloroflexota bacterium
CGATCGAGAGGAATGGTGACGTGGCGAAGCGGGAAGACCGGATCGCCTTCCGACTGGAATGTTCGGAGTGCAAGAGCCCAAACTACACGACGACCAAGAATCGTCGGAATGACCCGGATCGGATGACGTTCCGGAAGTATTGCCCGCGTTGCCGCCAACATCAGGCGCATCGCGAGTCGAAGATTTCCGGTCAGGGATAGCACGGCAGGAATTTGGCGATGGCGATGCGAGGACGCACAGCTCGGGGTGGCCCCACACCGCGCACCGACCGCGGTGACGAGGCTGGCGATCGTGTCGTCACCGCCGTGTCGTCATCCAAGACGATGAGGCAGGCGAATGCGGCGGCGACGCCCGCACGGCCGGGAAAGATCAGCCTGTTAAGTGAACGGATCAATACCGGTTTTTTTCGTGACGCATTCGGGGAATTGCGGAAGGTAACGTGGCCAACACGTCCGCAAGCCACAAACCTGACCGCGCTCGTCATTGGTGTCACGTTCGCCGTGGGTTTGATCCTCGGCGCGTTTGACTATGTTTTCGAGAAGATCTTTGGCCTGTTCGTGACCTAGTGCCGGTGGGGTGCCGACTGGCGGTCCCACTTAACGAACCGTAACGCGAGGAACCGCCGTGGTTGCCGAACCCAACGCGACAACATTGACTGAAGACCGTCCCGATGGCACCCGCTGGTATGTGATTCATACTTATTCGGGATACGAGAACAAGGTCAAGCAGTATCTCGAGCAGCGCATCCATTCAATGGACGTTGCTGATCGCGTTTTCCGCGTGGTTGTGCCAACGGAGGATGAGGTCGAAGTCAAGAACGGTGTTCGTCGGACCGTCCAGCGCAAGATGTTCCCGGGCTACGTGCTCGTAGAGATGTGCATTGACCCGCAAACCTGGGATGTCGTGCGTCGGACGCAGGGCGTGACCAGTTTCGTTGGAACTTCGAGCAATGATGCCCTTCCACTGGATGAGAAGGAAGTTCGTGCGATCCTCCGGCTCATGGAGGAGGAGAAGCCACAGATACGGATCACCTATAGTAAGGGCGACCGGGTCAAGATTGTTGACGGACCGTTTGCCGAGTTCCTCGGTTCGGTTGAAGAAGTGAACGGCGAGAAGACGAAGTTGCGGGTTCTGGTTTCCATGTTTGGACGCGAGACGCCGGTCGAACTCGACTTCCTCCAGGTAGAGAAACTGTAGGCGCCGACACCGACGGAACACCGGGCGGGAGCCGGGTTTTCCGATGTTCGTCACACTGGGTCACTCCCACGAGTAGGACACGAGATCATGGCGAAGAAAATCCGCGCAATTGTCAAGGTGCAAGCTCAGGCCGGCAAGGCGACGCCGGCGCCACCGATCGGTCCGGCGCTTGGACAGCACGGCATCAACATCATGATGTTCGTGAAGGAATTCAACGAACGTACTGCCTCCCAAGCGGGAATGGTTATCCCTGCCGAGATCACGGTGTTCGAGGATCGTACTTTCACGTTCATCATCAAGACGCCTCCGGCTGCCGACCTGCTCAAGAAGGCTGCTGGCGTCGAAAAGGGTTCGGCGGTTCCGCACAAGACTAAGGTTGGAACGATCACCAAGGAGAAGATCCGGGAAATCGCGAAGATAAAGATGGTTGACCTCAACGCGAACGACCTCGAGGCAGCCGAGAAGATGATCGAGGGCACGGCCCGAAGCATGGGTCTGACCGTTCGATAGGGATTTGGCAGGAGCATCCAGTGATCCTGGGTGCGCAGGGACTGCAGGAGGAATGCTCATGGCGGCGGATCATGGCAAGAAGTACCGCGCAGCAGCAGCCAAGGTTGATGCGACGCGGGCGTACGGACCGGACGAGGCGATCAGCCTGCTGAAGGAAGTGTCGTACGCCAAGTTCGACGCGACGGTTGAGGTGCACCTTCGCCTTGGCATCGACGTGAGGCATGCGGACCAGCAGGTCAGAAGCACGGTTGTGCTTCCGGCTGGGACCGGCAAGGCCGTTCGTGTGGTGGTTTTTGCCCAGGGTGACAAGGCGACTGAGGCTCTTGCTGCCGGTGCGGAGCGCGTCGGGGGCGATGACCTGGCCAAGGACATCGAAGGTGGATTCCTGGATTTCGACGTCGCCGTTGCCACTCCCGACCTGATGGGAGTGGTTGGTCGACTTGGCCGTGTCCTCGGTCCACGAGGCCTCATGCCCAATGCGCGGACCGGAACGGTGACTTTTGATATCTCCCGGGTGCTTCGGGAGATCAAGGCCGGTCGGGTTGAGTTCCGTGCTGACCGTCAGGGATTGCTTCACGTGCCGATTGGCAAGATGAGTTTTGACGAAGCATCGATCAAGTCGAACTTGAAGGCACTACTGGGTGCAGTGGTTGCTGCCAAGCCGACCGGCGCGAAGGGAACGTACCTCCGCACCGTGACCATCACTAGCACGATGGCGCCGGGAATCCGCATTGATTTGCCGGCTGCCCAGGCGCTCGGTTCGGCATCGTAATCCGGGTTCGAGTACACTCTTTGTAACTGAAAAGTATACACCACGTCATAGACAGTCGGTGTCCGCGCAAGCGGTACGTAATGCCGGAATGGTTCGGCGCCGACCGAGGCGGAGTGGGGCGGTATTTCCCGGGCTGTGCGTCTGGGTTTGGTTCTGCTCGACGCCCTCGTGTCTGTGGCACGGGGGTGTTTGTGTTTTAGCGATTGGGCAAGGGTTTCCGGTTTTCGGTCTAACTTGCCAAGACAAATCCGCAGATGTGTAGCTGGGATAAAGCCCGGGGACGCAGAAGCACATGGAAGGAGGTGGCGCATGCCCACGCCTCGTAAGGCCTCGCAGATTGCTGCACTGGCCGACAAACTGGGTCGCGCCAAGTTGGCGATTGTCGCTGACTACCGGGGACTCAAGGTCAAGGACCTTAGTTCCCTCCGCCGACAGTTGGGGGGTCATCACTCCGAACTCGAGGTGGCAAAGAACACACTGCTGACGAAGGCTGCGGCTGACGCTGGCATCAATGTGGGCTCAACCCTATTCAAGGGGCCGACCGCAATTGCGTTCTGCTTTGACGATGTGGTCGAACCTGCAAAGGTGATTGCGGATTTCGTGCGTACGTCGCGCATCTTGAGTGTCCGCGGCGGGCTTCTTGACGGGCACCTGATCGGAGCAGACGGGGTGGCCAGTTTGGCCACGTTGCCCCCTGTTGACCAGTTGCGTGCTCAGTTGGTTGGAACGATCAGCGGTCCGCTCAGCAACACGGTCGGTGTGCTTAACGCCGTCCTGCAGACGTTTGTCGCGACCCTTGAGGCGCGATCCGAGCAAATCAGCGGCCACGCCGCGTAACACAGGAGAGAACACCAATGTCAAGCGAGAAAATCCAGGGCGTTATCGAGCAGCTCAACCATTTCACGGTTCTTGAACTTGCCGAGTTGAGCAAGGCACTGCAGGAAGCGTGGGGCGTGTCGGCAGCTCTCGCGGCTGCACCCGCTTCGGCGGCCCCGGCAGCGGCAGCGGCAGCAATCGTTGAGGAGCAGACCGAGTTCAGCGTGGTTCTTGTAGCCGTTGGCCCGAACAAGATCCCGGTCATCAAGGTCGTTCGTGAGATCACGGGTCTGGGCCTGAAGGAAGCCAAGGACGTTGTTGATGGCGCTCCCAAGGCGGTCAAGGATGGCGTTACCAAGGAAGAGGCGGCGGCGCTGAAGGCCAAGTTGGAAGAGGTTGGCGCACAGGTTGAGGTCAAGTAGCAACTTGCCTTTGACGTGCACACCACATCCGCTTGGCATGATGTGGTGGTATTCTTTCTGGTAAGCTGGCAGTGATCGCCTCCATGTTTCCCGGCATATATGCCGTTGGACACGTGGGGGCATTACCTGCTTATTGGCCGTGTCCCCGACTTTGTCCTGAGTCGGGGCATTGCCTTGGTCCGATCAAGATCGCGGTGGCCGTCAATCGTCTGGTTTTCAGAACCGACGCGGTGGCGATCATCGTGCCTTTACCGAGATTTATGTGTCCCGGTTCGATTTCTGGCGAGGCTGTGTTCCGGATGTCTGGTGACAGGTTGCAATTCCGAGACTGGTGACAGGAGTGGTCGAGAATGGTCGCAGAACCGCAGGTAGTTAACGTTGCCCTCGGGAAGCCTTCGGCGGTTGGTCGGATGCAGTTCGGCAGCTCCCGCGAATTGCTCGAAATGCCGAACCTTCTGGAGATCCAGAAAAAGTCTTTCGGATGGTTCAAGCGAGATGGGTTGCGCGATCTGTTCGACGAAATTTCGCCCATCACGGATTTCACGGGCAAGAACCTAGAGCTGCGGTTGTGGGTCGATTCCGATCCTTTCGGGGATCCGAAATTCGATGAGGACTACTGCCGGGAGCGTGACCTCACGTTCGGCGCAGCCCTGAATTGTCGGGCTGAATTGCGAAACAAGAACACTGGTGAGATCAAGGAGTCGCAGATCTTCATGGGTGACTTCCCCATGATGACCGAGCATGGCACCTTCATCATCAACGGTTCCGAGCGCGTCGTTGTCAGCCAGTTGGTCCGGTCCCCTGGTGTGTACTTTGACCGTGAGTTCGACGGCGCGACCGCTCGGTACCTGTATACGGCGAAGTTGATTCCGAGCCGTGGCGCTTGGCTAGAGTTCGAGACCAGCAACAAGGGAATGCTTACGGTAAAGATTGACCGCAAGCGAAAGATCCCGGTTACGACTTTGCTTCGCTCGCTGTCCAGCGACTATGCCAACGACGAAGCCATTTACGCGCTGTTCGAGGACGTCGATACCGATCCCGAGCATCAGTTCATCGCCTCCACAATCGGCACGACGACCCGGCGTGACCCATCCAGGGACTACAAGGATGCGGTCATCGAGATCTACCGTCGGCTTCGTCCTGGTGATCCGGCGACCATGTCCAATGCCGAAACAACGGTTCATGGCCTGTTCTTCAATTCGCGTCGCTACGATCTCGGTCGCGTTGGTCGCTACAAGCTCAACCGTCGGCTGAGGAGTTTTGGCCGGACTGACCGGACGCTTGATGTCAATGACCTTGTGGCTGTCGTCCGTGAGCTGATCCGCCTTAACCGTGACCAGGATCGTCCCGACGACATCGATCATCTTGGCAATCGCCGTATTCGCGCGGTTGGTGAGCTGATCCAGAACCAGTTCCGGGTTGGCCTCCTCCGCATGGAGCGGGTCATCAAGGAGCGAATGACGATCCAGGATCCTGATTCGGCGACACCCTCGCAGTTGGTCAACATCCGGCCGGTTGTTGCTGCCATGAAGGAATTCTTCGGCGGTTCGCAGTTGAGTCAGTTCATGGACCAGACGAACCCTCTCTCAGAGGTGACCCACAAGCGTCGCCTTTCTGCCCTTGGACCGGGAGGCCTCTCACGTGACCGGGCGGGTCTTGAGGTTCGCGACGTTCATGAGTCCCATTACGGTCGGATCTGTCCCATTGAGACGCCCGAAGGCCCGAACATTGGTTTGATCGGATCCCTTGCTACCTACGGTCGGATCAATGACTATGGGTTCATTGAGACCCCCTATCGTGCCGTTCACCGCACGGTGTCGATCAGCGTGAACATGGATCCACACGAGCTGGTAGGCAGGCAAATTGTTGTTGATTCCCGTGGCCGCGTTCCCACGGCTGTCACTTCGATTTTTGAGTCGAACATCGTTGCCCCGTTGGTTTCGGTTGTTGCTAGCCAGCCCATTGAGGTTGATGCTTCTCTCGCGGCTGGCTTGGTGGCGGCTGCATCGGATCACGGCGATTTCGAGTTACCTGTTCGGTCGTACGTAAAGGGTGCTGACGATATCCGGTACCTCGCGGCCGATGAGGAAGAGGTTTATTACATCGCTCAGGCGAACACTGAGATTGATGGAAACGGAAACATCGTTCAATCAACCGTGGTTGTCCGTCACGTAGGTGAGTTCGAGACCGCCCCGGCTGAGCGGGTGAATTTGCTCGACGTTTCGCCAAAGCAGTTCGTGTCGGTCGCAGCGGCGCTCATCCCATTTGTTGAGCACGATGATGCAAACCGAGCCCTGATGGGCGCGAACATGCAGCGTCAGGCCGTTCCTCTGCTTCGGCCTGAGGCGCCACTGGTAGCAACCGGTGTTGAATTCCAGGTGGCCAAGGACTCCGGGCAGGTTGCGATTGCGAAGGCGACTGGTGAGGTTGTAAGTGCGACCGCGACCGAGGTGGTTGTTGTGGACCATGAAGGTCAGCCCCACCGTCATGCCTTGCGGAAGTTTGTGCGCTCTAACCAGGGCACTTGCATCAACCAGCGACCGATCGTGTCGAAGGGCGACCACGTTGTTGCAGGCCAACCGATTGCGGACAGCATGTCCACTGACGGTGGTGAGCTTGCCCTCGGCCAGAACGTGTTGTGTGCATTCATGTTCTGGGAGGGCGGCAACTTTGAGGATGCCATCCTCCTTAGTAAGCGACTGGTTCAGGATGACAGGTTCACCTCGATTCACATTGAGAAGTACGAGGTTGAGGCTCGCGACACCAAGCTCGGGCAGGAGGAAATCACCCGGGATATCCCGAATGTTGGCGAGGATGCTCTCAGGCGTCTCGACGACGACGGGATCATTTACGTAGGTGCCGAGGTCCGGGCTGGGGACATTCTAGTCGGCAAGATCACCCCGAAGGGCGAGACCGAGCTGACAGCCGAGGAGCGTTTGCTTCGTGCAATCTTCGGCGAGAAGGCGCGTGAAGTGAAGGACACTTCGCTTCGCGTTCCTTCCGGTGAGTACGGCAAGGTTGTTGACGTCAAGAAGTTCAGGCGCGATGATGCCGGCGCGGGCGAACTGCCTGCCGGTGTTCATGAGATGGTCCGGGTTTCAATCGCGGTCAAGCGCAAGTTGACCGAGGGTGACAAGATGGCCGGTCGCCACGGCAACAAGGGCGTCATCGCAAAGGTCATGCCAGTTGAGGACATGCCGTATCTTGAGGATGGCACCCCGGTTGACATCATCCTGAGCCCACTTGGGGCTCCGTCGCGAATGAACATCGGGTCAATTCTTGAGACGCACCTTGGATGGGCTGCTTCCGCGCTAGGCATCAAGGTTGCCTCGCCGGTGTTTGACAGCGCGAAGGAGAGCCAGATCGAGGCTCTCCTCCAAGAGGCCAAGAATGTCGCTTTGGCGGCGCAGGAGGGCGAGGACGTTGGCCGGCCGTCGGTGTTCAATCCCAACGGCAAGGCACGCCTCTACGATGGGCGCACTGGTGACGCTTTCGACCAGGATGTGTGTGTCGGGTACATCTATATGCTCAAGCTGGCCCATTTGGTCGAAGACAAGATCCATGCGCGCTCGACCGGACCGTACTCCCTCATCACTCAGCAGCCGCTCGGTGGGAAGGCACAGTTTGGCGGTCAGCGATTTGGTGAGATGGAGGTCTGGGCACTCGAGGCCTATGGGGCTGCACACATTCTTCAAGAGCTCCTTACGGTCAAGTCTGACGACATTGTTGGCCGGGTGAAGACCTACGAGGCAATTGTCAAGGGCGAGCCGATCATGGAGCCCGGAGTGCCTGAGTCCTTCAAGGTCCTTATGAAGGAGCTGCATAGCCTTGGTCTCGCTGTCGAGGTCCTGAATGAAAATGAGGAGGCGATTCCTCTGATTGACGACAGTGGCGGGGATTCGCTTCCCGAACTTGGCATCAACCTTGAAGGGTTTGAGGACCGTGATTGATCTACGCGTCGATGTGAAGGGAAACTGACCGTGGAAGTCAACGATTTCAACGCTATCCGCATCGGCATTGCGTCGCCGGACCTGATCCGCTCGTGGTCATACGGCGAGGTGACCAAGCCGGAGACGATCAACTACCGGACACTCAAGCCTGAGAAGGATGGGTTGTTCTGCGAGCGGATCTTTGGTCCTACCAAAGACTGGGAGTGCTATTGCGGCAAGTACAAGCGGGTCCGGTTCAAGGGGATCGTTTGCGACAAGTGTGGCGTCGAGGTCGCCCGGGCGAAGGTGCGGCGCGAGCGGATGGGCCACATCGAGCTCGCATCCCCGGTGAGCCACATCTGGTACTTCAAGGGAACGCCGAGCCGCCTTGGTGTCCTTCTGGACATCTCGCCCCGCAACCTTGAGAAGGTTCTCTATTTCGCCTCGTACATCACGATTTCCGTCGATGCCGAGGCGCGCCAGCGTGCCATCGAAGGGATCGAGGCAGCGGTTGCCGAGCGCTCGACCCAGGTAGACGTCGCGACTACCGAGCAGCAGCGGGTGCTCGAGACTCAGGTCCGGGGCGAGTTTGACCGCCTGGATGCGGAGAAGCACCAGCGCATTGCCGAGATCACCATGGGTGTGGCTCCGGTGTCGGGTAGCTCAGAGAGCGACGCAGTCGACGGCGAGACGCGGTCTTCCGGCGCCCTGGGCGGCTCGCAGTTGGAGGATGAGGTTCGCCGGATCGAATCCGAGACCGACCGGGAGAAGGAACGGATCCGCACCGTTGCGAATGCGGAGATCGATGCGCTCGCTCGCAAGATGAACGAGGAGATCGAGGCGCTCGAGGCGAGCATCCAGAGCAAGAAGGACAGTGTCGACAAGATTGCGCCAATGCAATTCCTGACCGACACGCAGTACCGGGAGCTCCAGGAGGTTGCGCCTGGCATCTTCCGTGCCGGCATGGGTGCCGAGGCAATCCTGGAGATCATCCGCGAACTGGACCTCGAGACCCTCTCGGCGCAGCTCCGGCATGACGTCCATTCCTCGTCGAGCCAGAAGCGCAAGAAGGCCATCAAGCGCCTGCGTGTCGTGGAGAACTTCCGCCGGTCCGCCCAGAAGGCGAAGCCGGAGTGGATGATCCTTACGGTGCTGCCGGTACTGCCTCCGGATCTCCGGCCGATGGTCCAGCTGGACGGTGGCCGGTTTGCCACGAGTGACCTCAACGACCTGTATCGGAGGGTGATCAACCGGAACAACCGACTCAAGCGCCTGCTTGAACTCGGCGCTCCCGAGATCATCATCCGCAACGAGAAGCGCATGCTGCAGGAGGCGTGTGACGCGCTGATCGACAACGGGCGCCGGGGGCGGGCGGTTGCCGGGTCAACCAATCACAAGCTCAAGAGCCTTTCGGACATGCTCCGTGGCAAGCAGGGCCGGTTCCGCCAGAACCTGCTCGGCAAGAGGGTTGACTACTCGGGGCGTTCGGTCATCGTGGTCGGCCCTGACCTCAAGCTGCACCAGTGCGGGTTGCCGAAGAAGATGGCGCTCGAACTGTTCAAGCCGTTCGTCATGCGAAAGCTTGTCGAGCATGGCCATGCACCCAACATCAAGAGCGCCAAGCGGGTTGTGGAGCGTGGGCGAGGCGAGGTCTGGGATGTGCTCGAGGAAGTGATCCAGGGCCATCCCGTGCTCCTGAACCGTGCACCGACCCTGCATCGCCTCGGCATCCAGGCATTCGACCCGGTCCTCGTCGAGGGCAGTGCGATCCAGATCCATCCGCTCGTCTGCACCGCGTTCAATGCGGACTTCGACGGTGACCAGATGGCGGTCCACGTGCCGCTTTCCGAGCAGTCGCAGCGGGAAGCGCGCGAGCTCATGATGGCGAACAACAACCTGCTCTCCCCGGCGAGTGGCGAGCCGATCGTTGCGCCGACGAAGGACATGGTGGTTGGTCTTTACTACCTCACGCTCGAGCGTGACGGGATGGTGGGTGAGGGACGGGCATTCGGTTCGTTCGAGGAAGTCATGCTGGCCCGTGACCTCGGGATGGTGGACCTCCATGCGAAGGTGCGCGTACGGGTGACCGACGAGGACTTCCCGGAGCCTCCGGTTGCGGCCGGGGTGATCTACGGGTGGTCGGAGCTGTTTCCGACGACGGTCGGGAGGATCATCCTGAACAGTGTCCTGCCCAAGCGCCTCCGCTTCTACAACGACATCCTCGACAAGACCAAGGTGAAGGGTCTCGTTTCGAGTTGCATGATGCCGTCACGCCATGACCCGTTGCTTGACGACGCCCAGCGGCTTGTCGACCTGGCGGCGCGTTTCCGCGAGACCGCCGAGGTCGTCGACCGGCTCAAGTACCTAGGCTTCCGGTATGCGACGGTCTCCGGCATCACGATGGCCATCAGTGACATCCACATCCCAGTCGAGAAGAAGCGCATCGTGTCCGAGGCTGACGAGGAGACCAACCGGGCTGACTGGGACTTCAACCGTGGCCTGATCACCGAGGCGGAGAAGTCCTCGAAGCTCGTGGAGATCTGGACCCACGCGATGACTGAGGTCGAGCGGGCAGTCAAGGCGGAGCTGAACCCGGACGGACCGGTCCACATGATGGCGTCTTCCGGGGCAGCCAAGGGTGGGTTCCAGCAGATCCGGCAGGTTGCCGGGATGCGTGGGCTCATGGCCGACACCAAGGGGCGTCTCAAGGAAGGCTTGCCCGTCAAGACCAACTTCCGCGAGGGCCTGATGCCACTCGAGTACTTCCTCTCCACCCACGGTGCCCGCAAGGGCCTCGCGGACACGGCCATGAAGACCGCTGAGGCTGGCTACCTGACCCGCCGGCTGATCGACGTGGCGCAGGATGTCGGGGTGCGGGAGATCGATTGCGGCACGGTGCAGGGCATCTTGGTCCTCCGCCCAGATGACCGGTCGGTTGCAAGCACGCTCGCAAACCGCATCCTTGGCCGCAATACGGTGGAGCACGTCGTCGATCCGGAGACCGGCGAGGTCATCGTCGAGGCCGGGGGAGAGATTGACGAGCGCGCACTCAAGGCTATCGAGGGAACCAGGATCAAGGTCTTCCGCGTCCGGTCCCCGCTGACGTGCGAGGCCCGGTACGGGATCTGCAGCGACTGCTACGGGCGCAATCTCGCGACGGCGCGTCCGGTGGAGCTTGGAGCAGCGGTGGGTATCGTCGCCGCCCAGTCGATTGGCGAGCCCGGCACCCAGTTGACCATGAGAACCTTCCACACTGGTGGATCGGCTGCGAATGCGCAGAAGCGGGTCATCTGGGCAAAGGACGGCAAGACGATCGAGCGGGAGGAGTATGTCGCGGTCGACGTGACGACCGCGGAGGGTGGCCTCAAGCGGGTCGAGGAACTGTTCGAGGCACGGGTGCCCAAGGGTGCGGCGATCATCAGCCACATCGAGGGACGTGTCGAGTTGCTGCCGGGTGACGCATTGCGTGTCCGGGTAGTATCGTCGCAGCCTTTCTCCGAGCCGGTCCGGTTGCCCGACGGGTTCGAGATTCTGAGTGGACTTGAAGGCAAGACCGTCGCGGCCGGTGACGTGGTTGCCTATCGCGCGACCGAGGCGTCGGTCGTCGATGGACTTGGCGCACCAGGCACATCCGCAAACCTCGCCCTGCTATCGAACGATGACAAGGTCGTCGCACCGGTGGCCGGTGTCGTCACCATGGAGGGCAGCGAACTCGTGGTGCGGTATGAGGAGGTTGATGACCGGGAGTACCTGATCCCGCCGTCGACCCGCTTGCTCGTGTCCACGGGCCAGCTGGTTCGTGCCGGTGATGCGCTGACTGATGGTCCGAAGAACCCGCAGGACATCCTTGCGGTGCTCGGGCGCGAGGCAGTTCAGCACTACCTGGTGGCCGAGGTGCAGGGCGTGTACCGGAGCCAGGGCGTCTCGATCAATGACAAGCACATCGAGGTGATCACGAGGCAGATGCTGCGCAAGGTGCGTGTCGATGCGCCTGGTGACACGGAGTTGCTGCCGGGCGAGATCGTGGATCGCTTCCACTACGAGGAAGTGAACCAACGTGTCCTCGCTGAGGGTGGCGAGCCGGCGGCAGCCCAGACGGTCCTGCTGGGGGTGACGAAGGCGTCACTCTCGACGGAGAGTTTCCTGGCCGCGGCTTCCTTCCAGGAGACCACGCGGGTCTTGACCGAGGCGGCTGTGACCGGTGCCAAGGACAAACTCATCGGCCTCAAGGAGAACGTAATCATCGGCAAGCTGATCCCGGCAGGGACTGGCTACATCAAGCGTCTTCAGCGTGCCGAGCAGCTTCGCCTGGCCGCGCAAGTACAGGCCGAGCGCCTCGGTGAGGCCGAGGCGATCGAGGAGGCGGCCCGTGCCTTCCTCGGCGTCGGTGCAGGCTCCGATGATGACGACAACTTGCTCCTCCCATTCTCGGGTGGCGGCGAGTAACACGTCAACTCGGTGGTCGCGCGGGATTTATTTCGCGTGACCACCCTTCGCGGCGCTGTGATGCGGCAGTCATCAGAGGTGATGATTGCCCGGTAGATAAACCACGGGATATACTTTCTCGTTGTGGCCGCGTCGGCAGACGGTGGTCGCTGCAGGAGAACCGGATCGCTTCGAACCAACGGCGACACAGTTGCCGTGGAGGATGCAGGTAGCGTGCCAACAATCAGTCAGCTAATTCGGCACGGGAGAACCCGCGCAGCCAGGAAAGTGCGGGCCCCTGCCCTCCACTTCACCTATAACGCACAGACGGGTCGGACCTCCCGTGCTAACCCGGCTCCCTTCAAGAAGGGCGTCTGTGTGCAAGTCAAGACCGCTAGTCCCAAGAAGCCGAACTCGGCGTTGCGTAAGATCGCACGCGTCCGGCTCTCGAACGGTATTGAGGTCACGGCGTACATCCCTGGCGAGGGTCACAACCTTCAGGAGCATTCGGTGGTGTTGATCCGAGGTGGTCGTGTGAAGGACCTTCCCGGTGTTCGTTACCACATCGTTCGCGGCAAGCTTGACGCTACTGGTGTGAAGAACCGCAAGCAGGGCCGGTCGAAGTATGGGGCCAAGCGCCCGAAGCCTGGTCAGGCTGTCGCCGCGCCGGCACGCGGTCGGCGCTAGTCGCGTGTGACCGGCAGGTGGCCGGGTTCCCGCACATACAGGGTTCATCGGACCTGCCAGCATACAAGTGAGGCTTTCATGTCACGAAGGGGACAGGCGCCGAAGCGCCACATTGATCCAGATAGTCGGTTTCATGACGTTGATGTTCAACGGTTCATCAACAAGGTGATGGAATGCGGCAAGAAGTCGCTCGCGGAGCGCATTGTCTATGGGGCCATCGACTTGGTCGAGGCGCGTGCCAAGCGCCCCGGTCTAGAGGTGTTCCAGCAAGCGCTTCGCAATTCGACACCAGTCATTGAGGTTCGGCCTCGGCGAGTCGGCGGTGCCACCTACCAAGTCCCTATCGAGATCCGGATGGACCGTCGAAATTCGTTAGCGATGCGGTGGCTAGTGCGGTTTGCTCGCGCACGCAGTGGCAAGAGCATGGTTGAGAAGCTTGCAGCTGAATTGCAGGATGCCTCGTCGGGCCAAGGCGGGTCAGTGCGCCGACGTGACGAAGTCCATCGCATGGCGGATGCGAACAAGGCGTTTTCGCATTACCGCTGGTAAGGCCTCCGCCTGGTTGCTGGTTTGACGGCGGCTTGGTCACAGCTTGACGCGCTGCGTCGCATCTCAAGGTGCGCGCAGCGCGTTCGCTTGTATGCGGCTGGTGGTCCGAGCATTGCCGGGTGTGAACTGGCCCTTGGGGGCTGAAGGATGTTGAGGCAACAGGCATCCGGTAGTCTTTTTCGTTGCCGATCGGTGGTTCGCGATGGGTCAGGGTCGTATTCGCGGATGCCATGCCAGTGTGTAAGCAGTTACGACCGCGGGAGCAGAATAAATGGCGCGTAAATATCCGCTGGATGTGACACGGAACATCGGCATCATCGCTCACATCGATGCCGGCAAGACTACGGTCACTGAACGCATCCTCTACTTCACCGGTGTCACTCATCGGATTGGTGAAGTCCATGAGGGTGCTGCGACCATGGACTGGATGCCGCAGGAGCGCGAGCGAGGCATCACAATCACTTCGGCAGCAACCACGTGCTTCTGGGATGGGCACCGCATCAACATCATCGACACCCCAGGTCACGTGGACTTCACGGTTGAGGTGGAGCGGTCGTTGCGGGTGCTCGACGGCGGGGTTGTTGTCTTTGACGGCGTGGCTGGCGTCGAGCCTCAGTCCGAGACGGTGTGGAGGCAGGCGGACAAGTACGGTGTGCCTCGCATCTGCTTTGTCAACAAGATGGACCGGACTGGGGCGAACTTTTGGGAGTGCGTATCTCAGGTGCGTGAGCGCCTCGGTGCCCGCCCGGCAGTTATCCAGATGCCAGTAGGCCTGGAGCAGTCCTTCCGCGGGATCGTTGACATTATCAATGGTCGTGCAGTCCTGTACACCGACGACAAGGGTGAGGAACCAACGGTTGCTCCAATCCCTGCAGACATGGCGGCCGACGTTGCGGCTGCTCGCGAGCGGTTGGTGGAAGTTGTGTCCGAGACTGACGACGCGTTGACCGAGAAATTTCTTGAAGGCGGTGAGATTGGCGTTGATGAGCTTATCGCGGCTCTCCGCCGGGCGACGCTTGCTGGGACCCTCGTGCCAGTACTGTGCGGTGCCGCCCTCAAGAACAAGGGCGTCCAGCCGCTACTCGATGCGATTGTGACCTTCCTTCCGTCACCGCTGGATATTCCGCCGATGGTCGGAACCGTGCCTGGCACTACTGAGCCACTGGTCCGGCACGCCGACGACAGCGAGCCGTTCACGGCGCTGGCGTTCAAGATTGTGACTGACCCGTTCGCGGGAAAGCTGACGTACTTCCGCGTGTACTCGGGTCGCGCCTCTTCAGGGTCGTACGCGATGAACACGACCAAGGGCAAGCGTGAACGTCTCGGCCGTTTGGTACGGATGCATGCCAACCAAAGAGAAGACGTCGAAGAGGTTTTCGCTGGTGATATCGCCGCTGCGATCGGGCTCAAGGACACCACTACTGGTGACACCTTGAGTGATGAGACCAACGAAGTGTTGCTTGAGGCGATCACATTTCCGGAGCCGGTCATCAGTCAGGCCATCGAGCCCAAGACGAAGAGTGATCAGGACAAGATGGGTGTGGCTCTTCAGCGGCTGGCCGAGGAAGATCCCACGTTTCGCGCTTCGACTGACAAGGAGACGGGACAGACTCTCATCGAGGGCATGGGTGAACTCCATCTTGAGGTCATCGTTGACCGGATGATGCGCGAGTTCAAGGTTGAGGCGAATGTTGGGAAGCCCCAAGTTGCCTACAAGGAGACAATCTCCAAGCAGGTCAAGCAGGAGGGCAAGTTCATTCGGCAGACCGGTGGCAAGGGCCAGTTCGGTCACGTGTGGATCGACGTCGAGCCTCTTGAGCGCGGAGCAGGTTTTGAGTTCCTGAACAAGGTGGTCGGTGGCGTCATTCCGCGTGAGTACATTGGGGCGGTTGAGGAAGGTGTCCGGGGTGCGCTGCTCACCGGTGGTCGTGCGGGCTATCCTCTGGTAGACTTGCGGGTAACGTTGTTTGACGGAAGCTACCATGAGGTAGACTCCTCGGAAATGGCATTCCATATCGCTGGGTCCATGGCACTTAAATCTGCCGTGGAGAGGGCAAACGCTGTCCTTCTCGAGCCAATGATGAAGGTCGAAGTGGTTGTTCCGGAGGCGTATTTGGGTGATGCCATTGGCGACTTGAACTCCAGACGTGGGCGAATCGAAGGGATGGACTCCCGGGGAAATGCTCAGGTTGTAAAGGCCATGGTTCCTCTGGCCGAGATGTTTGGGTATGTCGGTAACCTGCGCTCGATTACTTCGGGTCGGGGGACATACTCAATGGAGTTTGGTAACTACGAACCGGCTTCTGCGTCTGTTGCGGAGACGGTTGTTGCCAAGTCGCGCCGATAGGCGCGTCTGGGCCGTCGAGCAAGACCCTTGGAATAGGTAATCGCGCCAGTTAGTTGATGGCTGGCGTTGAACCATGTTCCTGAGAAGAATAGTCACTTTTGGTTTGTTTAGGCCGGTATGAGTGCAGTATGGCTGCGATCAGTTGGCTTGACGGTGGTGATTGCGGGCGTCTCGCGGTGGGCCTCGCCCTCTTGCAGCGCATTCTGCGCGGATGCTTTTTGGTGTGCACCGCTTGGTGCTGAGGAGACGAGGTCGATGGCGAAGCAGAAGTTCGAGCGGAACAAGCCGCACGTGAATGTGGGGACGGTGGGGCATGTGGACCACGGGAAGACGACGCTGACGGCGGCGATCACGAAGGTGCTGGCGCTGCAGGGTCGGGCGAAGTACAC